>JAKAMI010000001.1 GCA_021812945.1 bacterium
GTCAGACAGGAGTGGTTTATCAGTGGAGTTGATCAATGAGGGTTACTGCTTCAAATTTGTTACTAAAAAAGTCCCCTTCTCTCTAAGAATCATAACAGAAATGTTTGGATATTGAAATAGTCCGCTGTGAGAATTGGGTGAGGCGGCATTCCACTGAGCCGCCGACATAGCGAGTCGGTATCGTAACCGATTTGGGATCCCGCAGGATCCGGTTTAAGAAGTGGCCTATTCCGTTACTGTCCACCCGGCGGGTGGACAGTAAAACCCAAAAGCGCGATGGCCAGCCCCGGTCGTCGCGCTTGTCGTATCTAGAACTTAACTAGCTAACTTACTCCGAATTTCCATTTACTCCGAATTTTTCATCAGCTCTCGTTTCCTTCTCTCAAACTCGTCTTCAACAGTTTGATAGTGTGATAATAATTCTCGACGCTTGGTTTTTTCAGCTGTTCCATCTCCAAGGATCGAATCTAAAAATGCGACAGTCGAGTCCTCTTCTGGAAATTTCAAAAGGTCACATTGAAAAGCTAGGCTTCCATCCGGCCGGCGTGGAGAGCTGCCTAAGAAATAGTGATACTCGAGATATCGTTGATAACTATGAGGATATTTATTTCGTAGCTGTTTTGCATACCATTTTTCACAAAAATGACGCTCCCCGACAGTCATATATTCTAAAAGTTGCGCTTTAGCTTCATGAATAGCCGACTCAAGTCGAGTTTCTTCGACACTTTTTTCTTTGGTTTTTTGGAAACGATCAATAACCGGTCCGGGTTGTTCTACGCTCATTTTTCTCCTTTACGTTCAATTCTATCAGAATTTAAGAAAAAGTCCCCTCTTTGGGAACTTTTTCTTTTCTTAGATCTAGATTTAATTTCACAATTTAGAGCCTAGCAAAATGGGCGAAGGCTTTGTTGGCTTCGGCCATGCGGTGGACTTCCTCTTTCTTTTTGATAGCGGTGCCGGTACCCTTAAAAGCGTCGATCATCTCCTGCTTCAAAGCTTCGGTCATCGGCAAACCTTTGCGGGAACGGGCGGCGGCAATGATCCAGCGCATCGCCAGAGTATTTTTACGGGTTTTGTTGACTTCCATCGGGACCTGGTAGTTGGCTCCGCCGATTCTTTTGCCTTTGACCTCCATCAGAGGCCCGACATTTTTGATAATGGTTTCGAAAACTTCCATCGGTTCGGCTTTGAGCTCTTTGGCGCTCAGCTCAAGAGCGTCGTAAATGATCTTCTGCGCCACGGTTTTCTTGCCGTTGAGCATTATTTTGTTGATCATCTTGGCTACCAAAAGAGAGCCGAACTTGGCGTCTGGTTCAATGTCATGTTTTTTGTAAGAAAAATTTCCTCGCATAACTTCAATGTTGAGCGACCGCCACTGATCAACTCCACTGATCCTGTTCCGATCTGTGGAATTAATCAGTGGGGGTCGCTGCTTCCTTATTACTAATCCTTAGGTCTCTTGGCCCCGTATTTGCTGCGGCCTTGTTTTCGGTCTTTGACCCCGGCCAAGTCGAGCTTGCCACGGACAATGTGGTATCGCATACCCGGCAGGTCTTTGACGCGTCCGCCGCGGATCATGACAATGGAGTGCTCCTGGAGATTGTGGCCTTCGCCGCCGATGTAGGCGTTAACTTCCATACCGTTTGTTAGTCTGACTCTAGCAAATTTACGAAGCGCCGAGTTTGGTTTTTTCGGAGTCATGGTTGAAACTTTGACACAGACGCCGCGTTTTTGGGGACAACCTTTTTCGATAGACACCGGCTTGTTTTTTAAGAAATTAAAACTCCGCTTCAGGGCTGAAACTTTGCTTCTCTTGACTATTTTACTGCGCCCATGACGCAAAAGTTGGTTGATGGTTGGCATTACTTAATAATTTTCAATGATCAATTTTCAATTTTCAATAAATATTCAAGTTCCAATGATCAATTTTCTTAAAGTTGGGTGTTGGAATTTTTTTGAACTTGGACTTGAATCTTGAATGTTGACCTTACGAGACTTTATGACTTTATCATAAAGTCTAGTCGTTTTCAAGCTCCGAGACGGAACGGTAAGCGGTACCGGCAGGAATCAAGCGGCCGATGATGACGTTTTCCTTTAAGCCTTTGAGGTAATCGAACTTGCCCTGAATCGCGGCGTCGATCAGCACCGAGGTGGTTTCCTGAAAGGAAGCGGCAGAGAGGAAACTGTCGGTCTTGATGGCAATGCGGGAGATCCCGATGATGAGATCCTCAGTCTGCGCCTGCTTCTTTTTCTCGGTTTCCAGCTTTTCGTTACCCGTCATAACCTTACTTGAATTAATAATCTGACCCTGAAGTAAAGATTCGCTCTGACCGGGATCGACTATCTTAACCTTGGAAGACATCTGTCGCACAATTACTTCAAGGTGCTTGTCGTTGATATTTTGTCCTTGAGACTCATAAATCGTCTGAACCTCTTTAATAATGTAGCGCTGAGTTTCTTTAAGTCCTCGCAGTTTGAGGCTCATTGACAATTCAAGACTACCCTCGGTCAGCTGGGCTCCGCGTTCGACAGTTTGACCGTCTTCAACGAGCAGACTGACATTTTGGGGCAGATGGTAAGTGACAGACAACTTCTTTTTATTGGTAATGGCAATCTTGTTATCTTTAATCTTGGCTACACCCTCAAGAGTGGTCCGAAGCGGTTTTTTGTCTTCCGCGGTGGCCACCACATCCTTGGCTTTGACTTGGTCGCCGTCCTTAACAGACGGTTTGTAACCCTCGGGAAGCTCGACCTCGTAAGTTTGAAAATCACTGGAATGGATTTCGATAATCTTCTCCTGTTCCAGGTCGTAAATCTTGACTTTCCCACCAAGTTCGGCCAGGACGGCAGGTTGCTTAGGAATACGGGCTTCGAAAAGTTCTTCGACTCGGGGAAGACCGGAAACAATGTCCTCTCCAGCCGATCCGCCGGTGTGGAAAGTTCTCATGGTCAGCTGGGTGCCGGGTTCACCGATGGCTTGAGCAGCGACGATGCCAACGACCGAGCCGATCTCGGCCAGCTCGCCTGTCGCTAGGTCGGCGCCATAACAGGACTGGCAAACACCACGGTGCGAGGCGCAAGTCAGGAGAGTTCGAACGCTGACGCTCTTAATTTTCTCGTCCTGTTCCAAGTTATTCGCCATTTCTTGATTTATAAGGCTACCTTTCTTATATTTTCCGGCATTTTCGCCCAAAACCCGGGTATGAATATGGTCATAGAGTTTCTCACCGCGGGCTAGAAGATCCGCCTTATCGAAAACCATGTAGTTGGTGGTACCGCAGTCGGCTTCATCAATGATGGTATCCTGCGAAACATCAACCAGACGTCTGGTCAGATAACCGGCTTCAGAGGTCCGAAGAGCCGTGTCAGCTCGTCCTTTACGAGAGCCATGGGAGGAGAGGAAGTATTCAAAAACACTCAGACCTTCTTTGAAGTTTGATTTGATCGGCAGTTCGATAATTTCACCGGAAGGATTGGCTACCAGGCCTTTCATACCGGCAATCTGATTGATCTGAGTTAAGCTGCCGCGGGCACCGGAGCTAAAGATGGTGTAGATGTCGTTCTCCTTGTCGAAATTCTTGACCATCTCTTTTTCCAACCGGCCTTGAATATCCATCCACATTTCGATGGTTTTGGCGTAGCGTTCGTCGTTGGTGATCAGGCCGCGTTGATACTGTTGGTTGATCTGAGCCAGAGATTTTTCGGCTTTGGTAATGATCTCGCCCTTGGCATCCGGGACTTGGATGTCGTCGACCGAGAAGGTGATACCCGAGTAGCCGGCATATTTGAATCCAACGTCCTTCAAGTCATCCACCAGTTGGCTGGTCCGCTCGACTCCGTATTCGCGGAAAACTCGAGCCACCAAAGCCGAAACACCTTTGCGGTCAAAAAGATAATTTTGGAAACCCAATTCCTCCGGAAAAATTCGGTTCAGGATAATGCGGCCGACCGAGGTTTCAACCATCTCCCCCTCCTGCCGGACCTTGATTTTGGCCTGAATCTTGATAAATCCGAGATTGAAATAGGAATAGGCTTCATTGAATGAATTAAAAACTTTGCCTTCGCCCCTGAGACCTTCTTTAATGTATGAAAGAAAGTAGCAGCCAAGAACAATGTCTTTCTGGGGGGTGACTACCGGCTCGCCAGAGGCGGGTTTCAGAAGGTTTTTTGAGGAAAGCATGATCTCGCCAGCCTCTTTTTGGGCTTGCTCGGACAGCGGAATATGGACAGCCATCTGGTCGCCGTCAAAGTCGGCATTGAAAGCGGTACAAACCAGCGGGTGTATCTGGATGGCGCGGCCTTCTATCAGTTTCGGTTTGAAAGCCTGGATACCCAGACGGTGAAGCGTGGGGGCGCGATTCAACAGGACATAATGGTTGTCTGTAATCTGCTCCAAAATATCCCAAACGA
Organism: bacterium; assembly: GCA_021812945.1. Lineage (GTDB taxonomy): Bacteria > Patescibacteriota > UBA1384 > XYA2-FULL-43-10 > JAKAMI01 > JAKAMI01. Next base: position 4,411 of record JAKAMI010000001.1, read on the forward strand.
AAGATTCGCCTCGCTCGATAAGCCGGGTGGCGTTTTTGACGTTGTGGACATAGCCGTCGGCTATCAGCCGGCCGATAACAAAAGGTTTAAACAGTTCCAGAGCCATTACTTTCGGCAAACCGCATTCGTTGAGCTTGAGATTGGCGCCGACTACAATAACCGAACGACCGGAGTAATCGACTCGTTTACCCAAAAGATTTTGGCGGAAACGCCCTTGTTTGCCGCGAAGCATATCGGAAAGAGACCGTAATTTTCGGCGATTGCCGGTGGCTTGAGCTACTTTGCCTTGTTTGGCTGAATTATCTATGAGCGAATCGACGGCTTCCTGCAGCATCCTTTTTTCGTTGCGGCAGATAACTTCCGGTGCGCCTTGATTGACTAATCTTTTCAGTCGGTTGTTGCGGTTTAGGACTCGGCGATAAAGGTCGTTTAAGTCCGAGGCGGCAAAACGGCCGCCGTCAAGCTGAACCATCGGCCTTAGATCGGGCGGTAAAACCGGCAGCCGTTTCAGGACTAGCCAATCGGGCTTAATCTCAGCCTTCTTCATATTGGTAAAAATCTTCAAGCGTTTTAGGGCTTTGCGTTTGTTGGCGCCAATGGCTCTTTCGGCTTCCAGCTTGAGGTTTTCGATTTCTTGGTCAATGTCGATGGTTTTGAGGAGCTCGAAAACCGCCTCGGCGCCGATCCCGACTTTGACTATAGAGCCGTAATTGATGGAAAGATCGTGGAATTTGGCTTCGGAAAGTATAGTTCGAGGGGCAAGTGATTCCAGCTCAGACTTGGCGGCCTTGTAGGCGGATTCCATCCGAGCGACTCTCAGATCCAGACTTCCGGAGGCATCCTTAAGTTCCATCTCGCGCTTTCGATTTTCTTCGTATTGATTCTTGAGTTCCTCCAGAGCCTGCATTTTCAACTCCTCGTCGACTTTGGTCACGATAAAGGAAGCAAAGTAGATAACCTTCTCAAGCGCTGAAACCGGCAGGTCGAGAATCATCCCCATGACACTGGGCACGCCGCGAACATACCAGATGTGGGTAACCGGCACGGCCAGGTCGATGTGGCCCATCCGGACACGGCGGACATTGGAGCGGGTGACTTCGACTCCGCACTTATCGCAAACTACGCCCTTGTAGCGAACTTTGCGATATTTGCCGCAATAACACTCCCAGTCCTTGGTCGGCCCGAAAATGCGTTCGTCAAAAAGACCGTCGCGTTCCGGTTTTTGGGTGCGATAGTTGATAGTTTCCGGTTTTAGGACCTCACCGTGAGACCAACCCAAGATTGCATCCGGGCTGGCAATAAGCAAACGGATTGCATCGAAATCAGTCGATGTCACCTGATCTTTTACTTCGACTTTCTCCATTATGAACTCCTCTTTTAATGGGAACGGTGACCTCCACTGATCAATTCCACTGATAAGCCACTCCTGCCTGCAGGCAGGCAGGCAGGGATCCTGTAGCCTAATCTGTGGTGTTAATCTGTGGCGGTCACTTCATCAATTTATTAGTCTGCAACCTCGTCCGGAGCGGCAACGACATCTTCTTCCGGAGCGGTTTGACCGGCAGCGATCTCGGTGATTTCTTCGTCTATCTCCTCGGTTGATTCCTCTTCTTCAAGTCTGGTTTTTTCTTTAAGCTCAAGTTTCAGCTTGTCCGGACCCTCGGTGCCGACCCCTTCGCCCATAATATCGACCGAAAGACCCAAACTCTGTAACTCCTTAACCATAACGTTAAAGGCTTCGGGCAAGTTCGGTTTCTGAATTTTCTCTCCCTTGATAATTGACTCGTAAGCACGGCTGCGACCGATAACATCGTCCGATTTAATGGTCAGCATTTCCTGTAAAGTGTGGGCGGCGCCATAGGCTTCAAGCGCCCAAACTTCCATTTCGCCGAATCGCTGGCCGCCGAACTGGGCTTTGCCGCCGAGCGGCTGCTGGGTGATCATGGAGTATGGCCCGACGGAACGGGCATGCATTTTATCTTCGACCAAGTGGTGAAGTTTCATCATATAGATAACCCCGACCACGGTTTTCTGATCAAACGGTTCGCCGGTGCGGCCGTCGATCAACTGGACTTTGCCGTCTTCGGTTAAGCCGGCCTCTTTCATCATCGGTTTAATGTTGTCAAAACTGATACTTTCAAAGACCGGCAAAGCTATTCTCTGATTGGTTTCTTTGGCCACCCAACCAAGATGAGTTTCCAAAATCTGGCCGATGTTCATCCGCGAGACCACGCCAAGCGGATTCAAGACAATGTCGACCGGCCGGCCATCCGGCAGGTATGGCAGGTCATGGACAGGCAAAACCTTGGCGATAACGCCTTTGTTGCCGTGTCGTCCGGCAAGCTTGTCGCCGACGGAAATCTTTCGAAGCTGAGCCACGGCTACTTCAACCCTTTGGTAAACGCCGCTCGGAAGTTCGTCCTGATTTTCTTTGGAAAATATTTTGACTTCAACCACCTTACCCCGTTCGCCGTGTGGCAGACGCAAGCTGGAATCGCGGACATCCTTGGCTTTTTCGCCGAAGATGGCGCGAAGCAGTCTTTCCTCGGCCGAAAGTTCGGTTTCACCTTTAGGCGAGATCTTGCCGACCAGAAGGTCTCCGGCAGAAACTTCGGCGCCGATTCGGATAATGCCTTCTTCGTCCAGATTGCTCAAAGCCTCTTCTGAAACATTTGGGATATCTCGAGTCAGGATCTCGGGGCCGAGTTTGGTATCGCGAACTTCAAGCGAATATTTTTCAATATGGACCGAAGAGAGATTGTGTTCTTCGACCAGTTTGTCGGAAATGATGATAGCGTCCTCAAAGTTGGCTCCGCCCCAAGACATAAAGGCTACGACCAGATTTTTACCCAGAGCCAACTCACCCTTGTCGGTAGCTGAGCTGTCGGCCAAAAGGTCGCCTTTTTTCACTCGGTCGCCCAAAGTCACCCGAGGGGTCTGGTTAATGCAGGTTCCCTGGTTTGAGCGGACAAATTTTTCGAGATAATAGTCGTGTTTCTCGCCGTCTTCGGATTTGACCCGAATCAGATCGGAGGAAACATGGGTGATTTCGCCTTCGAATTGAGTGGTCAAAATCTGACCGGAGTCGGCGGCAGCTGATTTTTCCATGCCGGTCCCGATCATCGGAGCTTCCGGTTTGATCAGAGGTACGGCCTGACGTTGCATGTTCGAACCCATGGAAGAACGCGCAGCGTCGTCATGCTCGATGAAAGGGATAAGAGCGGCAGTAATAGAGACAATTTGCTTCGGAGTAACGTCCATAAAATCGATGTTTTCGACCTCGTAAATAGCCGGATCGCCTTGGTGGCGAGCGATAACTTTGGGTTCGGTGAAGTGGCCGTCTTTGTCGACTTCAACTGAGGCCGGAGCAATGTAAGCCCGTTCTTCCTGTCCGGCATCCAGATAGACAATCTTGTCGGTGACCCTAGGGGCTTTGCCTTTGACTTTCTCAACCGTTCGATACGGGGTTTCGATGAAACCGAATTCGTTGATCTTGGCATAGCTGGAAAGATAGCCGACCAAGCCGATGTTTTGGCCTTCCGGAGTCTCGATGGGGCAGATCCGGCCGTAGTGCGAGGTGTGAACATCGCGCACTTCGAAGCCGGCGCGGTCGCGGGACAACCCTCCGGGACCGGTGGCGGACAAAGTCCTTTTGTGTTCCAGCTCAGCCAGCGGGTTGGTCTGATTCATAAACTGCGACATTTGGGACGAGGCGAAAAATTCCTGGAGAGCGGCGGCGATGGGCCTGGAGTTGACCAGCTGGGCCGGAGTGACAGTCGCCGGTTCGTTGACCGACATGCGATCCTTAACTATTCGTTCGACACGCAGAAGTCCGATCCTAACCCGTCCCTGAACCAGCTCGCCCACGGTTCGAACTCGGCGGTTTTTGAGATTGTCAGTGTCGTCCGGTTCGGCGTCGGGCGTATTATTTAATCGAATGATCTCTTTGACAATGGCCACAAAGTCTTCTTTGCGCAAGACTCGATTTTCGGGAGTGTTCTCGACATTTAGATCCAGTCGTTGATTCATTTTGTAACGCCCAACCCGACCCAGATCATAACGCTTGGGATTGTAAAACATGGATTCGATGAAGAGTTTGGCGCTTTCGAGCGTGGCCAAATCCCCCGGGCGGATCTTTTTATAGACCTCGATCAGGCCGGTATTTTGATCTCTGGCGGTATCTTTTTCCAGGGTTTTCTCGATGTATTTAAGATCCGGATTGTCGTCTACATCAGTGAAAAGCGCTTGAATTTCGTCGTTGAAGTTGTAACCGAGTGAGCGCAAAAAAGTCGTTACCGGAATACGTCTTTTGCGGTCGATTTTGACCGAGACTACCCCTTTGGCGTTTGTTTCGAGTTCGAGCCAAGCTCCACGGTTCGGGATAATCTTAGCTCCAAACAGCTTGCGGCCGCCGAATTCTTCGGCGGTAAAGAGCACGCCGTAAGACCGGACAATCTGAGAGACAACCACCCGTTCGACTCCATTGATGATGAAAGTGCCTCGGTTAGTCATCACGGGGAAATCGCCAAGAAAGACTTCGCCTTCTTTGATCTCGTTGGTTTCTTTATTGACCAAAGTGGTCTTGACCTTAAGAGAGGTTTTGTAGGTGAGATTTTTGTGTTTGGCGGTCTTCTCGTCAATTTTGGGTTTCTCCAGGTAGAAATCGTTAAACGAAAGAGAGAGTGACCGTCCCGAGAAATCCTCTATCGGGGAGATCTCATTCAAAAGCTCCCTCAGCCCCTCCTTGAAGAACCAATCGTAAGACTTGGTTTGAACTTCAATCAGATTCGGGAGGCTGACATCAGCCGAGGCGTTGCTTTTCGACAACACCACCCGAGAAGAATTGTGATTCTCTTTCATAAACCCTCGAAGTTAATTAAGACCTGAAGACCTGAAAATGACCACCTGAAGCGGTCAAATTAAAAGATTAATTGAGTACTGCTTAAAGCCAAGGCTGGTTCGCAATTTATCTAATAATGCTTTTATTTTTACAATCTAAACATACCACAGCAAAAGCTGCATGTCAAGCGCATAAATTTGTCCCCTAAAAAAAGCTCATCACCTACTATTTTAGAGGTTATTAACTTCTTGTCAATAGCCACGCTCAAGTCCGAAGGTGTGAAGCTATTACACATCCGATGTGTAATAGCTTCACACCTTCGGACATTTTTGAGATTTGAGGCTGAAGGGTTGCTAATAGTTAGAGCGATTCAAGGAGCTGTTTGGTGCCGAGGTGGGTGGAAGCAGAGAGAGCTAATATCATAGAGCCCTTGAGAGCTTTTTGGAGAATGTTCAATTTCTTTCGGAGATCTTTTTCGTCAATAGTTTCTATCTTACTCAAAACCACTATCTCTCTTTTTGAGGTTAATTTTTTGCTGAATTTTTCCAGTTCCGATCTGATTATTTTATAATCTCGCAACACGTCGTCGCTACCGGCGTCAATTAAATGAATGAGAGTTTTGGTGCGTTCGATATGGCGTAAAAACTTATCACCAAGACCTTTCCCTTGGTGAGCGCCTTCAATCAGCCCGGGGATATCGGCGATAACGAATTCTTTTCGGCCAATCTTGGCCACTCCGAGATTGGGCGAGAGAGTGGTAAAAGGATAATCGGCAATCTTCGGTCCGGCATTAGTAATGACAGACAATAATGTTGATTTTCCGGCGTTTGGCAGGCCGATGATGCCGACATCGGCTATTAATTTTAACTCTAAAAACAATTCCTGCTTCTCGCCCGGCAAACCCTCTTTGGCCCACTGCGGAGCCTGTTTGATCGAAGTCTTGAAATGCCAGTTACCCCAACCGCCGTTGCCGCCTTTGGCGATGTTTAATTCTCGATTCTCGGCGGTGAAATCAAATAGTAATACTTTATTGAGTGGATCCCGGGTCAAGCCCGGGATGACAAAAGAAGAGTCAGGGATGACAAAAGAGGAGTCGAGGGTGGCAAAATGAGAAGATTTTAAATTTTTGATGTATATCTGAGTCCCGACAGGGACTTTGAGAATGAAGTCCTCCCCGTTTTTACCCTTTTTTCGATCGGTCATGCCGTTTTGACCGTCCTCGGCTTTGAAATAGCCGATTCGGTCTAGGTCGGTCAGAGTGGTGACATCGCGGTGAGACACTAAAATTACGTCGCCGCCGCGGCCTCCGTCGCCGCCGTCCGGACCGCCTTTGGGACGATATTTTTCACGCAAAAAAGAAACGGCTCCGTCGCCGCCTTTTCCCGCCTCCACCTTGATTTTTGTTTGGTCTAAAAACATAATATTGAACGGTGACCGCCACTGATCAATTCCACTGATCATTGGGTTAATCTGCGGTATAGATCTGCGGAGGTCACTGTTACAATTTTTTATTAGTAAATGAAGCCCTTGACTGCGTATGGTGACATGGTGCGTGAACTCACAATCCCCCAGCCTTCGTAGTTCATCTCGGTAGTCGTAAATGATCCGTCCGAGTTCACTCCGGTGACAACCCCGACATGTCCGGCCCAGCTTTCACCCGTGACAAAGACCGCTCCAACCCGAGGCGTTGTTCCAGTCGACATACCCCGAGCTTGAGCGTTTCTATACCATTGTCCGCCATTTCCCAGCCCACCGGGAACCCCGGCGACTTCGGCGGCATATTCCGTACAATAACCCGGCGCATAGCCCATGCCTCCAAAACCGAGCCTTCGTCCGTTGTTTGAAACTGTGCTGGCGTCTCGGCTTGAACTCGAGCTTCTGGTGGTGGTAGCGCGACTAGCCAAGGCCAGTTTCTTGTCTTTTTGGGCTATCTTGCTCTCAGAAACCGTGTAACCTACCGGAGGAACCTTAAGACTTTGGCCGGGTTGTATAGAGTCAACATCGGTAATATCATTTACATACTTAAGAGAGGCTAGTTCCACTCCGTATTTCCAGCCGATACCGGAGAGAGTATCACCGCTTCCCACGGTGTAGTTGATGGTTTTAGAGCTGTTGTCAAGAGCGACAGGCGCGGCAGCGGCCACGGTCCTATCGGTACGGTCGGTAATGTTGGTCAAAACAACCTGCTGCTTTTCCAAATAACCGTTGCTCAAAGCCAGAGTAGTGTTGGTTTCAGCGTCATAAATAGCGGCATCGTTGCCGATGGGGGTATACTTATCTACTTGGCCGATAACGGCGCGGGTTGTTTGGGGATCGGACATAGCCAGGCTGAACGAACCATCGGCTTTGGCGGCGGAGATATTGCTAAGTCCCGCCATGAGAGCAAAAGTTAGAATCCCAGCATGAGGTAAATACTGCCTCTTGGACAAAAGAAAAGTTCGAGTCTTTTGATATTGAGAAACAAGCAGCTCTTTATTTTGTATAAGATGATCGACTTGAGCCTGAAAAGCTTTGATCTGGTGACCAATTAGGCTTTTTATATTATTGAATTTATCTTCCAGATTACTATCTTCCGCAGACTGAGGGCTAGGCTCATCGAGGGCGATAATACTCCTTTCCCTTTCGGGAAACTTAGTTGCAGTCCTCTAAAGACCGCTCATCCACTGACTAGGCGGATGCAAACATTAACTACAATCGGATACGCGCTCAACCTCAATAAAAAAGGATCCGATCTCCCGCCGCTTAAGCGCAGTCGGGAATCAAGATTCGTAAACTAGTTTACCAACCTCCAAAAGGGGTGTCAAGACCTTTAGGCGTGAAATGGTTAGAAATTGAGGCTATTTTTGGCCTATAGCAACTGAGAGACTTGAGGGTAGAAACGAAGCCACTGTGACTCCGGCTGGAACTTTAAACATTGCGGCGGTAAGATCGACGCCGATACCGCTACTCGTAGATTTATTTGCTAGATCCAAATTTAGAACGACATCGGCGGAGGTCAGATTATTCACTAAATTCGCCGGCCCCGAGGCTACGATTTTAACGGCACTCGGGGTATAACCGGTCACCGCAAGACCGGGATTCAGATTGATCGGATTGATAGTCGCAACAATTTCTTTCGAAGTTGAAGTGCCGCTAAACGAAATTGTTACTTTAACCTTCTGGTTGCTGTCTTTTTGCAAAGTTATTCCCGCTGGCAAAGATAGGGCGACTGTTTTAACCAGAGTATCGCTTTGGCCGGCAATGTCGACAGGAAGTGTCTCGATATATTGGGTGGTTCTCAAAAGTGAATCCTGGCCGACAACATCGACCGTCGCCGGGTCCACAACAATGTTCGAAACAAAGAAACCGCTGGCTGCCAGGCCGGTGGTGACCGCCTTAACTCCGACCGTTTTATTATTTCCTGCTTTAACTATTGTTACATCCGCCTTAGCCGTGGCTGGATTGATTGTGATCTCGTTTATCGCTTCGTTTTTATCATTTAGTACGGAAAGGGTAATGTCTCGGCTGAAACCGTCCGACTCGCCGTTTAGTTTGACGATGGCCGAGGCCGCCGTAGCTCCCCCAATCAGGCTTTTGGGGCCGGAAATTTCGACTTTATCGGGAGTAAAATCAATGCTACCGATGGTCCGACCGTCGGCAGCCTGGCCGATGATGACTGCCGCCACCGAGACCGTTTTTTTCTCAACCGGTTCCAACCGCACCATAATATTGGCCGGATCGACTTCTATGACCGAAACATTTGGCAGGTTCGGATTGACTATTACTTTAAGGTTGTGAGTTCCGGCGGCCAGACCGTTTAAGTCCACAAAAGCTGAAAAATTGTCGCTCGAAAGCTGTTTCCAGACGCTTGGATCGGCGGCAATCTTTAAGTTCACTTCTTTGGTATCGTAAATAGCGGAAAAGTTGGTCGGGACATTGACCGCTTTGACCGGGATGCTTCCCGGGAATTTGGCGACATTGTTCTGAGCCGCGGCTACAAAAACCCACAAACCCAGCGCCAGGAGCAGGGCAACTATTTTCATACCCAGATTGTGTGTTACCAGCCTAATCATCTTACTTTTCTTTCTTTAGGTTGCTTCGGAAATGTCTCGCAAGCTGCGACCTTAGCTCCTCGGAATCTAGTTTTCTTTGGAGTCGGCCTTCAATCGCTAGCGACATGGTCCCGGTTTCTTCCGAGATAACGATGATAATGGCGTCTGAGAGCTCGGAAAGGGTCACAGCAGCTTTATGCCGCGTGCCCAGGCCCATATTTTCCAGAGAATCGCCGATAGGCAAAGTGCAACCGGCGGAGATGATCTGATTGCCGACGATAATGGTTGCTCCGTCGTGAAGCGGTGATTTCGGAAAAAATATCGAAAGCAATAACTCCGCCGAAACTTTCGCCTCCAAACTGACACCACTTGAAATATACTCTCCCAGAGCCGTTTTTCTCTGGATGACAATGAGAGCGCCGATTTTCTGGTCTGACAAAACTTCGGAGGCAGTCACTAGTTCGTTGATTAGTTTTGTCTGTCCGGATCTGGATAATGATGATAGATCGGACAAAAACTTGGCGCGGCCAAGCCGTTCCAGAACCGCCCGAAGTTCCGGCTGAAAAACTATCGGAATAGCTACGACCAGCATAGTCATAAGATATTTTAGAATCCAGTTGAGTAGTACCAAATCCAGAACCCGGCCGATAATAGCCAAAATACCCAAAAATAAGAAACCATAGAGAATCCGCATGGCCCGGGTTTCTTTGAGGAATACATAGATCCAGTATATGAAAACCGCTACGATAAGGATGTCGAGAATCATAAAAGGCGTTATGGCCATCGACAAACTATCCCAGAAATAACTGGCCTTATCAAACGAACCGAGTACTTGTCCAATCTCAACCATTACCCTCCACATGATACTCTTGACCTCAAGACTAGTTCTATTTTAGCAAAACGAGTAGCATAAGCAAACTTTTCCAGGGAAATTTCAATAACCAAGACACAATAACCAAAACTAGCTTGATTTAATTTTGTTTGAAACAAAAAAATGAGAGACGAATGAGTAGGCTGGCTAGGGCGGCCGGGAGCGCAGACAAAATCCTTAAGACGTTAGAGTTAAACTACTCCACAGTCCTTTTGATTTCGTCAATTCGATAAGCGATGAGTTCATCGTCTTTGAGCACGTCGATCATTCCGGCTACCGAGACGCCGGTTTCGCTGCCGCTTTTGGCCTCAACCACCTCGTCTTTGCCGGATCGAAGAGTCTCTATCTTGCCGCTATAAACTTCTTTTTCTCCGCGCATTATTTTGATGAGGTCGTTTCGCTTTAGTTCGCCCGACTCGATCATCCCGCCAAAAATGGTGATTTTTCGGTCGAATCGGAAAGTCGCCAAGACTTTGAGCTTGCCGGTTTCGACAATTCGTCTTTCGGGCGGCAGTATCTCCGACATCCGGGCTTTAACGTCGTCAATAAGATCATATATGACATCGTATGACTTTATCATAACTTTTTCGAGTTCGGCCAAGCGCTTGGCGGCACCCATTACGGATACACGAAATGCTAAAAGTAACGCTTTTGAGGTTGAGGCCATATTTACGTCCGACTCGGAAACTGCCCCGATCCCTTCGTGAACTATTTGAAGTTTCAGTTCGGGATGGCTGATAGCGTTCAAGGTTTGCTTGATGGCTTCCAACGAGCCTTTGACGTCGGCTTTAACCACCAAATTGAATTCATAAACTTTCACGTTTCCTTCACTTTCGCTTGAAACAATCTTTTTGGCTGAGACAAAATCACTGGCCGCTTGTTCGCGGTATTTTTCGGCTTGATCCTTGGCTTCTTTTTCGGATTTAACCACCAAAAGTCGATCTCCGAATGTCGGTAAACCGTTTAGTCCCGCCATTCGAACCGAGGTACTTGGCTTAGCTTCCGCAATCGGCCGATCTAATGTATCCGTTAGTATTCGAACCTTACCCCAGTATTTTCCCACAACCACCGACTGACCCTTGCGGAGCGTACCGTTTTCCACCAGCAAGATCGCCAGCGGTCCTGAGCCTTTATGCATGTGGGACTCGATAACTACGCCGGTGGCTTGCTCGGTTTCGTCGGCCTGATAATTCTTCAGATCGGCAAAGAGAGCGATGGATTCCAAGAGTTTATCTATCCCCTGTCCGGTCTTGGCCGAGACTTCGACCACTATAGTCTCTCCGCCCCACTCTTCGGAGGTTAGACCGTGTTCTACGAGTTGCTGTTTAACTTTATTGATATCGGCGCCCGGCTTGTCGACCTTATTGACCGCGACGATGATTGGAACATTGTTGCTCTTGGCTTGTTCGATAACTTCGACGGTTTGCGGCATGACCCCGTCGTCCGCCGCCACGATAAGGACTACCATATCGGTGATGGCGGTACCGTGAGAGCGCATGGTGGTGAAAGCGGCGTGGCCGGGGGTGTCGATGAAGGTAATTTGCCTTTTTTCGTTTTTCTTTAGAGTTACTTCGACCTGAAAGGCGGAGATGTGTTGGGTGATCCCGCCGGATTCCCCCGCCACCACGTTGGCCCGGCGGATTTTGTCGAGTAGCGAGGTTTTGCCGTGATCGACGTGCCCCATTATGGCCACGACCGGTGGTCGGGTGGTTAGTTTCTTGCCGGTTACTTCAATTTTTTGCTGGGCAATATTGGTTTTCTCTTCCTTTTTTTCGACGATCTCAAAGCCTAGGTCATCACCGATGATCTGGGCGGTCAGAAAATCGATGTTTTCATTTATATTGGCTAGGACTCCGTTTTTCATCAATGCTGAGATAATCGAAGTTACTGGAAGCGCCATGATATCAGAGAGATCTTTGACCGAAACAACCGCCGGAACTTCTATTTGCTTTTTGACTTTTTTAGGCGCCTCAACCGTCGTTTGCGTATCAGAAAACCGGCTGACCTGCCCCTCTTGCTTCTTGATCGCCGACGCTTCCTTTTTACTCAGTTTTCGTTTTTGAAACCTTGCCATAACTTACACAAATCTTATTCACAAATATCGCACAAATCAAAGACTGAAACAGCGACCTCTACAGATCAACTCCACCGATAAATCACTGATCCTGTCCCGATCTGTGGAATTAATCTGTGGCGGTCACCATCCATATACTGATTAGAAGCATAGCACAAACCCCCCGTAGCTACAAGCTGGGGCAAAAACTTTCATCTTAGAGTACATCTAGGGTAATTGACTGATGACTGATGACTGATGACTGATGACTGATGACTTTAGAACTTTCTACTTTTAGGACATGAGATTGCCACGTCGATGACTCCTCGCAATGACGAAGGGAGGGGCTATTGTTTTCCCCAATAGTTGGGTTCGTCGAAGAGTTTTTTGGAGGGTTGCTTTGGGGCGGGTTTCTTCTCCTCCTCAACATCTGCTTTGACTTTAGGATTATAAGTATTTACTTTAAAAATTGAAGGTTGGTTGAGATTCTCAGGCCAGGTCTTACCTTCTTCAGTATCGTCGACTTTATCGGGCTCAATAATGTCGGCCGGAGTTGTTTCCGATTCGACTGGTTTTGGGGGTTCTTTGTAAGTATTTATTTTGATCTCCGGACTTAGTTTTGGTTCGTTTTGTTCTTCTGGTTCATCGGTCTGGATTCCTGCCTTCGCAGGAATGACAGAGGGAGAGGCAGAAATGACAGTAGGGGTGGGTTTAGTCGGAATCGGTTTTGCTTTTAGTTTGGTGTCAGATATCGTCTTTTTGACTAAATCGATTGTTTCCGATTTTTGTTTCGCGACTGGTTCGGATTTTGAAGATTCGGACTGGATTCCTGCCTCCGCAGGAATGACAGGGTGAGAAGCGGAAATGACAGATGGGGAGGCAGTAATGACAGAAGAAGGGGAATCAACCTTTTTCGTTTTGGGTTTGGCCTCAATATCGGCCGGTTTGTCATGAGATGTTTTGGGCGGATTGCCTTTCGGGGGCTTGACCTCGCAAACTTGGTCTTCGGGTTTTTCTTCTTCCGGACGGATGATGGTGACGGAAGAAACTCGGTCGTCGGTCAGGCGCATCAGAGTCACTCCCTGGGTGTCGCGTCCGAGCCGTTTGATAGTGGAGAGTTTCATCCGGATAACTTGGCCGTTTCTGGAGGCTAGAACCACATCACCCAAGTCGTCGTGGATTATGTGCATACCGATAAGATTGCCGGTTTTCGTTGTGCAGTTAGCGGCCTTGATCCCGACCCCGCCGCGTTTTTGCAGGTGGAAATGCTTGAGCATAGTTCGCTTGCCGTAACCGTTTTCCAGAACCACCAGCATATCAGGAAAGCCGGATTTTGGCGCATAGTCGGTAAATGGCGACAGAGCTTTCTCGACTACATCGACCCCCATGACAAAGTCGCCCGGCCGCAGGTTGATGCCGCGGACTCCGGCCGCCGACCGGCCCATAGCTCGAACATCGGTCTCCGGGTAGCAAATAGCTTGACCCTTGGAGCTGACTTGGACTATGACCGAGTCGCCTTCGGTCAGTTTGACCCATTTGAGCTCGTCGGCTTTGTTGAGTTTGATAGCGATAATGCCGGACTTTCGAACGTTTTTATAGGCTAGGACTTGAGTTTTCTTGACCACGCCCTTTTGGGTCGCCATAAAGAAATACTTTGACTCGTCCAGTGCATTTTTCTTGACCATCAAAAGTGTGGTGACTTTCTCGTTCGGCGCCAGCTGGATAATGTTGACCAAAGCCACACCTTTGGCCTGGCGTCCCGAAGCCGGAATCTCGTAGACCTTGGTTCTGAACAATCGCCCCTGATTGGTGAAGAACATCACGTCGTCGTGAGTCGAAACGCACAGCAGATGCTCGACGGCGTCTTCTTCCTTGGTCGTCATCCCGGTCACGCCCTTGCCGCCGCGAACTTGAGAACGATAAGTGTCGACCGGTAAACGTTTAATGTAGCCGCCGGTGGTCAGGGTGACGATGACCTGTTCGTCCGGAATCAAGTCCTCGGCGGTGAATTTGCCGATGGCTTGCTCGACGACTTGGGTCCGACGCTTATCGCCGTATTTGGTCTTGATCTCGTTTATTTCGGTTTTAATCAGAGCCAATATTTTGGCTGGATTGTTGAGTAGATCTTCCAGATAAGCGATCAGCTTGAGTTTTTCTTGGTACTCATCCTCGACCTTTTGCCGCTCTAAGCCGGCCAAAGCCGAGAGTCTCATCTCTAAGATGGCCGAGGCTTGTTTGCCTGAAAGACCGAAACGAGCCATCAAGTTCTTGTGGGCCGTTTCTTTGGTGGTTGATTTCTTGATGGTCTCGATAATCTCTTCGATGTGGTCAAGAGCGATCTTCAAGCCTTCGAGAATATGAGCCCGATCCTTGGCTTTCAAAAGATCATACTTTGTACGACGAGTTATGACAACTTGTCGATGGGCAATGAAAAAGCTAATGATCTCCGGCAGACTCATAAGTTGCGGCTCAAGAGAGGGTGTCAGCGCTAGCATATTGACATGAAAAGCCGTTTGCATCTGAGTCAGCTCGTAAAGCCGGTTTAGGATTTTGTTGGGATAAGCGTTGGCTTTTATTTCGATGACTACTCGGACACCGTTGCGGTCGGACTCGTCGCGAATATCGTAAATGCCCTCCAGTTTTTTCTCTTGAACCAGGTCGGCAATCTTAGAGATAAGAGTGGATTTATTGACTTGGTAAGGAATCTCGGTGATAACGATGCGAAAGCCCCGTTTTTGCTCCTCGATCTCGGCTTTGGCGCGGATAACCACCTTGCCCTTGCCGGTAGCATAGGCCTGTTTTATCTCGCTGATGTCATAAATGATACCGCCGGTCGGAAAATCAGGTCCTTTGACAAACTCCATCAAGTCTTCGACTGTGGCTTCGGGGTTATCTATTTGATAATTTATCGCGTCGCAAACTTCGGTCAGATTATGAGGAGGGATATTGGTCGCCATGCCGACAGCGATACCCATGGAACCGTTGAGCAAAAGTTGAGGCACTTTGGCCGGCAAAACTTTCGGTTCTTTCTTGGTCGAGTCGTAGTTGTCCTGCCAGTCAACCGTGTCTTTGTCAAGGTCAAAGAGCATCTCTTCGGCCATCTTGGTCATGCGGGCTTCGGTGTATCGCATAGCGGCGGCCGAGTCTCCGTCCATAGAACCGAAGTTGCCTTGGCCGTCAACCATCTGGTAACGCATCGAGAAATCTTGAGCCATCCGGACCAAAGTATCGTAAATGGCCATGTCGCCGTGCGGGTGGTAGTTTCCCATAACTTCACCGACAATGGTGGCGGATTTTCTGTATTTGACGTTTGACCTTAACCCCAGATTACCCATAGCAAAAAGCACCCGGCGGTGGACCGGCTTCAAGCCGTCTCGAACATCGGGCAGGGCGCGCGAGACAATAATGCTCATAGCGTAGTCAAGGTAGGACTCTTGCATCTCTCGGACTATGCCGCGGGATTTGATAGTGCCGATGTTGGGGTCGATGATGATCTGATTTTCTTCCACTAAAATAGGTTCCTCGACAATTTCCGGCAAGGTCTCGTTGTTTTCATCGACCACCGTCTCTTCCGGCTCGATTGGTTCGTTTTCAGTTGTTTGCTTTTCGTCAGCCATGTTACTACTCGTAAATATAGATGATAATAGGGTGCTAAACGTAGCTAGACATTGTTAGACATGGGTAGACATCGTCGCGACTATTTCTTTCTATGTCTTGCTACTTCTTTCTATGTCTAACGGATCTAGACGTCCAAATTCTTGACCGCCTTGGCATGGGTTTGGATGAAGCGCTTGCGCGGCGGGACTTCGTCGCCCATCAGCATGGTAAATATTTCGTCGGCTTTTTCGGCCTCTTCCACCGTCACCTGCAAAAGCACCCGATTGGCCGGATTCATAGTCGTCTGCCAGAGCTGTTCCGGATTCATTTCACCCAGACCCTTGTAGCGCTGAATACTGATCTTCCCAGGCTTTTTCTTATCCGATTTTGGATCATTGTCTTTTTCTGTGTCTCCCTCGGTTTCTTCAGTTTCTTCATCAACAATTTCTTCCGGACTTTCGGACTCTTGGACTTCGGACTGTATTTCTTCCGGCTCAAACCCGATTTTCTTTAAATAATCGTCCTTTTCCTGGTCGTTGTAGCATGGCACCTTTTCTTTGCCGTGGCTAATAATGTAGAGAGGCGGCTGGGCGATATAGATGTGGCCGTTTTCGACAATGTCGGGGAAATTGCGATAGAAAAATGTCAAAAGTAGCGTGCGGATGTGAGCGCCGTCAACGTCGGCGTCTGTCATAATGATGATGCGGTGATAGCGAAGTTTCTTGTAGTCAATCTGGTCGCCGATACCGACTCCGACCGCCACGATTAAGGCTTTGATCTCGTCCGAGGACAACATCCGGTCCAGCCGGGCCCGTTCGACATTTAATATTTTCCCCCGCAAAGGTAATATAGCTTGAAAATTCCGATCTCGAGCTGATTTGGCACTGTTATGAACAAAAACTCCTGAAGCCAGTGCAAAGTTATGAGTGCTCGGTACTTCTATATCATAAACATCGATGTTCGTTTTTAATGACTCAATCCGCACCAATTTGAGATTACTGTGATCTATCTCGGATATGTTTGATGAAGTAATATCAATATCAAAAGACATTAAACTTGAATCGGTTTTTAAGTCTTTCGCCTGAATAAAAGAACTGTCGCGCAACATGAACTTATGGTCCGGGGTACAAACTATTTCTTCCCCATTATCAAGAACTAGTTTAATAACCGAGGCTTTTTTATGAGTCAACCGAGGATTTGTTATTTTTTCAATCCCTATTTTGCCACCTTGCTTTATCGTGTAACAATAATTTTGTTTCCCTTTTTTGTCTTCCTCAATAAGTTGCTTAAATGATAAATTTCTTCCGTCGGTTAGGGCTACTTTTGCATCACCTGAAAAACATCCACCGGCACTGTCGCCCTCCACAATATAGATTTCCGATCTGGAGGGATCTTTGCTGGAGCAGTCGGCCAGTTTACCCGGAAGCGTCATACCCTCCAAAGCACCCTTGCGGATAATGGTCTCGCGGGCGGCACGAGCGGCGAGTCTGGCTTTGGCCGAAAGCGAACATTTTTCGACTATTCGGCGTCCCTCCTGTGGATTTTCTTCGAGGTAATAGGCAAAACCCTCGGCGGTGGCCGTCTCGGCGATGGAGCGGACCTCGGCGTTGCCGAGCTTGGCTTTGGTTTGGCCCTCGAACTGGGGTTCACGGAGTTTGACTGAGATAACGGCGGTTAGACCCTCCCGCACGTCGTCGCCGGAAAGCGCTTCGGAGGCGGATTTGATCCAGCCGTTTTTCTTGGCATAATCGTTGATAACCCGAGTCAATGCTGAGCGGAAGCCGGTCAGATGAGTCCCGCCGTCGGTGGTGTGAATGTTGTTGGCAAAGGAGTAAACGTGTTCTTTGAAATCGTCGGTGTAAACTACCGCGATGGTGGTTTGGACATCATCGATAATCTTTTCGTAGTAAAAAGGTTTCTCGTTGATCGGCTGGCGGTTTTTGGAGAGGCTAACGACGTAAGATTTGATCCCGCCTTCAAAATAAAAATTGTAAATTTTTGGTTTTAGAGACGGCTCTTTGGGCTGGATCGGTCTCGATTCTTTATTGTCAATATCGTCTTCTTCGATTTTTTCCCCAACAACATCGGTCTCGGTAATCTCTTCCTCGGATTCTATTTGATCGTCAAAATCTTCTTCTGCCGAATCTGTTACCCCGATCCGCTCGTCGGTTATGGTAATCCAAACTTTTTTCGTTAAATAGGCCTGCTGGCGGAGATGGTCGACGATAGTTTTGAAAGAAAATCGAATATTTTTGAAAATTTCCGGATCCGGTGAAAAGGTAATGATGGTTCCGGTACCCTCCGCAGTTCCGACCACTTTAATGTCTGAGAGCGGCTTGCCCTTCTCGTATTCCTGGGCGTAAAGTTTGCCGTCGCGTTTGACCTCGGCTCGAAGTTTGGTCGAAAGCGCATTTACCACTGAGACGCCGACACCGTGGAGACCGCCGGAGACTTTGTAGCCGCCGTCGCCAAACTTACCTCCGGCGTGGAGGATGGTCAAAACCGTTTCCAGAGCCGATTTGCCAGTCTGGCGCTGTTTGTCGACCGGAATGCCGCGGCCGTTATCGGTGATGCGTGCCGAACCGTCGGGAAGAAGCGTAACTTCGATCCGATCGCAGTAACCGGCCATCGCCTCGTCTAGGGAGTTGTCAAAAACTTCCCAGATCAAGTGATGCAGACCTTCCGGACCGGTACCGCCGATATACATTCCCGGACGTTTGCGAACCGGATCAAGCCCTTCAAGGACAGTGATCTGACTGGCATCGTATGTAGTTTTCTTTTTGTCGTCTGGCATATATTGAGATCCTTTCACAAACCTATTGCGCAGATAATACCGATTTTGCCTACAAAGACAGTCTTTGCAAATGTGTCTAAAGACTGTCATCACTAGCCATCGGTGTCGGTCGGTACATTACATTATATGTTAGCAATCAAGTCAAAAAACAATCACATGCTGGTGATTGCCCCTCACTACCCCCATTGTACCGATTATTTTAAATTCGATCAAGTACGGTGGATTATTGGGGATATCATAAAAAAAATGCCCGCAATCAAAGGATTTCGGTAATATTTTTAACTATCTAACGATAGGATTTAGGTACGGAGTGGGCATATGCCCACTCCGTGGGATGTCAGGTCGTGTGTTGCTCACGCATTCAGAGCCTGCCATTGGACTGCGAACATCTCAGCGACCTCGCGGTGGCCGTGACTGAGGGCATGCTGGCTAGGGGTCAGCTCATCTTTGTCGGCGAGTGTGGGGTCGGCGCCATGCTCGAGTAGCGTCTTGAAGATCGAACCCATGTCGCCGAAGCGGCCGAGGTAGTGAGTCAGGACAGTCTGACCCGACTTGTTCTTGATGTTCGGACTGGCGCCAAGATCGAGCAGTCCGGTCACTGCCGCGGACAGGCGAGCTTCCGGCCAGTGCCAGACACTGATTCCCTTACCGATGATGTGAAGCGGCGTCAGCCCGTCACTGTCCTGGGCATTGATCTCGGCGCCCAACTCAACCAGCTTGGCTGCCGTCAGGGGCTGACACATCTCGGCCGCATTGTGGATAGGCTGGCGCCCTTTCTTGTTTCGAGGGCCGACCTTGGCTCCATGCCTGACCAGGAAAGCGACCTCGTCCGGGCGCGGATAAAGCGACGTTGTCAGCTTGTGGAGCGGGGTATCCCCGTCCTGCTCGGTGGCGTTGATGTTGGCGCCCCGCTCTAGCAGAGCCTCGACCCTGTCATGCGGGATGACGTTCTGCAATGCACACTCGTAGTAGATCCAGAACAACGGAGTGTGCCCCCATGCCGAACGGCAGTCGACTTCACCGCCAGCGGTGATCAGAGCGTAAAGGTCCTCATTGGTTCCGTGCAACCCAACCCAATGAGGCAGGCAGCTGAGCTGGTCGCGCGCGGCGTTGGGGTCTCCACCCAACTCCAGATATTCAAGCAGTCTCTCACTACTGTAGTACGGAGGGTTGGTAGCCATCCAGTAAGCGTGGCCGATAACCCTCTCCAGATCTGGCTTATCCATGTCAATGACCTCCCATCGGGTTTCAGGGGCTTGGTACCAGTATTTACCCCTGATGTTATCAGATAAGCACAAATTAAACAAAAACTCAACCATTGCAGGTTAAGTTTCACAATTTTTTCTCTTAAAAATAAAATGGTCACGGGTGTGTGTTCCAAAATGAGAGCATGTGTATACAAAAAATACGGGGCCATAACTGTAAATTTCGTGGTGGAGGTGGCGGGAGTCGCACCCGCGTCCGAAAGGTAAAAACTTAAACTTCTACAGGCTTAGTTCCGATGAATTTTGTTTGAACAAGTGAAAATATCGGAACAAATATCACCTGCTCTATCTAAAGTAAGTCTTAAGGCGAATCGCTTTAGAACCGATAAGCCAGCAATTCGAAGTATGACGTGGTAATACTTTGGTCGAATAGCCAAAGTAGCCACGGTCGCGGCGATTAGGCTGCGACTGGCGCAAAAGTCATTCCTGCAAGAGCAGTATTGATTTTTGCTGAAAGTGATTTGACACTTAGTTTTGTCAACGCTTATACGGCGATTGACTCACCGGCCTGCTGCTTAAGTTTTTAATGTCCTTCCGTCGAAGCTAATACACCCCCGTAGTTTCGCCGTCGATAACTCAATATCCAAGAGACAAATTCCAAACCTTGAATCCTAGACGCAAATGAGGATTTTCGAGTCTCTTGATTATACCGAAAATCAGTCTGGCAATCAAGCCCTGATGACCTTCGAGATCATTTTTGATACAATCGAACCAGCCTTTATTTTTTAGCTTAAAATTACCATGGATCATGGCGAAGAGTCACTCAAACGTCACAAAAAGCTAAAGGGCAAGATCGGCATTTACTCTAAAATGGGGGTCAATTCTCTGGAAGATCTCTCGGTTTTCTACACCCCGGGAGTGGCGGCGGTATCCAGAGAGATCGCCAAAGACAAAGACAAGATCTGGGACTATTCAATGCGCAACAACAGCGTGGCCGTGATCACCGACGGCTCGGCGGTTTTGGGTCTCGGGAATATCGGTCCCGAAGCGGCTCAGCCGGTTATGGCCGGCAAGGCTCTGCTTTTCAAGGAATTTGCCGGTATCGATGCCTATCCTCTTTGTCTCGACACGCAAGAAACCGCTGAAATCATTATGATCTGCCGGTCCCTGGCGCCCTCTTTCGGCGGGATCAACCTGGAGGACATTTCGGCCCCAAGATGTTTCGAGATTGAAAATGCTCTGCAGGATCTCGGCATTCCGGTCATGCATGACGATCAGCATGGGACGGCCATAGTGGTTCTGGCAGGACTGATAAATGCCAGTAAAGTTGTCGGTAAATCGTTGGAAAAATGCAAAATAGTGGTCAACGGTCTGGGAGCCGCGGGCACGGCCACTGCTCGGATGATTAGCGAATTTACCGGTTACAGAGCCAATATTTTACTGGTGGACAGTCAAGGGTTAGTTTGTTCCCGCTCGAAAATTAGCGGATATAAGAAACAAATCTGTAAAACAGTCGGGATTAGTAAGCTATCCGGAGGCTTGGCGGACGCAGTGAGAGGCGCCGATATTTTTATCGGCCTGTCCGCTCCCCACGTGCTGACCAAAGAAATGGTTCGGTCGATGAATAGTAATGCTATCGTTTTTGCTATGGCCAATCCCGTTCCGGAGATCGAGCCGGAAGAGGCTCTGGACGCCGGAGCGGCTATAGTCGCCACCGGCCGGAGCGACTTTCCCAACCAGGTCAACAATGTCCTGGCTTTTCCGGGAATTTTTCGCGGCGCTTTGGACGCCAAAGCCACCAAAATTACCGAGAAAATGAAACTGGCCGCCACCATGGCCTTGGCCGGGGCCACCGGCAAAGCCACGGCGAACCGGATCCTCCCGCAGCCTTTGGAAAAGCAAGTGGTCAAAAAAATCGCTCGGGCCGTCAAGGACGCCGCTATTAAAAGCGGTGTTATCAGAAAATGCTAAAGGAGAACACGGCATTTGCGTTGATCAATAATATCGGATAAACTCTGGTTAAGAATTGAAAATCGGCGATAGAATAGTTTTGAGCCTGTCTGATACGCAGACTCATAGAGACGGGGAGGTCTCGATGCGGGGAGTTATTCTAAGAGGAATTTTCGGTTTTTTGATCCCCTTTTTCGGGGTTTTTTTGTTTTTCAGCCACGCCCAGGCCGATTCGCCCGATTCGTACTTGAAAGGCGATGCCTTCAACTCCGGTATCGCCAGCGGCCATTTCAACCCCAAAGTCAAGAAACAATGGTCGATCTCCTATTCGAATTCCTTTTACGCTCCGGTGATCAGCGGCAACACCATGATTTACTCCGAATTCATTAACACCCAAGTTCATATTAAAGCCGTGAACATTTACACTCGGGAGCTTAGCTGGAAATACGTATCCGCCCCCAACAGTTCTTTATGCTCGCCGACCCTAAACGGAGGATATGTCTTTGTTTGCGAAGGGCGGATCGCTATCCTGAATATTTCAGACGGGCAGCTGGCCGGTAGCATCGAGAAACCGCGGAGCGACGGGAGTTTTGTCCGGATCACGGTGACCGAGGACAAAGTTCTGGGTTTTACCGCTCCCAGCCATCGTCTTTATGCCTACCAAATGTCTACTTGGCAACCGCTTTGGAATCGGGCCGAAGCGGCTACCCCAAGCTCTGCGGTCATTACTTACAAACACCGAGTTTATTACAATGCCAATCCCTATGCCGGCATAACCTACGCCATCAACCTTGCCGATGGGACTTCGCTCTGGGAGGTACAACACCTCGGTATGGTTGGGAATCTGGTTTTTTCGGACATTACCAAAATGTTTTACGATCCGACACGGCATTGGGGGATGGATGCGGAGACCGGAGCCAAAAGTGGTGCGTATTTCAACCAAGGTTGGCCGATTTTCGCCGGCGGCAACATCAATGCCTTTAGTAACGACGGAAACTACATCTTGCACATCCTCTATACTCCTCGGGGAATAACTTACGACGCCCCTTTTGCAGTCAATGAATATATCCGTTCAAACCCTCTACTGGTCGACGGTAAAATCTACTTCGTCACCTCTAAACCGAGATTGGTGCAGTTTAACACCTCCGGACGGCTGACCGGATCCTTTGATCTGCCGGGTGTCACTGTTTTTGGCGGCGAACTCACAATCGACCATGGGCGGCTGATAATTTACAATTTCGGCGCCAAGGAGCTGGAATACTTCGACGCCGACCGGATCTTGACCAAAGGTAGCGAAGCTTTCACTCTCCGTTCTCCCTATACCGACTACGGCCAGACTTTCTTGGGACAGTTGCATGCACACTATATTCCTGAAAATCCACTCAGCTGGGAATATTACATAAAAGATAAATTCTCTCCTAGCTTTACTGAATCAAAATACATGAACGAAGGATACAACTTTATTGCCTTGACCGAACATAATACAGTCACCCCCGATCCTCATGTGCCCGGGATAATGCATATTATCAACTCAGAAGAAGACACCCAACCACCAGGTGGAAATCATCTTTTGGCCATCGGGATACTAAACGCAATAGATGAAACAAAAAGTGATCAGGAGAGAGTTGACAGTATAACAACTCAAAATGGAATCGCTGTTGTTGCTCACCCTAACGAGAGAAGATATCGGATGTCATGGAGTAGAATATCTGCTCTGAATGGCCTAAATTTGTTCAATATCTACTCAAAAGGGAGTGATAATACTATAGTTACGATTGATTGCAAACTGAAAAACTGCTCTAACTCGACAGATAATTGGGACTCAATTCTATCGGGGCGAAGATCTATATTCGGCACCGCTGATGATGACTATACTCCGGGGAACATTGGTTTTGACGGCGGAGCGGTGATGGTCAACGCACCTACGCTCTCCCAAGAAGCGATAATGGAAAACCTGAAAAAAGGCAATTTCTACGCGGTTCAAGGATCAAAAGCGCCTCGGATCAAAGTCACAAACTCCGCAGACACCGTTTCGGTTTTGTCCGGTAAGCCGGGTAAGATCAAATTCATCGGGCGTTTCGGTAAATTGCTGAAAGAGTTTAAAGATGTTTCTTCCGCAAGTTATCAAGTTACCGGTTCCGAGCAATACCTCCGTGTCGAAGTTGAGGCCGATGGCAAAATCTCTTGGAGTCAGCCGATTTGGGTAGACAAGGTAGTCACCGGCCAGACAGCCTTCGGCCGCCAACACTACGAAAATTCCGACCTGACTCTGGAGACAAATACCACGGAAGCGGTAAATATCGCAACTTCTCAAAACCAAAACTGTCCGGCGAGCGGTTGTATCACTCCTGTTTATTCTCTTGGAACTACCGGAGATCAGCTGGAGAGTCCAAATCTCACTTTTAATTATCCGGATAATCTCCCCGGGAAGCTGGAAAGATACCTATCGATTTTCACTCGTTCCACTGAGGGAAGCTGGCAAAAAGTTGCATCTTCGATAGATACCTCGCTCAACACAGTTTCAGCAACTCTGCCGCACTTTTCAGACTATGTTTTAAGTCCGGATCTACCGGCGACAGGTACCGTAGCTCCGGTTGTAGATATTTTATCGCCAACCCCAGACCAAGAACTTGAAGCTTCCCAAACACTAAATCTTCAAGCGCAAATCAGCAACAACCAGGCCGTCGACTCGGTGTTTTTGTATCTCGACGACCAAGCCATCGATTACCAAAACGATCTCCAGTCTTCGTATAGCTACAAGCTGCAACTGAATAATTTGCCTGATGGGATACACAGAATAAAGTTAACGGTAGTCGATCTCTTTGGTAATTCGACCGAGAAAGAAGTAAACTTCAGAGTCATAAACAGTGGCTATTTCCTACCACGACTTTCTATCGAAAGCATTGATCGGTCTGGAAATAACCTGAAAGTTTCGGGGTCAATAACAAATCTGCAAAACCTGAAACAAATCGACGTTTACGCCGACGGATACTACCTAGAGACCGTCGAAACCGATCATCCCGGTCTGGAGTACAGCTTGGATCTAGCCAATCTCACCAACGCAACCCACAGTTTGGAGTTTAGACTCTTGGCGACAAATGGTGAAGTAAGTCTCACCAGTCAGCAGTTCAAACTTGGACTTTCTGCCGTATCTGCCGCAAACATTGGTGCAATCGTGGACCCGACCACAAACCAACAGACACAGATCGGTGTCGCAAAACTAATCGGGGTAGTTACCGAGTCTAATACCAACCTAACCCCCAACAAGGGACCTTTTGGTAGGAGCTCTGTAGCGTCAACAACAAACGCCCAGTCCCCAGAATCAACTCGTAACAATCTTGAAAAATATGAAGGAACAGGTCAGGTTAAGGGCACCAAGATAAACAGGGAATCTGTAATCTCCGTATTAGTACTTGCAATATTAATATGTTTTTTATCGGTTCTAGCTTATCGAAAAAGAAAAAAACAGACAAAGTGAAATTAAATAGAGGTGGTTGAGTAAACAATTACATAAGTCCAAAAAAATGCTAACAATGTCTCAAATATTAATAGGATAATGTTCAACTTGCTTCGTTTTATCGAAATAATGCTGCAAAATATCGAGGCCAATAAAATTATCAAAATTAATATCTGTAGTGTACTAAACATTTCGGACGAGTAATTAGAAATATTTTCTATCGCAAACACCACAATCCCTGCCCCTAGCAACCCCCAGCTCCAGGCGGCGTAGTTGGGGCGATTTCCCGCACTCATAGTACCCTTTTTCATCTTTCCCTCCCTTAACATTAAAAATATCTTATATTTTTCTAGCAAATTTGTTACCTAAAATCCGCTTTTAGGATCGTGTCCTGGTCAAGGACAAAGTTGATCGGATTTTTGTACTCCTCCGACTTTATATATATTTTCTTTCTGGGACTGCTTATTTCGATATTTTGGTTGCTCCCGACCGTCCCCGGTTGCTTCTGAATCAAAAGCTGATAATTGTCAGGAAAAATTAACTCCGGCGGAAGCTGATAATTGATCTGTAACTCACTCGTCTCCCCGGGCTTGGTATTCAGCCAAAAGGAAAAGACGGTTTTACCTTCCTCAAGAGAAGTGGCAATTCCTCCCTTGTCCCTGTTATTCCAATCGGAATAAGGAAAATCATCGCCGGAAAGAATCCGGTAATTGATGATCCTCGATCCCTCGGGGACGATAAGTTTGTTAAATGTTTTGTTGATCCCATCCGGCCAGTTGTAAGTGCCTTGATGAGATCTCTTGATATCGACTGTTTTTGAAACATGGCCGTCGGTGTCGAGGCTGATCTTCTGGCTCATTGCTTCTTTGACGTTTAAGCTACTCTTTTTGCCCCCGATATTTGAATTGCTGAGCAGTAAGTAATCACCACCGAAGCTAGAAATCCTACCGGCATAATTCTGATCTTCGAGATAATTTTGAAGTGAAGTCTCATCGGCATAAAACAAAAGATGCTTACCAAACAAAGAATCGTTTATCAAAGCCACTATTTGGGCACGCTTTTCTTTATTGTTTAATCCTGAAAAAGTTTTTTGAATAATCTTCGGCATCATCTCGGATAGTATCTTTTTGGGGGCATTTTCCGGCCAGTTGGACTTGTCCTTGAAATAGCCGATCTCGACTTGATACTCAATCTCCTGGAGGAAATTGTCGCCGGTCACAATCAGCCCATAATCCGGCATCTCGATCGGTCCGATCAGCTTCAGAAGATTCGTTATTAAAGTGGTATCAAGAGCGATGACTCCGGCGGAGTTTTTTCCGGTTTCTTGACTGTAAAACCACATCACCTTCTGTGCGGCTGGTTTGAAATCCTGATCGTAATTCGAATCGCGAAGCGCCAGGCTTGGGGTCACATATAAATATTCCGCAGGCGTAAAAATAGGATTTTTGGCCATATAAGGTTTGTCGATTTTGTAAATGTTGGTTTCAAAATCCAACTGTTTCAGGGCGCTGTCTTGGAATCCGGCCACGGCGAAACTTCCCAAAAACCCTCCGGCCGGTCGCAGCTCTGAATTGTTTTGAAAGAGAATCAGATAATTTTTGGTGTCGTCGTGGGCAAATATCTTCGGGATCAGATCATAAATATTTACCGCTTCTTTGACCTTGGACCGGATCTCCGGCAGGCTTGTCTTGAGTTGTTTTTTTAAGTCCGAATAATAGCCACCCCCGGATGCCCCCAACATTTTGTCGGCATCGGACAATTCGGAATCGCAGATTTCAAGCCGGCCCTTATCGTTTAAGGCTACTTGGGTTAGTTTTTGAGTCATATCGGAAATTAACTGGATCTGATCGGTGGTTTTGGGGCCATTTCCGGAGGACAAAGCTTCAAGTCCGTTACTCAAAAGACTGACTGATCGGGTCATAGTTGAGACGATTTTAATGATTTTCGTCGATTCGTTCAGTTTGGAATCGCTTTGGGGCAGATAAAAAAAATAGGGGATATACTGCCCGGTTTGCTGAAGCTGAACTTTGAGCGCGGTTAATTTTTTGTCGGCGCTTTTGAAACGGCCGGCAGCGGTTTGATAATCGTTTTCATTGATGCCCTTTAGCCCCTGCTCGATCTCGTCCTGAATGACACGGCTGTTCATTTCTAAATCATTTTTATAAGCCTGGACTCGGTCGAGGCTGAAAACCGTCCCAAAAGAGACAATCAGGAAAAATAATATGTAGAGAAGCCCCGGGATGATATTGACGGGTTTTTTGTTTCTTTGTTTTGAAAAATAAAAATCCTCGACAATGGGTTTTTGCCGCACATACCTAGGTCTTTCGACGACTTTCTTTTCCAGCCCATCGACACTTTTCAAATTTCCCCTCCAAACATAACGAAGTTATTTTTGCCCCGCGAAGTCCCAAAGCGTCGGAACGAAGTGGGGCCAGTTAATTTCTGCAAAGACAGTCTTTACTGTATTTACAAAGACTGTCTTTACTCCTCGACCTTGTTTGATTATTTGGATATTGATTATTGATATTTGTTTGTATCTTGTTTCTTGGTTATTATCCGCTAATCTGTGGAATTGATCTGTGGAGGTCACCCGTCGATCAGCGGAGTGGCGGTCCGTTTTTTTGATAATCTTTAACCATTTCGTCCACGGTTTCTTTGAAGCGGTGGCGGAAAATCGCATTGTCGAAATCAAAAGATGTCTGACGAAGCCTCTCCGGGTCGTAACGGTCGGGATCAAAATTCCGGATGGTATCGATAAGACATTGCGGGGTCTGTTCCTTAAAAAAAGTGCCGTTTATGCCCTCTTTGATCGTCTCAAGCGCTCCGCCGGAAGCGTAAGCTATCACCGGCCGGCCGGAAGCGAGGGCCTCGATCGGGACAATCCCAAAATCTTCGTCAGCCGGAAAAACAAAAGCCTTGGCCTTGCCGTAAACTTCAGCCTGTTCTTTGTCCGGCAGGCGACCGAGAAATTTAATATTTGACTTGGCCAAGACCTTAAGTTTCTTTTGCTCGGGGCCGGTACCAACTACATAAAGAGGTTTTTTTAGATCGTTAAAGGCTCGAATAACCAGATCAACTTTTTTGTACGGCACCAGTCGACCGACACAAAGGTAGTAGTCTGAGATTTCGGATCTGTTGTAAGGTTTGAACCTGGAAGTGTCGACCGGCGGGTAAACCACCCTGCTCTCACGGCGGTAATATTTCCAGATTTTTTTCTTAATATTTTCGGAGTTGGCAATGAAATAATCCGGCCGCAGAGCGGCTAATCTGTCCCAGGTCAGGAGATTGTGGTTTGCCCATTTTTTCAAAGCGCTACCGGAGGCGCGGTTGTCCAGATGAGATTCCCAAAGATAGCGTGTCGGGGTATGGCAATAACAAATATGAGGCGTTTCGACTTTGGTAATGACCCCCTTGGCGGCGAAAGAGGAGTTCGATATGACAAGATCATACTTTCCTAAATCCAGGTTTTCAAAGGCATAAGGCATCAGAGGGATCATCAACTGCCTTTTCTTGACGCTTAGAGGAATCTTTTGCAGAAAACTGCTCCTCAAATTATGGCCCCGAAAGCGCACCAGGTTTTCAGAATCTGTGACTGAGGTGAAAATATCGGCTTTCGGATATATCTCGACCAGCTGTTCCAGCACTCGCTCCATGCCGGCAAAGCCGGTCAACCAATCATGAATTATGGCGATATTCATATTTGCCCCCCACCATTTCTTTAATTATTAGAACCACGGTTTTTAGAATTATCTTCATGTCAAACCACAAAGACCAGTTTTCGATGTAAAAGATGTCGTAGCGAACCCGCTCCTGGATAGAGGTGTCGCCCTTGAGCCCGTTGGCCTGCGCCCAGCCGGTCAGCCCGGACTTGACCCGATGGCGGCGGAAATACTCGGGGATCTCCTTTTGAAACTTTTCGACAAAAGCCGGCTGCTCCGGACGCGGCCCGACAAAGCTCATATCGCCTTTTAGAACATTGGCAAACTGGGGGATTTCGTCGATATTGGTTTTGCGCAAAAATCTGCCGAACGGAGTGATCCGATTGTCGTTTTTCTCGGTCCAGAAACGGCCGTTTTTCTCGGCGTCTTTGTACATGGAGCGAAACTTGATCAAACGGAAAGTCTTACCGTCGCGACCGACTCTGTCGTGCGTGTAAAATATCGGGCCCTCCGAGGTCAATTTCGTCCCGATGATCGCAATAATGGAAAAAGGCAGACTGACAACCAAACCCATAACCGAGATCACAATGTCAAAAACGCGTTTGGCGATGCGTCCCCAGCCATCTAGCGGGGTGCTTCGGATCTCCATCATCGGCAAACCAACCAGCTCTTTGATGTCGACGTGGGAGGTGATCATGAAAAAGGTGTTCGGAATGAACTTAAAATCGACGTTGTTGTCGGCGCAGACCAGTACCAATGCGTTAATTTGCGACTCGGGGATTGACATATCTGTCAGAATAACTTCATCGACCTGTCGGCTTTTGATAATACTTTCCAGGTCACCTATCTCGCCGATGATCTTGAGGCCGTTGTCGTCGTGATTTTTAGCCCCGTTTAAGACCCCGATGACTTTCATTCCCAAAGAAACTTTTTGGTTGGAAAGTGAAATGATTTTCTGAGTGCATTCGTTGGCGCCGATGCAAATGGTTCGTCGGACACCGATGTCATAGCGAAAAAGTAGGGTGCGGATTTGGTCGATGATTACCCGACCGAAGAATACTAAAATAATGGAGAGGGCCCAGGTGTAAACTAAGATTAATCTTGAAAAAAAGCTGACCTTGCCTAAGAAAATATAGACGATGAGGAGTAAGATCGCGGCCGAGGAGGAGATGAATATTTTGTAAAGTTTGTTCGGCAGGTTGCGCTGGCGGCTGACATTGTAAAGTCCGGCAAGAGCAAAAAAGACCAGCCAGACTGGCAAAAGGTAGACACCCGACCACAAGTAATCCTTCAGAAGCACGTTGGTGTAGGCGGGAATAATGTCGGTTTTGACTCGCAGCTGGTAGGCCAGCAGGAACGAGAAAAAAATGGCGGCGGCATCAACCGGCAAGTGCAAAAAAGAAAAGAAAAGTTCGCTTCTTTTCATGACTTTATAGTAGCAAAGAACACTGATCTTCACAATATGCCACTAACACTTCCTCACAAAAGTACAAAAATACGGATAATTATCTGACAAGGCAATCATCGCCTTATATTACCCTGCACAAGTTACTCGCTTTTCTGTCACCTCGGTCTAATTTCAGTCATCCTGAGCTTGCGAAGGATCTACCGAAGCGGATTTGTCCGGATGATGACAGTCTTTGCAAATGCCTTTAAAGACTGTCATCATCCTATAGAATTTTTCAAGCGGTTTTGGCAGAGTCGGACTTATTGTGATAATATAACCGTAAGATGGTACAGATAATCTTTGAAGCTCACGGCACGACTTTTGACAACGAGGCTAAGCGAGCCTCGGGGCACTTTGATGTTGATTTGTCCCCCTTGGGCGAAAAACAAGCCGAGGAGCTCGGAGAACGACGGGGCGATGATAACTTTGATGCTATCTTTTGCTCAGACCTGAAGCGCTCTTTTCACACTGCCGAAATCGCTTTCGATGGAAAGACCCCGATCTTTCGAGACGACCGGCTACGGGAGTGCGATTATGGAGACATGACTCTGAAGTCGAGCGATATTGTTGAAAAAGAAAAAGGCCAAAGAATCTCAAAACCCTTCCCCGGAGGAGAAAGTTACGAACAAACGACTGAAAGGATGAAAGAATTTCTGACCAGTCTAAAAAGACATTATACCGGTAAAAAAGTCCTCGTGATTGGCCATCGCGCCACCCAGTACGCTCTGGAGAATCTGATAAACAAAGTGCCCCTGGAAAAAGCGGTCACTGCCCCTTGGTCCTGGCAGCCGGGCTGGGAGTACAAATTATCATAATTTAGATCCGATTTAGACTCCGAATTTAGACCCCAAAAAACTTTTGAAGCTATATTATAAAATATGACATTATTTTCGTCATGACGAAAATAATGTCATATTTTATTATCAACGCTCATCTGGTGTCCGGTGAATAAATTCTTAAATAAATTCTGGGTTAAAGTGTTAAAATATGTTAGTATCGGCTTAAGGAGAAATAAATGGCGAAATTAAAGTCAATAAATCCGGCAAATGGTGAAGTAAATGGGGAGGTGAAGATCTCGATATCAACTGAGATCACGTCCAAAGTCGCGGCGGCTAGAAAAGCTTACGCCACTTGGCGAGAAGTTGGGCTAAAAGATAGGCTAAAATTTATCAAATCTATCAGAAACGAAGTTGCCAAGAATAAATCTGAAATAGCCAAATTGACCACCATGGAGATGGGAAAGCCGGTTTCAGAAGCCAGACCGAGCGTCGAGTCGAACCTGAGGGCAATCGACTGGCTGCTTGATAACAGCGAAAGGATATTGAAACCCGAAACGACCATCTCCAGCCCGTCCGAAATCCACCAGATTTTTTACGAACCGCTAGGGGTGGTCGCGGCTATCGCTCCATGGAATTTTCCCTCCGGCAATATGTTTATTCCTGTGTTAACTAATCTAATTGTCGGCAACACGGTGGTTTTCAAACATTCCGAGCTTTGCCCGTTGACTGGAGAATATTTGGCCAAAATATTTACTAAAATACTGCCAAAGGGCGTATTCAACCTAGTTAACGGAGACGGCAAGGTCGGCGAAGAACTGGCAAACCAGGACGTCGATTTGATCTATTTCACCGGAAGCCAACCGGTCGGTCATAAACTTTACGAAACTGCCGCCAAAAAGTTCATTCGGGCATTTCTAGAACTTGGCGGTTCGGCTCCAGGCGTGGTTTTCGCGGATGCAGATCTTGGGCAATTAACTAAAAGTATCTTTGACCAAAGGTTTCACAACAACGGGCAAGTTTGTACCTCACTCAAGCGGTTAATAGTGGAAAAGTCGATCGCCGACGATCTGATCGACCGACTTTCCAAAATGTTATCCGCAAAGAAGATTGGTGATCCCCTGAAGAAAGAGACTGATTTCGGCCCATTGGCCAGCGAAAAACAGGTCGGACGCGCCAAAGTTCAACTGGAAGACGCTTTGAGCAAAGGCGCAAAGATCGTGGCCAAATTGGAATTACCGGAAAATCTAAAAGGCGCCTTTTTCGCGCCGGTGATTTTGAAAAATATTCGGAAAAATATGAAGGTCTGGACCGAGGAAGTTTTTGCCCCCATATTGCCGATGGTAACATTTAATTCTGAAAAAGAAGCCTTGGAGCTTGCCAACGAGACGCCTTTTGGCCTCGGAGGTTATGTTTATTCTTCCGACAAGAAAAAAGCCGAGCGAGTTGCCAGACAGATAGTAACCGGCAACGTCAGCATCAACGGACCCGAGTACTATCGACATCAAAATCCTTTCGGCGGGGCCAAAATCTCCGGCATCGGCCGCCAAAACGGCTCTCTAGGACTCCATAATCTTTGCAATATCAAAGTCATCGCCCACAAAAGATAGAACTATTGCCACAAAGGGCAGATGGTGCGAAAGTCACACCAGATGCACTTTGGATTCTTTTTCGGTTTGAACTCTTTGGTCTTCTGGATATTTTCCGCGATCCCAAGAACTTTTTCTCGGGTTTTTTTGAACTCGCCGCTTGAGCAGGCAACTTCAACGAAGCGATTGTCGTAAAGATAATAGTACGATTTCTGGTGAATCGGGATCTCGGGAAATTTGATGAAAGCCGCAAGCGCATAGAGATCCAGCTGGAGCGGATCCGGTTCGTCTTCAATATATTTGCCGGTTTTGTAATCGATAATTTTGAGGCCCTTAGCCGAGGTATCAAACCGGTCAATCTTCGCCCAAAGCTCTACTCCGCCCAAATCGGTTTTGATGTTTTCCTCAGTGGCTACATAAGGGACAATCTCTGACAGCGGACTCTCCAGAAAATTAGTAAACTCCCGACCGGCCGTCTGAGCGTACCCCGTTACTGTCTTTCGATCCTTGAAAACGGCGTCGTGCTTGGCCTTATTAGCCTTATATTTTTGCTTAAACAAAGCAATCATTTTCTCTTTGGTGCGTTCGGATTTTTCGAGATTTTTATAATAATCGTTTAGCACCGCGTGCATGATCGAACCGAAAATCAAAGGCGGAGTATCCTGATGGTACTTGTTGTAGACGCTTTTGTCGATATACCAGGCATACTCCTGCGGACAGCGCAAAAACTTCTCGATTTTCGTAAAACTCAGCTGAAACATAATTGCACTCGTTTATGCCTAAAGACAGTCTTCACACGCCTAGCAAGACTGTCTTTAGGCATTAATCTACATCAAATACATCTGCAGGGAATATCTGACTGGCATTTTCCATCATTTCGAGAAATGTTCTTTTATTTAATCCCAAAGGGGCCAATAATTTACGATCGCAGTATCTATGTCGAGCGGTATTTGTATGCTCTCTATAGCTGGAGTACGGATAATCCTCAGGTTGCTTACAAAGATTTTCTTTCACCGGGTTTAGGTGTATGTAATCAACCAGATAATGAAGATATTCATCGACAGTTACAATTTTTTGTTTGTACCGATCTTGGAATAAATGACCAATCGAATTATATTTCTTATTAAAAGATTTAGAATAGCTTGTGGTTAAAGGGGACATAATTTTGCTTGGGGGATTTTCCAACAGTTGCTTTACCAGTAGATGAAAATGGTTAGGCATCAAACAGTATGCGATGATCGAAAAATCATATTTGTCGCAATTTTCTTTCAGTCGTTTTAGAAAATATAAATAATCGTAGAAGTCCACAAAAATGTTCCTCTTTTGATTCCCGCGATTGTATAGGTGGTACAGACAATTCGGGGCGGATTCCTTATACTTAGAGACACCCATTTTGACCCTCCATATGTGTATATATGTGTATTATACCACTTATACCACCTGTATTCCAGATTGACAGCTTTATGCCT
The DNA here is from genome assembly GCA_021812945.1 of bacterium. Taxonomy (GTDB): domain Bacteria; phylum Patescibacteriota; class UBA1384; order XYA2-FULL-43-10; family JAKAMI01; genus JAKAMI01. The sequence continues at coordinate 38,149 of JAKAMI010000001.1, forward strand.
AAAGACAGTCTTGCTAGGCGTGTGAAGACTGTCTTTAGGCGTGAATGGCATCGGGTGCGGATAAGAAAAATCCCTGCATTGCTGCGGGATTTTTCTTTTGATCAAAAACAAAAATTAAATCAGACTATTCGGCTTTGCCGATACGATACATTCCGGTCCCGCAGTCCGGGCAAACGCCCTTGGTGGCCGGTTTGCCGTTTTTCATTTTGATCTGCTGAGGATTCTGCATCTCTTTCTTCGAGCGGCACTTTACACAATAAGCTTGCATGTCTATCACCTCCTCTCGGGTGGATTTTGTCTAATGACGTTTAAACCTAAACGTACATTAACATTGTATTAGCCTCGAGCTAGCTTTGTCAAGAGCGTGGCGTCAAGTTATAAAGTTGAAAGTAGAAAGTAGAAAGTTATTGAATTAGTATTTATTCAGTCTAGTAATGGTATAATAGCTTTTTTAGACGTGATTTACTTTACGAACTTTATTAACTTTACAACTTTATAAACTTTACAAACTTTATAATTTTAAGTAGATCCTTCGACTCGTTGACTCGCTCAGGACGACAATAAATGTCGCTTTATGAACTTATCCCCCGAAGCCGGAAAGTTGAGCCAATTGGCTTAAAGTCTGCGTCCCGGAGACTTTTTGACCGTTGATCGTCCAAGTGGGATAACCCTCGACTCCGGCCGCCGTGCATTTATCCGGTTGGGCATTTTCGCCTTTTGGATCGCATTCGACATAAGTGATGTATTGCATGGCATCCCCAAAAAGTTTCTTTTGGTCCTGGCAATGAGGGCACCAATACGCTCCGTAAAAAACCGCCCCTTTTGAGGTTAGAAACTTAGCCAGCGCTACCGGATCGATTCCCGAGGTATCGGTGCTGGCGCCTTTGACTTTGCCGGAAGTTACGGATCCAGCGACAGTCGAGTTGGCGGCTTGGTTGTTGCCCGGATTGTTATTTTTATTCGCTTTGATTCCGATAATGACGATAGCGGCTACTACCACCACAAAAACCACCATAGGTAAAAACTTCTTCATCTGACTCCTCTGATTGTAACCGCTCACTGTATTGTCATTCTTAAACCTTAAGTCTTCCGAAAGATGAGAAATCTCCTGACCTGAAAATATTCTGCAGGGGATTTCTCGCTCGACATGACAGTAAGAGGTCACTTCTAATTTTAAATTGCCACCCCGCCGACTCTTAACCTCGCGCTGATAGCAAAAAGATTATTTTATCCCTCCGGCGCGGCTATCCGGCTGATTTTCCTCATTTGCCAAAGCTTTACTCTCTCCGGAAAATTCGAAGAGGCCATTTTTTAAAACATATTTATCGACTAAGTAATTTTTGAGCGGATCATGGTCATAGTCTCTGTTATAGACTAAAATGTCAAGACCGTTTTGATCTTGCTGGAAGTCAAATTTCGGTAAATCCGAGACGATACTCCCCGTAGTCGTGCCGTCTTTTTGAAATACCGCTCCCGCCATTCCGTTTGAGGTTACCTTGACCGCCTCCAGATTTCGCGAATGGGCGCCTACATCCCCTAAAAAAAACAGATAGTCCGTACCGTCAATCAAATAATGATCTTCCAGAGAGCAAATCTGTTCAAATCCGCTTAGCTCGAGACGCTCTTTCGCTCCGATCAGGTTATATTTCACCAATTCAAACGCGCGGTCTTTGGCATTTTTCTCTTTTGTCGAGAGGACAAATCTTGTCTTGAACCGATTGTCGTTTAGCTTCAAGTAGTAGGTATCTCGACCGATGGCACCCTTTTCCACCCCGAACGTATCGGCAAATACCGAACCGTGGTCATAGATAAAATAAGCTATCACCAGGATCGGCACCATAATCAAACAGCAGATTAATAACTTTCTGGAGAGACTCATTATTTACCACCGATCGGTAAGTTATAAAGTTCATAAAGTCGTAAAGTTTGTAAAGTTCGTGAAGTTGTAAGGTTCGTGAAGTGACACAACTTTCAACTTTATAACTTTTTACTTTATAACTTTACAAACTTTATAACTCATTGTCCCCTCATTTTGGTCAAAAACCTCGGCACCCAGGAGAAAGAACCGGTAATGGCGTCCATAATCATCTGGAAGAGCTGTTTCTGCTTGGGCGGAGTGATCAGCGAAAAATCATCGGAAAAAGACTGATTGGCAGACCGATCCTTTGAGGTGACTCTGGCGTGGTAAGCCGAGTTTGCCTTGAGATCGTTCAGGATAATGACGTGAGTTTGGTTGAGAGACAAGTCCTCCTTTGTTTTCGAATCGTATGTTCCGGAAACCCCTTGGCCGTATTCGACCTGGCTTGTTGCCGACTCGTCGGTCTCCCAAGAGATGATGGCCTGATATTTGATGGCATTACCCGAACCGCTGGAGGTAATCTCGCTCTTCAGATTGGAAATGACCGGCGGAGTGGTATCGGCAGTGGTGGTGAAACTTATCTGACCGGAAACCGCGGTGTTGCCGAACTTATCCGTGCCTCTGGCAGTCGCGGTGTAGCCTTGCTTGGCCACCAAGCCGATGATAGTCACCGAGTGAATGGTGGTAGAATCGGATTTGCCCTGCTGACCCTGCTGGATGGCGGTTGGCGCATTTTGATCGACAGCCCGGCCTTCAACTTGAATAGCGGCGACGGGGGAGGTGGAAGCAAATTCAACATTGGAATCGGTATTGACGTTGGTATTCCAGGCGAGGGTGGCCGAGTTGGCCGAAGTCTCAGTAGCTTTGAAATCGGAGATTATCGGCTGCGCCGGAGTGGAAAAGACATAATCGTCCGAGGTGGTAATGTTGCCGTCCGTGTCTGTGGCTTTGATGCGGAGGTGATAAATGGCGCCGTCTTTAAGCTTGTCAAGCTTAAACTTGTGCTCGGTATTTAAGGTGGTGTCGATCAGGGTTGCGCCATAGCCGGTGGAATCGCCATAGTCCAAGCTAGTGATCGAGAGTTTGGAGGTGGACCAGGAGACCAGCGCTCCGGTCTGGGTAATGTCGGAGATAGTGGTGCCGGAAATCAGAAGCAGGATCCGCTCCGGTGTGGTGAAATCCAGCACATCGGAGTAACCAGCAATCTGAATCTCGTTCTTGGAGATAACCTTAAAGTAGTATTTAGCGGCCGGATCAAGATTGTAAAGCCAGATCTCGTGATTTAGAGTCATCTTCGGATCGCCGGCGATCTTAACGACCCCGCCATTATCCGCAGTCATATCATCTTTGGCGTGGATTGAACTGGTCGAATAGGCCACCGAGGAGTCAGCGTTCTGATCGGTATCCCAGCTGATCTTGGCGCGAACTCCTTGGTCTTGTTTCCAGCCGAAGAGCTCGACCTTGGGTTTGGCCGTGACATCGGGTGCCGAACCGGGTTGAGATGAGAGCGGGCCGGCCGGAATAGAGAGGTTGCCGGCAGTGTCTTCGGCCTGAACCTTGTAGGCGTAAGTAATGCTGGAGGAGAGGTTAATATCCAGAAAGCCGTTTTTGGTGGTGGTGTCGACCTGAGAGTAAGTTGCGCCGTCGGTCGAACGGAAAACATGATAAGTCTTGGGTACCGGCACCACGTCATCCCAGACCAACGTCAAACGATACTTATTTGTCGCTATGGTTGACCCATCCTTGATGGCAAAGTTGGCCGGCGTGCCATACAGAGTTTTGGAGGTCTGGGTTAAATTGTTCTCAAGATCCCTAAACTTGAAGTAGATAATGTTTTTGTTTTGCAAATCAAAGTTATTCTTTGACGTTGCGTAACTCTCCCAGGAACCGCCGGCAAAGCCGGAGTCCATCGAGATCATCATCTGGATCGGATTTGAGTCATCGGTGACGTTTAAGACCAAGTTGACCGAGCCTCCGGCCGAGGCATCGCTAACAATCGAGTTGACCAACGGGTTCTTGGAGTCCAGAGTCAACAAGCTGGAATCGGCATAAGCATTTGAGCCTTGAGCGGTGACTTTGACCCGCATCTTGAAGGTGTTGTTCAAGAATTGGCCGTCAAAATCGACTTTGGGATCAAAGTAGGCGGTGTATTGCGGCAGGCTGGCGTCACCGTTGAAGCTGCCGTTGGTCTGTCCGGATTGAGCAGGGGCCGAAGCATTGGCCCAGGAGTTGCCGCCGGAGTTAAAGTAAGCGAGACTGACTTGGCTCGGCCAACGCAGTTTATACATCACCTTGACCTTGCCCGGATTGGCCGGATCGGTGCGGTCGAGCTGGACCGCCGTTACCTCTCTGGGGGCAATGTCGGCCGGCACGGCGTCTAAGGTGATACTCTTGTCGGTTTCAAGGTAAGAGTTGTCCTGTTTTTTGTAGGCATAAGAAACTTTGTAGTAGTAGTGGTTGCCGTTGGTCAGACCGGTGTCGGTGTAGTCAGTGCGCGTGCCGGCAGTTACCGCCAGCGGGTTGGGAGTGGTAACGATCTTGCTGTAGTTGGTCGGAAAGGCGGAACAGTCGGTGGTCGGGCTTAAAACGGGGCCTGCGGCGCAACGATAAATATAGGCCTGCGGCGTCAAGCCAGTGTCGGCCGGTATGTCAAAAGGATTGGTCCAAGTCAGGGTGACTTGCTGATAACCCGGGGCGGCTTCGATCAGATCGTTGACAAGGCCGGTGTGGTCGGTGGCGGTGTGGCGCGAGCCGGGAATATGAGTGGTAACGTAGACTTTGCTCGGATTGTTGGTCGAGGCCGGAAAGATACCGGTCGAGGCCGGATTTTTCGAAGGATCGGCCGGTTCAAGCCGCGGATCGGTTTTTTTGGTTGAAGGATCGGTAGCATAAGTCGAAGTTGGATCGACACATTCTGAGGCCGAAAGACTTTGGTAGCCGCCGGTTTGGAACTTGAAGTAATTTGTCGGGGTGTTTTGCGGAGTAAAGGTATGTGCCCCGAGATCGCCGGCCGGAAACTGGAAACAGCCGGAAGAGTCGGTCGAAACGGTCTTAGTGTAAGGCAAAACCGCTTGGGCATCGGAAGAATAAAAGTAAACCATACCGGCCTTAGAAGTCGGATCGTAGCCGTAGTCGGTTTTGACATTGCCGAAAGCGTCGAAGGCCGTCAGGGTGACATTTTCGCTAAAAGTAGTGTCGACTTGTTTTTCGTAATTGACCGAATTTCGAGAAATGATCGGGGTGGTGGTAATGCCGAAATGGTCGATCGACTGCGGTTTGACCGTGATGGTAAAGTCGGAAAACTTGTTGCCGTTATCCGAGGTCTTGACCCGAAAACGCAGATCTGTGCCGGAAGTCACCACGTTGAAACCGCTGCCGGCAAACTGATGAACACCGTTGTCGGCGCCGGTGCCCGAAGTAAAAGTATAATGGGTGAGATAATCGTTGGCAAAGGTAAAATTGGCCGTGGAGCTTGCCGGATTGCCCGGGGTATCCGAGCCGCGATAAAGCTCAAACCAGACTTGACCGGTAAAGTTGTCTTTGACGTTGTTGTAGGCGTCGTAGGCGGTGACGTTGGGATTGTAGGGAGCGGCGGAGAAGCCGGGGGTATCCCAGGTGAAGTTACTCATAGCAAATCTTTGGGAGGCCGTTTGCGGGTAGGAAGCTAAGCCGAAATGGTCGGTTGAAGCGGCCGTGACGAAAATATTACCAATAGCATCGTATCTACTACCTTCGGAGTTGTGCACCACAATTGACTGATTATCCTTGGTCTTTAGAACAAAGCCGGTGCCGGGGAAAGTATGAGCCCCGTTGTCCCCTCCGGCGCCGGTCGTGAAGGTGTATTTTACAACGTCCGTATAGGGAAAAGTCGCCTGCGAGTCGGAGGAGTAAAACCAGATTTGGCCGGTCCAGTCGTTTTTGGTATTGCCGTAAACGTCTTTGACCGTGACCACGATGTCATTGGCCGGCGAGGTAAAGGGAGTGCCGGCCACGATGTTAGTCGGATAACCGGAAAGCTGGAAGGAGCCGAAACCGGCCGGCTTGACGGTGATGCCTTGCGTCGCGTCTGTCCAGCCCAGCGACGGCGTCTCGGAAACAGTGATGGTATAGGGCACGCCCACCGGATTGGGCGAGGTGTCCTTGTAAAAGAAATTGGCGGAGTTTGAACCGACGCCGATTGTCAGGGTGTTGCTCGGAACCGTGGTCAAGCAACCGCCATCAGAGTAAAAATGGCCGGTGGCGGAGTTGGTTTGCAGCACAAAGTTTTTCGCTCCCTCGGTGGCGGTTAAGGCGACGTCCTCGTTAATGACGTTTCGAATGCGATACTCCATAATCGCCGAGCAGAAGGTGACGGTAATGTTTTGGGCGGCGGTGGTAAAAGCGGTGTGATCGATCGGAGCCACGGTAAAGGAACGGGCGGCCGAGGCGGCAGACCAGTGCTTGGAGCCGTCAAAGGAGTCCACACCCTCGGGGTCGTAAGCATAAGCGCGATAGTAAAAGGTGTCGCCCTGATGAAGTGCGGTAGCCAAAGTCAGCACGGCATCGCGGCCCGAGGAGTAGCCGCTGGTGCCGGCGACTTTGCCGGTAGCCATATCCTGATTGGAGAAATTGGCCGTGCGGTTGCCGTCGTTTGGCGTTTGCGACACGGTCTCGTCGAAAGTCGAGACATTCTGGCTAAAGCTGGCATCGGTCGCCAGCTGCAACTTATATTGAATCCAGTCACCATCCGGATCGGTCGAATTAAAGTGAAAAGCGATAAGTTGAGATTGGTTGATGGCGCCATCAGTCGAGGGCGCGGTAATGGTCGGAGCGCTCGGCGAGTGCTGAACTTGAATAGTGCCGTTGCCGCCGGCCGCGCCGCCACCAACACCGCAAGTACCGCCGGTGGCAGTCTTGGCGCCGGTATATGTATCAGTAGCCGGATAAATAGCTATTCGCCCTCCGCCTCCGCCGCCGCCAAAAGAGGCGCTGTTGCCGCCGTTGGCGGTAATGGTTGCGCCGGTGGTGCCGGACAATGTGCCCGAGACAACCACTTGCACCGAGCCGCCCGAGCCGCCGCCAAAACCGGCCCCGCCATCGGTACCGTTGGCGGTGATCTTGCCGGTTGCGCCCATCGCCAAGTTGCCGGTGACGTTCATCTTGACCATGCCACCGCCGGAGCCGGCGTTACCGGCCCCCGACTGGCCGGCGTGCCCGCCGCCCGAGCCAAGATAATTGTTGTTTGTCTGGCTGCCGTAGGCCGCGCCGCCAACTGAGCCGCCGGAAGAGTTGCCGCCGGCTCCGCCGTAACCGCCGCCCGAGCCATAGGCCCAGTTGGCCACCACGCTCCCGTGCCCGGGTCCGGCGTCTTGAGCAAAGCCGTTGCCGTCGGCCGAAACCGTCCCCGAAAGAGTCAGATTGCCCCCGACATTCAAAGTCGGCCAAGCACCCTGCGTGGGCGTGCCGGAGTTGTCCGAGAGCATCGTGAGGGAAGAATTGGAAGCTATCGTAACCGCCCCGGTAGTGGTGACGATTTGGTTTTTTGAAAGAGCAAAATTACCCTTGTTGAGGATTGAAATAGAATCAAAAGCGTATGTTGCAGTATCTGTAGATGTTTTGAGAAAAGTATACCCGGGACCAGTGTTACCGTTATTGTTAACAATGAGTCTACCATTTGCTTCACCTGGATGTATCTCAAAAACCGTCCCTGCTGATGCATAGAAACCATTATAGGAACCAAGACTATAAGCTGAGTCAACTCCGTTATATGTCCATGAAGAATTTGCAGAAATCTTGACCCGACCACCACTTCCGGCACCGCAACCAGTCGAGTACCCATTAGCCGATATGGCCCCATTTCCCGCAAAGTTAACCGTTGTAATATTTATAGAACCACCAGCTGCACTTTGATTGTTTCCCCCATTCGCCAAAATACTATTGGTCGAGTTGGCGCTTACTGTTCCGGTGGCATTTATTGCCGCTACACCACCACCACCGGTAGAATAGCCACAAACAGCAGTCCCTCCAAGTAACGAAGGATTCGAGTAGTCACCAAAAGCATCGCCCTGCGGGTACCCCTGGCCGCCATAACTATAATTACCAGTACCTAATAATCCTTGGGTTGAAACATCTATTTTACCGCCATTCTGCAGAGTCAAATTAACAAGGTTAAGTATAAGTTTGTAGCTCTCAGACGTCGTATTTGCTACATGTGACACAACACCACCAGTATCAACAGTCATATTAAAGAGCGCTCCTCCGCTAGAATCTGTAATTTTACCAGTAATACTCCCCCCACTCGGTGCCTGATACCAGCCTGTATCGCAAAGCGTCGTGCCGTCGGCTTTTTTGCAGGTCGTACCCATCTCGAGGGTGTAATTCGAAACCGTCCAGCCAGTCGCCGGAACTTTCAGAGTACCATAAACGTCAAGCACACCGCTGGTCGCGCTGCCTGTAAAAGGAGTATTGGCCGAAATATCTAGTGTTTGGCCCGTAAAGATTGCTAATCGGCCCTGGTTCTTGACAGTTATCACATCAAACACGTACGATCCACTGTCGCTTGAGGTTTTAAGGGCTGTGTTTTGAGAAGTCGCTTGGTTCGAGTTATCAATAATAATTTCACCGTTTGCTTCCCCGGGTTTTCTGACAAAAACCGTTCCAGCAGCCCCCACATTGCCTCCGCCCCAATTACCACCATAGGCAACAGCTGAACTAACCGAATATGTCCCGGTGGCCTCCAAAGCGATTCTTCCACCCGATCCTCCGGGGTAAGCACTGCCGTCGCTCGCAGAAACAGTACCGGTACTTGTCAGGTTTGTGGTCTTTAGCCATATGCTACCGCCGGCGCCGTTTGAGGGCGCATTGGATAAGATACTGCCACTATTTGTCACGCTGGTTGCTATAATTTTGGCTACACCTCCTCCGGCTTGGCCGCCATAGTACTGAGTACCGCCGCTACCCAAGCGGTTGGGGGAATCATAACTGCCGTATTGGCTATTGGTATATCCATAACCATCACCGCCATATGAGCCACCCCTAGAGTTCAAAGCGCCGCCGGCCGGTCCCTGAATATATCCCATACCAGAGACGTCTACTTTACCCCCAGTTTGAATAGTTAAAGATCTCAAATTAACAATAAGTTTGTACTGTTCGGTGCTTGTATTCTGAACTAAATTGTAGGCTTGGGATAATGCTCCACCACTGGCTATCGTCAGATCCACAACATTACCACCAGTCGGATCGGTTATCTTGCCATAGAGGGTTGTATTGGCCGTAGTGTCGTCCCAACCGGGATCGCATCCGCCCCCGGCATTTTTGACACAACTGGTGCCGACGCCTAGAGTATAATTGGATACCGTATAACTGGTCGGGACTTTGATCGTACCAAAAGTAGTTAGAGACCCAGTGCCATCCCCGCCGATAGTGGTGCCCGAAGTAATATCGAAAACCTTAGAGGTTCCGTTAATATCAAGTTTTCCGCCGGAATTGAGAGTAATGGCCGTAAAAGTGCTTCCGCCCGTGGAATTTTGAACGCTGTTCGACGAGGCTCCGTTATCAACGAGTCTGAAGCCGGAAATTGTTGGCGAATCTTTGAGCTTTATTACTCCGGTAGCCTTGATAAGCCCGGTACAATAGTAGCCGATAGCGTCAGCGCCACCGCCGTAAGTATTGCAGGCGCCACCGCCGGTAATGTCAAAAGCTGAGGCGTTTACGGTTTGGCCGGAAACAATTTCCAGCCGGCTTCCCTTATTGACTGTGATTGCATCAAACGTATATACCCCTGTGTCAGTCTCTCCCATCAGGGTTGCGCCAAGATCTGAGCCGTTGTCGAGACCGGCGTTATCCAAAACTAATCGCCCATTGGTGTCCCCAGGCCGTTTCTCATAAACCGTGCCGTTACCCCCGGCATCATTCCAGCCATCAACTACCTTGCTTGCCGACTCAGTTCCGCTAAAAGACCAAACGCCCGTTGCATAAATCGCTAATCGTCCACCACCGCCCGATGACGGAGCACAACAGCCATTTGAACCGCTCCTAGTCACGACTGAACCGTTACCCGAAAAGGACGCCGAGGTTATCCAAATACTACCTCCCGAGCCTCCGCCAGAACCTGTACCCGATGCCGACATTGTTCCGTTAACCGCCACTGAACCGGTTGAGGTGATTTTGATCGCCCCACCAGAATTACCGCCACTGCCCAAGCTTACCGGTTGTGAATAACTCCCATAAGTAGCGTGGGTAGAATTATTAGCTGATCTGCCTCCATACTCACTGGTCGTTTTTAAGCCGGGGCCGTTTGATTTGCCTTTTGCGTCAGCGTTCATATTACCGTTGGTACCAATAACAAGACTGCCTACGGCATATTCATTCCCCCGCCCGTCAGCCAAACTACCATGCAATACAGTCGTGTCTCCGTCCGAGGTCACTATACCAGAATTGATAATAAATTCGCCGGTAATATTAATCTTATACGGGTCAACGTTCTGCGACGGCTTATTTTGAAAATTAATCGTGCCGGAGTAACCGGTCTCCACATATAGGCCGCCGAGACCATCGACAATACCGTTGCCGGAGGTGAAAGTTGTTACCGTGCAATTTTGGACCGAAGATGGGTCAAAGACAACGATGTCGCCAGCCGCCGGCGCCCCTGAAGGCGTCCAGTTGGCTGCGGTTTCCCAGTTTCCGGCTGCCGCGGCGGTCCAGCGTTTGACACTCGGGGCGTAGTTTAAATTGTAAGGGCTGGCCGTACCGGAGACAAAGACCACCGGAGAATAGGAGTTAATGCCGCTGTTTCTGTTTGTAAATATTTTCGCGGATGCGGCCACCCAAGCGAACGAACCACTTAACGTCGCATTGTGCCCACCGCTAGAGGAATCGGCAGCTAATGTTCCAGATCCTTCATCAAAATGCCACAACCCAACGGTATTGCCGTCGGTTGTAAACTGATTTATTGGGGGGGGAAAACTAGATGTATAACGCGCGATGTTTGAGATTCTAAGTTCGTCGATTGTTCCAAAATTTTGCCCTCCATAGGCCATACTGTTGCCAAGCACAGTAATATCATCTGTCAGCTGCATATTTGCCGTCCCAACAAGCAAGCCGTCAATATACATTTTCGTCGTCCCGGAACTGCCAACCCCAGTAAGATAATGCCACCCTGAAGTTAAACTAGTTACATTATAATTCGACGTGTAGAAGTTCCCGTTATAAACCCCCAACTGGCCATCTCTTTCAACAACAATATGCTGGTTACTTATGGTGCCCTTTACAAGTGTCCGACGACCGTCACCGGTTGTTGGCAAAGGAAATTGCACCCACGCCTCCACTGTCCAAGTGCTACCAATTACAACATTTGATACAGTGCCAGAACCAGAACTTGGGGAATTAAAGTTTATTGCTGCATTACTGGATCCCGTTTGCGTAACAGGTGTCGGCTTCAGTGCTGCCTGGGCGATCAGGTTGTTGCCGTTATCGGTGGTGACGGCCACGGCCACGCCGAAAGTGCCGGCAGAGCCGATTTTTTCCGCATACTTGATATTGTAAGAATTGACCCCGACGTATTCCGAGTAGTAAAGGTAGATGGCATCGTTTAAGCCCAGGCCGAGACTGGGATTTTTGTCATTGGCGTGGCTGGCGCCGGTGGTGACGGCGGTTGAGGCGGCGTCCCAGCTGGCGGCGGCGTTGGCACATTTGCGGTATTTGATCCCGACCGAGTTGTCTTTCCAGGCCAGATGGAGGTAGTGATCGCTGGTTTCCTGCCCGATCGAGAACTCTTGGTTTAGGGCGGTTCCGACATCGGAGGCGATGGTCTCGTTGGCCCAGCCGGCCGTTTGGAAAGTGCCGGCAGTGGCGTAGTTCCACCTGAGAGAAGCATTGGCGAAGTTGTAGATAACAGCCGGATTATCATTCCAGAGAGTGAGGGCGGGGTAAGTGGCGGCATTGGTGTTGACGGCGGCCGATAATGTTGACGCCGCACCCCAAGTCGAGCCGTCGGCGGCAGTTGAGGCTTTGGCTTTGATAGTGTAGTTGGTGGCATCATAATACCGATAAGCGACAAAGATGGTGCCGGAAGATGTGACCGCAACGGCGGGGAAAGCCTGGGAAGTGCCGGCGCTCTCGACGGTTCTTTCGGTGCCGGTGGAGGTGATGGCGTGGGTAGCGGTGTCATAGGTCATCTGGCGGTAGAAGATGTAAGAGTTGGTGCCATTGTTGGAGTAGGCCAGATGGATCTTGTTGTCGGCGGTAATCCAAGAAGAGAAGCCGTAGTCATCGGTTAGAGTCGAGGCAAAGATTTGGGTGCCGGTGGCGCTCCAGGTGTTGCCGTGGTCGGAAGAGATTTTATATGAGAGGCCGTTACCGTCGGAGTAGATGTTGACCATATCCCCGTTGGTCGCCTCCAGTAGCGTCCGGTCTTTGGAGAAGGAGTTGGGGTTGGTGGTGGTGGAGGTAGCGACGGTGACGGTGGGGTCAATGGTTAGAGGATACTCAGGCGAGCCAAGACAGTCTTTCGGGGCATTGGCAAAGACTGTCTGGTTGCCGCTGCCTGAAAGACTGTTGTCGCTGCCCGGAGACGACAGTCTTTGCCGGTAACAGGCATTGGTTTGAGCCAGCCAGTTTGGATCGATCTCATAGCGAGCTAGGTTGGCGCTTTGGTCTAGGGTTAGTTTAATCTTGTCGTCGAAATGATTGCCGGTTTTATCGGTTAAGGTCGCTTTGAGTAGGGTGAAGAGTCCCTCCTGAGTTTGTTGGTCTTTTAGCACATAGGAGCTGTCCGGGTTAGAGATGATACTTAAGTTGCTTAAATTACTTAAGTTAAAATCAATGGATGAAATGCTTCCAAGAGCTTTGGGTGAGTTTAGAACAAGGTCTTCTTTGAGCTTACCCGGGCTGACTTGGTAGTTGGCGGTAATCTCGGGGTTGATCTCGAGGGAGTACTTTTGCTTGGCTCCGTCGTTTTCGCGGATCTTGACACCGGAGGCAACCTCTTTCTTGGTTTTGACGTCATCCGATGTAACAGCTTTTGGCACATTGGGAGTATTTGTCTCGTTGGTCAGATTAGTCCCGTTGGTCGGGTTGGAACTGTCCGATGGAACATCAGCGGCTTGAGCAGTTTCAGCGAAGACAGCTTCAGCCAAGACAGTCTTTTTAGCTTCAGCAAAGACAGTCTTGTTGCTCCCCGAAAGACTGTTATCACTGCCCGAAGATGACAGTCTTTGCCGGTTTAAGGCAACCTGATCTTTGGGGACTAGAAGATCGAAACCGACTTTTCTAACCTCACCGTCTTTGTTCTGGGTAGCCACCGAGACCGAGGCATTTCTGGTTGTACGATCGGAGAGGTTGACCGTTAGCTGGTCGGAAGAACCGGTGATCGCGGCCGAGTCGTCAACTTTACCTTTGGCTTTTTCCTGAACATTGGGAATGTCCGCTCGCGAGCCGACAACAGCCACCGAAACCGATTTAAGTCCGGAGAAAGGCTGATTGGCTTTTGTCTCCGAAAACGAGGAGGCATACAAGCTCAGCCCGAACACAAAAGACAGGCAGACCAAAGCCAAAGCTGAAATGTTTATCTTGGAGGCGTTGGGGTTTAAGTGCCAGAGGTAGTACCACCGCCACTTCATCCTGAGATTGTTGTGGACCGGGATAAAGAATCGAAAGCTAGTGCGAGTCGAGTTTTGAATGGACATCAACTGATTATTGAGCTTGGATTCGACATCCTGGCCACTGAACGATTCCGGTAATTTACCGGAAAGTTTGGCTGACCGGATAATTTTTTGCACCAGAAAAACGGCCGCCCCTTTAGGGAAAGTCAGAATTTTATGGATGATGTACCGGATTTTTAACATATAACCACTAATAATCACTAAAACTCAGTGATAACAGTCATTTTAAATGCAGTAATGACTGTCATCTTTTTTGAATATATTTTTTGAGCAAATCAGCCAAATCGGAAGCCGAGGGCACCGCCGAGACCCCTTGCCGCAAAATCTCGATCGCCCGATCGGTCTTATTATCATTGTAATACATCACCGCCAGATTCATATACGAATAGGTTAGATGCGGATCGAGTCCGATGGCTTGTTTGTAGGCTGATTCGGCTTTTTCGGTTTGATTCTGATCCCGATAGATGTTGCCAAGATTGTTATAAATCATTGCGATTGACGACTTATTGGCTTTAGGGGACTGGGAAGCGATCGCGTAATACTTTTCGGAGCCGGCATAATCTTTTAAGCCGTAGTAGGCCATGGCTAGGCTGTAAACGGTGTTGTAATCGTTTGGTCTGAGCTCGTTTGCCTGCAACAATTTATCGACGCTTTCCTGATAGTTGCGGTTTGAAAGCGCTTCCTGGCCTTGGTTGAATAATTCGGTCGCCCGCTTGTTCCGCTTCTCGTCAGAATTTTTCTTCGATTTGGGCAACAGAATAAACAGCAGGACCAAAACAACCGCCAAAACAATCAGCGCAATCAAAAGTTTGAACCAGCGTTTTTTTCTAATGTTTTTTGGATTGGTCATAGGTTAATCCCCATTTGCCCAATTGGACAAATTAGTCCAATTGGTTTTTACCGGACAATACCGGCCAGCATTCTCACTACGAAAATGGCCATAGCGAAGCCGAAAACGGCACACAAGAAATAAATCAGAAAAGTAACCACATACCAGCTTGACTGGCGCGTGATCACCAGCTTGGCCAGATCTTCTTCCGACACCGTGTATTTATGATTTTGAACGGTAGCAACCATAGATTCCTAAAATTCTAAACTCTAAATTCTAAATCCTAATGAAATTCAAAGCTTCAAATTCAAAAACCCTAAACTTTTTTGAGTTTTGAATTTCAAAATTTTGAATTTTTTTAGAGTTTAGAGTTTCGGATTTAGAGTTTTTAGACATCGGTCCCAAGTAATTAATTTAGTTTGCTATCATTCATATCTTAAAGCGTCTAGCGGATTCAGTTTACTGGCTCTTTTGGATGGATAAAAACCGGTTGAAAACCCCACCAGCACCGAAAAAGCGATGATCCCGGCCGCCAGCCACCAAGGCGTGTAAAAAAGAGTCTGCGCCTCTCCTCCGACACTTTTGGCCAGAAGATTGATGATGATGTTGATGGCATAGCCGGTGACCAGACCGACCACCGTGCCCATAATACCGCCGAGCGTCGCGATCATTGTAGACTCCGACAGAAATATTTTTGCCACATCGATATTGTAAACCCCGATAGCTTTCATAATCCCGATGTCGCGGGTTCTTTCCAAAAGGGCGATGGTCATGGTGTTAAACATCCCGATAGCCGCTACGATCAAAGCGATGACCCCGAAAAGGGCCAAAACTATTTGAATGATTTTGAAGATTTGATCGACTTGAGAGATCGTATCGGCTATAGAGGTGACCGTAAATCCGAGATCTTCAATGCTTTTTCTGGCCTCGGGAATCTTAGTCTGATCGGTAACTTTGGCTTTGATCGAATTGAACACGGTGGTATCCAAAACCCTGTCGGTATAGTTCTTCAGTGGGGCGTAAGCAAAACTGGTTGAATCATCGGCGACAATTCCCGATACCTTGTAATCCGTTTTTTGCTCTTCCGGCTGACCCTTGGCATTGGCAAAAACCAAGTTCAGGGTAACGGTTTGACCGATCATATTTTGCAGGTCTGCTCCCAACGCTTTGGCTAGAGCGCTTGAGACTACTATCTCTTTACCCGAGTCGGTAAATAAACTGCCGAGTGAAGTTTTGGTGCCGTCGAGAGCAAAAAAGTTTTCATCGACCAGATTGGCGACTAAGTCGGTTTTCTTACCGCTCAAGTCTATTTTTGACCCCACCATCATCACCGGCGACACTTTCTCGATACCGGGAAATGTTTTTATTTTTTCTGCGGTTTTTTTGTCAAGCTTGTTGAGATCCGATTTGCCGGCCGCCACGTCCAAAGTATTGATAGCCTCGATAGAGGCAATTTTTTTGACCGATAGATTTTGCAAGCCGTAGCCCAAAGAGACCAAAAAAACAATAGCTCCGATGCCCACGGAGATACCGGCGACTGTCAAAATAGTCCTCATTTTATTGGACTTAAGATTTGACAGTGAGATTCTTAGGACCTGGCTAAACTTCATACTTTCCTTAAATTACCAATAATCAACGATCAATGATCAATTAATTATCAATGGACAAGGGGGAAATGAAAATTAATACTTGATTATTAAATGATAATTGAAAATTGATATTTGAAAATTGAATCCGGCTACTGTCCGATGACGTGCTCTGACGGCTTGAAACCGCCAACGTCTTTGATCGGTACCCGAGCGTGATTCTTATCTATCTTGTCTATCAACCCGTCTTTGAGGCGGATTACCCGATTAGCGTATTTGAGATAATCCGGGTTGTGGGTGACCATAATGATCGTCTTTTTTGATTTTTGATTTAGGGTATTGAAAATACCCATAACCTCGCCAGCGGATTTCGAATCCAGATTGCCGGTCGGTTCGTCGCAAATCAGAATCCAAGGGTTGGTGGCTAGCGCTCTAGCCATGGCCACTCGTTGCTGCTGGCCTCCGGAAAGCTCGGTCGGAATATTTTTTAAGTGGTCTTTGAGCCCGAACATTACCAAAAGATCCTCGGCGCGGTTCAAGGACTTGTAATAATCTCCTCCGGAGGACAAAAGCGGCAAGGCCACGTTTTCCTGAACCGTCATGGATTTTAGAAGGTTAAAGGACTGGAAGACTATGCCGATCTTGCTCTGGCGGAACTTGGCCATCTGGTTCGGGTCGTAATTGGCCAGCTCCTCGCCGCGAATTTTCAGGCTGCCTTCCGAGACGTTTTCCAGACCGGAGACGATATTGAGCAGAGTCGATTTACCGCAACCGGAAGGGCCGAAGATGATAATGAATTCGCCCGATTCGATATCAAAAGACACCCCTTTGATGACTTCGATCACGTTCGCCCCGAGATCAAATTTTTTCTTGATGTTTTTGGCTTCGATAACCTTAGTTTTCGCCACCTTATCCCCTCCGCCTTAGAACTTAAGTCTGTAGCGTTTTCAACTAAGATATGTCATCCTGAGCTAATTTCTGTCATCCTGAGCCTGCGAAGGATCTATTCCATAGACAAAGATTCTTCACTGCATTCAGAATGACAGTCTAAGTTGAAATGTGCAACAGCAGTATTTATATACATCATAGCAGGAATGAGAAAACATCGTCAACGGTATTTACATCAAGATAATTATCTGATAAAAATGAATTGATGACTAAGCCAATCTGCCAAAACATAATTAGCAATATCGTTACCCCAACCTCATAGGCGGTGGTGTTGTTTAGCTGGCCAAAAGATGATTAACCCCGCCGCAGACGGGGTTTTTGTTTTATGCTTGGGCTGAAGGGACTTTTCTTCGGCCGAAGATGTGAGACAAAAACGCGAGAGATGGAGGTTAGAGACGATGCCAATGTCGCATAAGCAAGCAGAGTCGTTGGTGAGAAAAGTTCGAGCCCAGATCAGACAGGAGGCAAACGCGAGAATTACAGCCATCAGGGCTGAGTCCGCCCGGGCGCAAGGACTTGTCGCCGTCCTTGACGAAGATAATGATTCGACCATTACGATCGGGGGGATTCACTGCTTCAACGAGATGGCTACCTACCAATCAGATAGCCAGATCATCAACAACTTGGTTGAGAAGGCCCAGCAGAAAGCAGCTACGCGGGCTCTTACACCCGCGACTTCTACCTGAAGCCGCGACGGTCAAGACACAAGCAGGCCCCGGGGCCGACCGGCCCCGGGCCCAACTGCTCCTGACATTGTTTGCTTGGTTTGATAATATTAGTTTGTAGCAAAATGTGGCTTGTTCCGTCATCCTTAAGCTGATGTCTGTGATCCTTAAGCTTGTTCTGTCATCCTGAGCTTGCGAAGGATCTCTACTTATGGAATAGATCCTTCGCAAGCTCAGGATGACAAAATACGACGATAGACTCTAATTATTCACATCTGGTCTATGAAATTGCTGGGAGGTAAATTTCTATGGCTCGGATTTTCTGTTCTGGTCGTCTTTTTATTGTTCCCGAATCAGGCTAAAGCCACCTCCGATCACTTGGTTATCAACGAACTCCTTCCTAACCCAAACACCGACGAAAAAGAATGGGTGGAAATCTATAACCCGACGGCCGCTTCCGTCGATTTTGGCAACTACGTACTTATGGATGGAAGTAAAACCAAAAAAACCTTGTCTGGGTTTGTTGATCCGGACAGTTATTTTGTTTTATCCGTCTCAAGCGGTTGGCTAAACAATGACGGCGAGATTCTATTCTTGCTTCAGGAAAACAACAGTTTGATTATCGATCAAGCCGCATACGGTAATTGGTCGGACAAGGTGCTGGACGCTAATCTTGATTTTGACGGCACAAGCAATTTCAAACCGGCCCCGGCCAAAGGCCAATCGATCTCCAGAATTCCAAACGGACAAGATACCGATGTCGATAAAAACGATTTTCGGATTGTGGCATCGACTCCGGGGACAAAGAATGTATTGCCGGTTTATCCCGACTCGATTAAGATCAACGAGGTCTTGCCGGCGCCGGCTAACGGCCAAGAAGAATTTGTCGAATTATATAATACGGGAGACCAAATAGTCGATCTCTCCGGCTGGCAACTGGACGATGCCGGGGACGGTAGCTCTCCTTACCCGATTCCGGACGGGACAACAGTTGATGCCGGCGGATATTTGATAATTAACCATGCCCAATCTAAAATATATTTCAACGACAGCGGCGACAGCGTTCGGCTATTCGATCCAAACGGGGATTTGAAAGATATGCTGGTATACGATAAAGCCAAAACCGGTTTTTCTTTCGCCAATGTTGGAGGCGCTTGGCAATGGACTAACCAACCTACGCCTTATTCTAAAAATCAATCTTCGATTTTGGAAGCGGGATCGGATTCTCCGAATTATCCGCAACTCTCTATCGACCAGGCCAAAGAACTGAAAATCGGCTCTTATGTTAAAGTCAGGGGTAAGATCAGTGTCAAAAACGGAGTTTTATCCAAGCATTATTTCTATCTGGAGGATAACACCGGCGGCCTGCAGATTTACAGCTACGACGCGGCTTTCCCCGAGCTGGTCGACGGACAGCCGGTCGAGGCCAAAGGAGAGTTATCGTCTTATCACGATGAGTTGAGATTAAAAGTCTCTCCAGTAAGCGATATCTTAGTCATTCAGCCATCCAAAAATCCTCCGCCGGCGATCGCGCCGGTCACTCCGAAACCGATCACCGGCCAACCCCTCCTAGTAACCGACGTCGGCCGTTTGGTTAGCCTAAAAGGCAAAGTCATAAAAAATAGCGGCCAGGACATTTATTTATCTCATCAAGACGGACCAGTAAAGGTTTATTTGATTGATTTGACCGGTATCAAAAAACCAAGACTAAAAACCGGCCGCGAGCTTGAAGTTACCGGCATTTTAAGTTACTATGATGACTACTTCCGCCTTCTGCCACGCTATCAATCCGATATCAAAGTGCTCGAGACTTTACCAAATTCCGGAAGCGGACTATTCTTTCCCCTATTATTTGCGAGTCTAACAACATTTTTGATTTATCTACTAACAGATCATCACGAAATACGACGAGCGTACTACTTCTACAAAAGACAACGTTTCTATCGAACGGAAAGTTCGAGGCGAGCTTTTGCTGAATTTCGACGGTTTAGAAGTGCTTTGAGACAACGATCTCAAAGAGCGCCTAGAAATTCAGCGAAGGCGAGCTGAGATTGCTACGTCGATGACTCCTCGCAATGACGAAAGAGAAAATGGAAAAGATTCTCCACAACTTGGCTGATGCCCGAAGATTGGCATCCAAGATCGCCGGCAGGGTCAAATCCGGTCAGGTTTTTGCTTTTTACGGTGATCTAGGCGCCGGCAAAACCACCCTGATTCAGCAGATCGCTCTCAAGCTGGGAGTTGAGGAACCGGTCACCAGCCCGACTTTTGTCATCCAAAAAAAATACGCCACAAACAAAGGTTTCGATCTGATCCACATCGATTGCTATAGATTCCATAATGCCGTCGAGGCGCAAGATATCGGACTATTTGAGCTAATGAACCCTAGTAATGTCTGCTTTGTCGAATGGGCTGATAAGATAGAGCCGCTTCTGCCGAAAGATACCGTGAGGATTTTTTTGGCATATCTGAGCGAGACCGATCGCAAGGTCAGAATCGAGGGATTAGATGTATAGCCTGTATCTTGACACCACAACCAAAGAAATCCGCATTTTATTGATCAAGAACGATAATATTGTGTCCGAGAAACAGTTTGCTTCAAATGATAATTCTGAGAACCAATTTATCGGCCAGATTGATAAATTGCTCAAAGAAAATAAGTTGGGGATTGATGATATTGATAATCTGATTGTCAATGTTGGCCCCGGCGGTTTTACCGGCACCCGAATCAGCGTGGCGTTTGCCAATGCCTTAAAACTCGCTCGACCCGAACTTAAGCTTTTTGGGATCAGTAACCCCGAATCACCGAAAGAAATTTTCGATATTCTTAAAGGTCGGCAAGTCGATATCCTGTCTGCAACTTATTATTCAGGGCCATCTATCACCCGCCCCAACAGATAGCAACCCTTTGACCATTGACTCGCATTATCGAAATTCGCTAGAATAGGTAGGTCCTTACTTCGCGGTAGGGGCAACCGAAAAGAAGATCCAAACGGTCTTTTTTTGTTCGACGAAAGACGCTGCATGACTTGCGGCGTTTTTTGCTTTCAGACTCTTGACATTTTGTGGTATAATACGGATAGATTAGTATTAACATTTGGGAGGTCCAAATGAAAAAGATGGGAACCGTCTCATGGATCGCGATGATCCTGGTCCTTATTGGAGGATTGAATTGGGGCTTGGTCGGCTTTTTTAGCTGGGACTTGGTCGCTAAAATCTTTGGCGATATGGCCACCGTCTCCCGCATAGTTTACGCCCTAGTTGGCCTCAGCGCTCTGTATCTTGTACTCTCAATGTTCGGTAGCGGCGGGGAAAAGTCCGAATAGTTGAAACAATCTTGTCAACACAAAAACCACCCATGATGGCGGTTTTTGTGTTGACAATCCGCTATAAATAGCTATAATTAAACTGCTTAAGTGAACCGGGTAATAGCCCTACCGTGTAAAGCACGGAATGATCAAAATAATATTCAATGATCAAGGATCAGTTAATGTTCAATTATCAATGATCAAGCAAGTACTTGAAAGTTGAAACTTGATATTTAATTGAAAATTGATATTTGAAACTTGAAAATTAATCTTTGATACTTCCGCGCTTTGCGCGGCTGGGGAGGAAAGTCCGGGCACCAAAGAGTATGGCACCAATGAAAGTTGGCTGGCGTAATGCCACGGGAATAGTGCAACAGAAAACATACCGCCGAACCGTGTAAAGCACGGAATGATCAAAATAATATTCAATGGTCAATGATCAATGATCAGTTAATATCCAATTATCAATAATCAATTTAACTATTGAAAATTGAGAATTGATACTTAATTGAAAATTGACACTTGAAACTTGAAAATTAATCTTTGATACTTCCGCGCTTTGCGCGGTGGTAAGGTTGAAATCGTAGTGTAAGAGACTACGCGTTTGATGGGAAACTATCAACTGTGAAAACCCTGCCTGGTGCAAGTTGGGTGGGCCCTTTATCATCATTTGCGGCTTCTCGTCGCGATGACCTCGGGTCCCAACGCTTAGATAGATTATTGCCGCCGCGCCGTGTAAAGCACGGAATGATCAAAACAATGTTCAAGGATCAATGGTCAATGATCAGTTAATATCCAATTATCAATGATCAAGCGAGTACTTGAAAATTGAGACTTGATATTTAATTGAAAATTGATATTTGAAACTTGAAAATTTATCTTTGATACTTCCGCGCTTTGCGCGGCGAGGTACAGAACCCGGCTTATAGGTTCGTTTAAGCACAGAGCTACATTTAGGCCTCCGTAACTTTATGGCCTGTCCCCTTCGGGGGAATGTGGCGACACCCCTACTAGCGTGGGGGTGTTTTAATTTTCTAAAATTAGTTTGTAGCGAAATGTAGCTTGTTCTGTCATCCTGAGCTTGCGAAGGATCTATTCTATAGGTAGAGATCCTTCGCAAGCTCAGGATGACAAAATATCAATCGGAGAGCTCAATCATTAGTAATTTTCTTTACCTCTCCCTCCTTTAGCTCAACCCCATCGGACTTTTTAACCTCCTCCAGATATTGGTCGATTTTATCAAGACCCGCATCGACATTCGTCTCCGGTTTTCCCGGTTCTTCAAGCCCTTGTTCATCGCTGATCCCGCGATCGGAGTTTTGCTCGTTCATCACCCCATCTCCTAATAACGACTGGGGAGGCTGCTGATATTGTTCAAAACTTGGTTCGGACTCATCATTCGCGCCACTAAAGTTATCACCTGTACGGTTTTCGGACAGGCTAGGATTCTCTGAATTGTTCCGATCCAGCATCGGCAAACTCTCGATATATCTCGGATCGGCCGGGTTATTTTGTAATTCCTGAGCGGGCGGTTGAATCCTGGTTATGACCCCTTGCTCAATATTTTGCTCGGTTAGAATCCGATCCCGTTCGATCTGACTCTCGTGCAAATCGGCAATTTTTTTAGAGACTCGGTAGGGATGAGGGACGGAATAAAAAACAAAGTTCTCTCGCTCTCCAGCGGTCTGGATATGAACGTCTCCGTAGTGGAACATGGTCGGGAAGAAACCTTCGACTTTGGCGCTGACATCTTGAACCTCTCTTAAGTGCAGTTCGGCGATTTCACGCCTAAAAAAACCGATTTGGCGGATATCGACTATTCTTTCGTCGGTAATTATGTAAACGTCGAGATAATAATCGACAAAACCGTAAAGCAAAAGTCCGATGATAAAGAGCAGGTAGGCCGATCCGCCCAGAGTCAATAAGCTGTTCACAAGTTCGCTGCTGAACGTATCCGGAGAATGAATATAGAGAGCAACCAGTATGGCCAGGGGAATCATCATTATCATAGCTATGACTAAAAATGAGATGTAAGTGATCACGTCTCTTCTTAGAACCAGAAAAATTCTTTCACTGGGCGCTTGACCCGGAAAATATCGACCCTCGATAGCCATAAATATCCTTTGATGATTCGATTATGTTGCCGGCAAACCCATAGTCCAAGAATGAGTCAGGATTAGAACAATAGAGGCAACAATTATAAGACTGGCAATAATAACGTATACCACCATCACCGGTTTGGTCAGATCGCCGACATAACCGAATCGCCAAAGATGGTACAAGCCGGCAATACTGAAAAGCGCAAAGCCGATCAGATAAACGATGTAAATGAGTAAAAAATAGATCATAATTACTTTTAGCACAAATCGGGGCGATGATTCAAGACTGGGGGCAATTCGACATCATTATTCTAAATCAGCTTAGCCTGGCCACCGGCTGATTTCCGGCCAAGGTGTTCATATCCTCCCGGAGTGACGATCCGTCCCTGACGGGTACGATCGATGAAACCAATCTGCAACAGGTAAGGTTCTATAACATCCTCAACCGTGTCCCGATCTTCGGAAATGGCAGTGGCGATGGTGTCGATACCGACCGGTCCGCCGGAAAATTTATCGATAATGCACTCCAAGTAGCATCTATCATTTTTATCTAGCCCTAGACTATCTATTTTCAGTTGGTCAAGCGCTTTCTTGGCAATTTCCGCCGTGATTTTGCCTTGATGCAAAACTTCGGCATAGTCGCGGATACGTTTCAGCAACCGGTTGGCAATCCGCGGAGTTTTGCGAGCTCGTTTGGCGATCTCCTCAAGTCCCCCTTTATCTATCTCAACTTTTAATATTTTGGCTGCTCGTTTGATGATTTGTTCCAGCTCTTCCTCAGAGTAAAATTCCAACCGCATGACATGACCGAAACGATCGCGCAGGGGAGAGGAAAGAGCGCCAACTTTGGTAGTGGCACCGACCAAGGTAAATTTGGGCAAATCTATCCGCATGGTCCGGGCCGAAGGACCCTTGCCTAGAACTAAGTCGATGGCGTAGTCTTCCATCGCCGGATACAAAACTTCCTCAATGTTGCGGTTGAGACGATGAATTTCATCGACAAATAAAATGTCACCGTCGGTTAGATTGGTTAAAATCGACGCCAAATCGCCCGCCCGTTCAATGGCCGGTCCGGAGGTAACGCGAATACCGGTCTGCATCTCGTTGGCGATGATATGCGCCAGGGTGGTTTTGCCGAGCCCCGGCGGACCATATAATATTAAATGTTCGAGCGGCTCCTGCCGCTTCTTGGCCGCTTGCAGACTGATCAGTAAGTTCTCCCGTATCGCTTCTTGACCGATATATTCGTCCAATTTTCGCGGTCGCAAAGTCACTAAGATTTCTTCCTCGACCTGCTCCTTGGGATCTTTAATATCGTCTTCCATAACTTTATAACTTTACAAACTTTATAACTTTCTACTTGCTTAGGTTCTTAAGCAGCCATCTTATTTTTCCCTCCGAATCGCCAATCTCTGCCGGCACCTTCGGAATCATCTTGACGATCTCGGCTCGTTTATAGCCGAGTGATTCCAGCGCCTCCACCACCTCGTCGGCCTCTATGGTCTGGCCGATGACGCCACTGCCGTCCATCCCGCTTATCTTTGATTTTAGATCCAAAATAATCTTGGCCGCCACTTTCTTGCCGATGCCGGAAATGGCGGTAAAAAATCCCAGATCTTCGTTGACGATTGAGGCGATGATCCGGTCTGAAGACGCTGAGGCCATTATCAACATTCCCGCCTTTGGTCCGACCCCGTTGACCGAGATCAATTTTTCGAAAAGTTCTAACTCTTCAAACGTCCTAAAGCCATAAAAATCATCCGCATCCTCCCGAATGTTCTCATAAATGAACAACTCTATAATTCCGGATTCTTCCTTTATTTTGAGATTTGAGATCTGAACTTTGAGATCTGTAAAAACTTTGTACCCGACCCCGCCGACATCCAGCACCACAAATCCCGGTTTCTCCAATATTATTTTTCCGCGCAAAAATGAAATCATTTAACAATGCTTAATAATTTTTCTTTCTCTCGTTTGAGAATTTCTTGGCTCTTGGCCTCCATGTTTAGTTTTACTACCGGCTCGGTGTTTGAGCCTCGAAGGTTGAAACGAAACTCTGGCGACTCCACCGTCAGCCCGTCAAGCTCATTTTGGGAGAATTCTCGATAATTCTCCTTAACGGTTTTAATCATTTCGGCTGGATCTTCGACCTGAAATTTGATTTCTTCGCTCAAAGCATGACCGGCTTGATATTTTGAGAGTAGCTGGGAAAGTTTCTGACCGCTTTCTGAAATTATCTGCCAAACCAGTAAAAATGGTATTATACCGTTGTCGCAGTAATGGTTTTCTTTAAAGAAATAATGAGCAGTCATTTCAGCTCCAAACTCGGCTCCCTCTTTTAACATTTTTTCCTTAAGAAAACGATAACCGGCTTTTGTTGAGAAAAATTGACCGTCGTTTTCGGTGACTGCTTTTTCGATTGGCCAAATAATTCTGGCATCGCCAACGACTTTCAGTTTAGGATATTTTTTGGAAAGCTGTTCGCACAATAAGGCTGTAATATACGGGGCGTCGATAAAATTGCCCGCTTCGTCGAGAAAGAAACACCGATCTCCATCGCCATCCCAGATAACCCCGAATTCAGCACCAGATTTTTTGAATTTTTCAACAGATCCCCCTCTAACCTGGCTGTTTAAGGGGTTCGGTTCGGACAAACCACCAAAATTTTGATCCGGGTCAGCGTTATTGTACACCGGTTCGACCGGCAATTCGTTCAAGAGGTCTTTAATGATTAAGCCCACAGAACCATAGAGTGGATCAAAAAAGATTTTTGTTTTCTTTAGCTTGCTAATATTTACAAACTTTAATAAAAACTTAATATAATCTTTGTTTATATTCACTTCAGTGGCTGAACCCTTGTCTCCAAGAGAATCGAAGTTGCCTTCGATCACCCCGGACTTCAACTCGGTATCTTCGCCCGGGATAGAGACTGCGCCCTTACTCATCATTTTAATCCCACCGTAGCCGACCGGATTATGAGAAGCGGAGGCTATGATCCCGCCATCGTAAGCGTAAAACCAAGTGGCAAAACCAATCATCGGATTGGTCATTCGGCCAGCTAAAAAAACATCTACACCCTGATCGATTAGCCCTTCGACGATCTGGTCGTAAATTTCATCCGAAGCTTGCCGCATATCTTTGCCGACAATAACCTGCTTTGGTTTGATTTTTTTAGCGTAGGAAACTGCAATTTTATAAGCAATTTCTCCGTTTAGTTGATCCGGATAAATCCCCCGTACATCGTAAGCCTTAAAAATCTTCTCGTTAATCTCCATCTTGTCTCCTGAACACTAAATTGATTAAATGATTTATTATTTCGTCTTGATAATCGCCTCAAACGACTCTCCGGCCGCTTTCAGATATCGTACCCAGATGTGATTATTTCTATTTTCATTGTCAGGCAACCTGTCAAACCATTCTGAGTTGGTAGTGACCGTCCTAATCACCACCGCTCGGAATAGATCCTTATCCTCCTTTGTTTTTATTTTTCGATCAACTAAATATTTTTGCCAATCTGGTAACCTCCATAAAAATAACCAGAGATAAGTAAGATCACTCAGTCTATTGTCTAAACAAAAAAGCTCCAAGTCCGAAAACCTTACTCCAAAATTTTTGTCGATAATAATATTTGAAGGAAGAAGATCTCCGACACTAGCAGTCGTGTTGTCCTTCGACAAAAGTAGAGTTTTTATTCCAAAGAAAAATTCTACTTGGTTTGAAAGCGAAAATTGAAATTGACGCTCCAGATCAGTGACCGGATGATTTGTAACAGCTAACGGGAATCTTGGCTTGACTTGATTCCGGCTTAGACCGGCCAGTTCAATGAATTTGCCATCGATAAGTTGAAGACTATCGAGATAGTTTAATATCTGATCTAGTATCTTCTCTTTTGAATAAACAAATTTTTCTTGTACCAAATCGTGGTTAAAAAGAGCATTCAGATCTTTAAGTTTCCCTCTTGGATCAGCCAAACTCGAGCCATTATAGTATCTTCTAATAAGCCAAACGAATTCTCCGGCTTCGCCTTTTTGGATAACGTCAGTTTTTAAAATCTTACTATCCGGATGTTTTGAGTTGAAACGGTCTAACATTCTGTCGACTGTAAACTCCTTATCAACCCTCTCCAAGATTTCTGGGTTTTTGTGATAGATTTTTATTAAGGAAGGATCTCCCCGAAAAGTTCCCTTTATCAGAAGACGGCCTTTATCAGCTTCCTCTATTACAAACTCGGAAAAATTAAATCCTAGTTCATTCAAAATCTCTTGATAGTGTTGTTTGAGACCAATCATATATTTATAGTTAATTCTTGCCAAATCTTGTTTTGATTCAGTTGACCAGTTTTTCGTATACTTTTAGGTAATCATCCACCATCCGCTTCACCGAAAAATTATCTTCGACAAATTTACGGCAATCTTTACGACTGATTGTCTCGATTTTCTTTAAAGCTTCCTCTGCTCCTTCGATCGAATTATCAGTCAAAAATCCATTTACCCCATCTTTAACCAACTCAGGGAAAGCACCTCTCGGATTAACTATTACCGGAGTGCCGCAAGCGTTGGCCTCCGGCACTACCAATCCAAAAGGTTCCTCCCAGTTGATAAGTGACACCAAGGCTTTGGCACCTTTGAGTAATTTAAGCTTTTCGTCAAAACCCACTTCACCCACATACACGATCTGTTCTCCATCGATTTCCGGTTTGACAAATTCTTCATAGTACTTTTCGTCTTCGATCCTTGCCGCGAGCAGTAATCGATGATTTGTTCTTTTAGCCAAATCTATTGCTTCTTTGGCTCCTTTTACAGCGTCGAATCTTCCCAAGAAAAAGAGGTAGTCTTCGGACTTATCGTTAAAATCATAATCATCGACAGGGATTCCATTGTAAACCGTTGCTGCATAATTCAGCGCCTCAAACCCGACTCTCTGATTATTTGAAATAGAAATTAGGTGAAAATTCTCGACTGATTGATATAAAACGGTCTTTTCTGGATTGGTTGGGACATGAAGCGTTGAAATGACCGGTTTGTTAGTTAATTTCGCTAGAAGTGTTCCAAGCGGACCAAGATGGTCGTGGATCAGGTCATATTTGGCCGAATTTTTAGCTATTTTATACATCATCCTCAGCTGATCCGGCAAGGATGAGGTTTTACCTGTTTTTGACCAACTACCTTTTTCGATGATTGGTATAAGATTGCCTGACGTTTCGGAGTCTGCAGTAGAGTACAAATCAACTTGATGGCCTCGCCTGACCAGTTCTTCCGTAAGATAGTAGATCACGAACTCCGATCCACCGTACTTGTCCGGAGGAACTTTGATGGCTAAAGGTGTAACCATAGCTATTTTCATTTCAACCTCCTTAAAATATCTCCTAGCATATTTTCCTCACCGACAATGTGATGGCCTTTTTGGAAGTTGATCATTTCCTCTCTTTTTTCATAGAATAAAAGTTGTTCAATCGATTTCAACACTTCTGCGATATCATCACTATAATAATGCATTTTACATAACCCGGCTTTTTCAAAAGGTTTAACTTCCCATGCGTGAGTATGAATTTTTTCTCCGGGTTTCATAACTGAGACGTTAGAAACAGCCGGAACCATTGAGGAAATTGCTTGTTCCAGAGTGCCCAATCCTTGGTGTTGAAAAACCAGGTCTGAAGATGCCAAATACTCATAAAAAGTTTGACTATCAACATTCCCACCAGTTTTTACTACCCAAGGTTTTTTGGGTTCTTCTCCACTGAGATATATGACCTTGATATCCTTGTGCCGACTATGGAGCCTATCGAATATTTGAACAAAACGTTGAAAATAATCATCACGAAAAGTTACTCCGCTTCCAATGTAAGTAAAGATTAACTTTTCTGATTGTAGGACTCCGAGTTTCTTTCTTATTTTTGTTTTCATACGATGACTTAGAGGTGAATATGAAGGTATGAGACCCACTGTAGTAATAATATTTTTTATTTTATCCGGGATAATATAGGCGCCTCCCTTTTCAACTAGTCCATACATAAAAACATCTTTTGGGAAATTCAAATATATTCGATCCAACCAGTTAATAAATGGAAACCTTTCAGCTTGGTTAAACAACCAGTTCGAGTCAAGCGATACGCAGAATGGTTTTTTTTCGGGAGGAATATTTTGAAAATCAGGTTCCACTCCAAACATTTTGGAGTTGCAAAATACTACCGCATCATACTTTTCCGAAGCGATATGTCTTTTTACATCAGTACCGTTTTTGAACATAACTTTAGAACAACTCATCCTTTTCAAAAAGTGTAAGTTTTCTTCGAGAAGCAATCCAAAAGTGACTTTGTGGTGTGCTTTGATCATGTATTTACCCAAAGCCGCACCCTGGGATGTCTCCCCCGGACCCATGGTTATTACCAAGAATCTCATTTTTAAACCTCGATTAATTGCGTGATATAATTCGCAAGCCTCCTGGCTCCTTGTCCGTCGACTATTTTGGCTTGAGCTCGTTTCATCTTATTCGTATTTTTTGGCTCTAAGACTTTATTTATTAAAGGTTTGATTTTACTCGACCAACCGGTTTGATTGACATTGATAATTTCGGCCGCCCCCATTTTTTTGGTTACAACAGCTTTGTTCGATTGCTCTCCGTAAACACGATCAAGCGGAAAAAGAATTGCCGGAACCCGAAACTCGAAGCATTCCATAACCGAATTGTAACCGGCACCGGTCAGAACGAGGTCGGCTGCTACGTAAAATTTCCGAAGGTCGGTTTGGTTATGGATCACCATTAATTCAGGGAATTTCTTTTTTAAACCATTAATCCAGTCGTCTTCAGCAAAGTACGGCATTAGTACTTTGATTGATTTATTGTTGACCACGGATTTAATAATTTCCGGGATTATTTTTTCACCCAGTCTGGCTTTGCCCATAGTGATAAGACATAATTTTTCGCTATCCTTGATGTCTAGTTCTTTTCTAGTTGCGATTCTGTTTGGTAATTCGTCAGCCTCAAAACGAGAGTAACCGCCACTGAAAAATGAATTATCGGCAAATCTATAGTCAATTTCTTCCGAAAACTCTTTGGTATATGGGACAATTACTCTCTCAACATTTCCCCACGACAGGCGCCACCTTAAATCGTTGGATTTCAGAGTTTCATAGACTATTAGGGTCCGGTAGCCCATCAGCATCGAATAGATTGCGATCTCGGCCGGATTATCCACGATGACCAGATCGGGATGAATTTCGTCAAGAAGTTTGAAGAATTCTAGAACGTGTTTGCGGTAACTCTCTACATCGATGGTGTCGTGATATTCCTGGCGAACGATTTTCTCGCCCTCGAAACGATATCGGCTTTGCGGTTCGGTCATATTTACATAACGAACATTCTTTTTTAGGGGGAAAATATAAGGCTGGGGTGAGCAGATAATGATCTCAACATTATCTATAAACTTAGCCAAAGAATACGCCCTGGCGATATGACCGTAACCGTTCCAAGAACAATAGCAGAGAATTTTTTTTGACATAGTTTCCCAATTATTTATTCTTTGTCTAAACTCAGACTTTCTAGAGCAGCTGTCAGTTTATCAGCGATGACCGCCTTGACCACCTCAATCTCCTCCGGAGTCATGGTTTGGATGTCACCGATAACTACAGTGAAACTTAATTACATTATTCCTAGGTGGGCTGAAATAACACTAGTATTATATATAATCCAGTTTCTTACCCTTAATCTCTTTCTTTTCGCGATCGATGATGTGTTTTTCGACAATAGCGGCCTTGTTTTTCTTCCGTTTTAGCGAATCAGCATAGGCTTGCTCATAGACACTATGAAATTTGTGAGAAATCAGACGCCAACTAAACTTTTCCTCGACTATCTTTCGGGCATTTTCACCCAGCTTTTTTTGCAATTCCGGATTCCTAAGGATCTTATTAACCATCTCTGCAATTTCCTTGGAAGAACGAGCCCGAACCAGAAAACCATTGTAGCCATTTTTCACCGCCAGGGGGATCCCACCTTTTCTGGAGGCTACTACCGGAGTGGAAGAGGCCATGGCTTCAAGCGCTACCAAGCCCAGCGGTTCGTCCCAGACACTGGGAAAAACAAAAACATCAGCTCGACGGTAAAACTGGCGAAACTCCTCTAAACTGTCCTTGCCTTTGTAACCGGTGAAGGTAACATTTTTGACTTTCAATTTTTGAGCGATTTCTTTAAGTCTCTCCTGATCGTCTCCACCACCGATAATGAAAATCTCGGCTTTTATCTTTGGGGCCGCTTTTATCAAGTATTCAACACCCTTTTTCTTGGTTAATTTGCCGGAAAAAATTACGACTTTCTTGTCATCAAGGTCGTACATTTTATCAATCAGATCCGTCGGACCGGTTTTGGGAAATGCCTCCAGATCAACCCCGCCGGTAATTATCTTGGTCTTGTGAAGAAGTCTGCGTCCGAATATTTTCAGCATCCACTTTCTAGTATCTCCTGAGACCGCATTGATGAATGAAGTATCTCTTAGACCTGGTCGAACTATCGGGATCCAGCGTTTGTCTTGACTGGCACACAGCACGCAAGTGCCGTGAACTGTAGTTACGTAGTTAATACTGTAAATGGCTCGGATGAAGCTGGCCGCCCAGGTGAAAAACGAGGCGTGATGGACATGAATCACATCCGGCTTGAACTCCTCAACCGCTTTTAAAGTTGCCTCAAAAAAGCAATCAATAATCTCGACCATCTCCTCGCCGGTTAGTTCGGAATAGATCTTTGAGTTCGGCCAGTCCGGGTGTCCGGTAAAGGAAACCTTGAAAGGCATCTGAACCGGGATGATCTTGACTCCTTTAACCGAGCGGGCTTTGTCGGGACACATGATGGCGACTTTGTCTTTGGGAAATTCCGTGGCGGTTTTTTCAGCCAGTTTCCTGGCATAGGTTCCGCTCCCACTCCCGAAAAGCGGGAACATCAGAAGATGTAATATTCTCATAATATCCTTGGTTTAATTTGTATTGTCATTCCCACAACACTTTTAATCTTTCTTTTTTCCGTTCAAATACCCGGCGGCGTCTTCGGGGTTCATGACGTCGATGATGACGCCGGAACCGATCTCGAAACCACCATACAATGATAAACGTGGGGTAATCTCAACGTGCCAGTGATAATAGTTTGAATGTTCCAGCGTTGTGGGCAAGGTATGAATGTAGAAATTTAGGGGAGGATTTTTTAGAGTTTTATTGAGCTTGCCCAAAGCCTCAGTCATAATCTCGGCCAGGTTTTTAAGGAGAGACGGGCTGGAATTCTCAAACTGGGAATCATGTTTTTTGGGCATCACCCAGATCTCGAACGGAAAACGGGCGGCATAAAACGCAAAAGCTGCAAAGTCCTTGTTTTCAGCCACTACTCTGACTTTTTGCCTCCTCTCGTGGTGCAATATATCGCAAAAAACGCAAACCCCATTTATGCCGAAATAGCGCTCCGCTCCCTCCATCTCTCGGCCAACGGTGTTGGCTACGATGCCTGAGGCAAAAATCTGGGCGTGCGGGTGTATGATAGAGGCTCCCGCCTCCGAACCGTGGTTGTAGATCGGCATTATCGAAGCGACTTCTTCGTCTTTTTTCATGTGGATGAATCGTTTCTGCATGACTTGAAACATTTCCAGCATCAGAGAGTTGCTAAAGGAAAAAATATTCAAATTATGATTTTTAATCACGATAACTTCGTGATCGCCAATAGACGGTCTGGCGCGGTAAAATTCGTCCTCGACGTAAATACTCCGCCCGTTTTTAATGCCGTCTTCGACAAAGGCCGGAAATTTATTTTGGATAACATAAATATTTTTAGTGTCCTCGCTCTTGATACGAGTTTTGTACGAAGGCCCGCCCGGACAAAAAGGACAGTCTTCCTTCTTGGAAACTTCGACGCTTTTCGGGGTCACAAAATCCTGCGGCCGTTTGGCCCGCTCGGGGGCTATAACCACCCAATCGCCGGTTATGATATTTTGACGGAGTTGAGGCAAAAAATCTCCTTCGGAGGTAAATTCAGATTTCAAAGTTCAGATCTCAAAATGTTCGATTAAATTATGAATTTTAAACTTTTAATTGTCACTTTGAGATTTGAGATTTGAATTTTGCATTAATTCTTGGTTACTCTGCCCGTGTGTGATTGCCACCGCCAGCGCATCGGCGGCATCGTCAGGCTTGGGTATTTCTTTCAGGTTCAATATCAACTTTACCATCTGCTGAACCTGGTTTTTGTCGGCTCGGCCGTAGCCGGCCAAAGCTTGTTTGACCTGAAGGGGGGTGTATTCGAAAAAGGGGATTCTGTTTTCCCTGGCCGCCACCGTGATGACTCCGCGCGCCTCCGAAACCGAGATAACGGTTTTGAGATTTTTGAAAAAAAACAGTTCTTCGACCGCCACAGCTTCAGGTTGCTTTTTCTTGATTATATCAGAAAGCTCCGTGTAAATACTATGCAACCTGTCGCACTGCGGACAATTTTTATCCGTGGTTATGACTCCAAAGTCGAGTAACTTAAACGAGGAGCCGCTTTTCTCGACCAGCCCCCAGCCGCAGATTGCCGTCCCGGGATCAATTCCTAAAATTTTCATGAGAAAATTTTCCCTCGCAAATATACAAATAAATCACAAAAGTACAAAAAAGCGTGCATTTATAAAATAATATAAATCTAAACTAATCAACTTAACCTAGAAAATTTCCATTAATAGCGCCTAACCCATTTGTATTTTTGTTTGATTTGTAGATTCGCGAAGGAGCTAGTTCTCACCGTCCCGTGGCTTATCCAACAGCTCCACCTCGACCTCACCGCCGGACTTGCCATCCGTTATCCGGTAGATATCTTTGTCGATTTTTTTATACTCTTTCGAGGCGTCGTTGTACATGTTGACCGTTGTCCCCAGGCTTTTGCCCATCTTATTCATATATGTTTCGTAGGAGTTCAGGTGCCGGTCTAGCTTTTTGATGTGATCAACAATTTCCAGTATACCCTCCTCCACTTTCAAAGATTTTAATCCCTGGATCACGGTCTGCAGATAAGCGAAAAATGATGTCGGAGAAACAATAATCACTTTCTTGGAAAATGCGTATTCCAAAAGATCATGAGTGTTGATACCGGCTGTGCCGGTTTTATAAACCAATAAATTGGAGTAGATACCCTCCGCCGGAATAAACATGAAAGCAAAGTCGGTGGTCTTTTCATTGGGACGAATGTACTTGGCGGTTTCGTCGATTCGTTTTTTGACGTCGGATTTAAACTCGTGTTCAATGGCTTCTCGGCGCTCTTTGTCTTTTTCTCCCATCATTTGGTTGTATTTTTCCAGAGAAAATTTGGCGTCTATGGGCACGATTTTTTCACCGATAAAGAGTACAGCGTCCACTTTATCGTTATTTTTGAAAGCATATTGAAGTTGATATTGCTTGGGCTGAAAAACATTGCCAAGTAAAGTTTCGAGGTAATATTCGCCCAAGATGCCGCGATGTTTGGGGTTGCGCAAAATATTTTCCAGACTTTGAAGTTGCTCGGCAAACCCGACCACCTGTTTGTTTGTCGTTGTGATCTCGGCTAGTTTCTCTGTCACATCCTTGACAATTCCAAATGTGGCGCGTGATTGTTCTTGAAGTTGCTGGTTTAGTTCGCGCGCCGACTGGGACATATTGGCATTCATTTTTTCTGAGAGCTCAGAAATTTGTTGCTGCAAGAGCATTAAATTATTTACCGGCTCCTCGGTCTGTTTCGGCTTTCGAAACAAAAGATAGCCAACTAGGCCCAAAGCCCCGGCCAACAATATTGCTAGTGCTATAATGATATATTGCATAAACCCTCACAGTTAATGATCAATAGTCAAATATCAATGATCAAGTAATTTTCAAGTGCCAAGTACCAGAATTATTTGCTTGATCTGTACTAATTGAATATTGATATTTGATCATTAAATGATAATTGATCCTTGAAGCTTGATAATTAGGCATTAAAGAACACCTCGTGCACATCTCCATTTTCGTCCAACGCATCCATTAACTTCTCAACTTTTTCTTGATCCTCATCGGACAATTCAACAGGCATTTTAGCTCTAAAGATAATTTCTGCTGACTCGATAATTAAGCCCGCCTGCTCCAGAGTTGTTTTGATATTCTGAAGGTCAACCATTTTAGTGTAGACAAAATAACCATCCTCGACTTCTTCATAGTCTTCGGCACCAGAGTCGATAATGATGAGTTCCAGTTCGTCCTTGGCCAACTGGTTGGACGATTTTAAGACAAATATCGAACCCATCTGGTCAAAAAGATAATTGACACTACCGGAGTTAATCAGTCGGCCGCCGTGTTTGGTGAAAATGGTGCGTAGACCGGAAACTGTGCGGTTTTTATTGTCAGACAAGGTTTCGATAATGAAAGCAACGCCGGCCGACGCCGATTTTAGGGGGAGCAGACCCTCGTATGTTTCCTCTTCAATACTGGCGCCGCCGCCCTCCCCAAGACCGCGCTTGATCGAGCGTTCGATGTTTTCCTTGGGCATACTAGCGGACCTGGCCTTATCAACGGCCAATCGGAGTTTGAAGTTCATCTCCGGATCGCCCCCGCCACCGGTCCTGACCGCCACCGTGATCATATTGGCCAGCTTGGTAAATAAAGCACTGCGCTTACTGTCTGTAACCGCTTTCGCTCTTTTAGTTGTCGCCCATTTACTGTGTCCTGACATAGTTAAGTTGAAAGTTTGTAAAGTTATAAAGTTGGAAGTTGGAAAGTCCCATCCTTGTTTTCCCTCAATATAAATACCTCTGACATCCCCTAACCACCCCTAACTTCCCTTAGTCACCCAGTCTTCTCTTTATCACCCTTTGTTTCCCTTTGCTCCCCCTTATTATCCTTTGCAATCCGTTATCATCCCTTAGTGTTTCCGCTTTTCGTCCCTTATCCCTCCTAATTCCTCCCTATCATCCTCAGCTCCGCCTTAACATATCACAAACCTCCCCCTTTTTCATCTTGACATTTGTCGTATAATGTTGTATATTAGCACCGTTCCGATCCTTCGGAACAAGAAATAAGTCTCTCTCGTGGAGGAGATGGTTACAGTGACAGATGACATCCTGGTCTTGAAGTGGGAGAAAAACCCTCAGAAAGAGGGAGTGTTGGCACGTCACCCCGAAGGAAGACTCATATTTCCTTCAAACATCAACTTCAAACCCCCAGACGACCGCGGTCGAATCCGACAATCCTACCCTGTAGTGGGTAGTGTTGAGAGGGTTCTGCTGGTCGAGCATCCGGATGGGAAGTGCTTCTTCGCCTATCCGGCCCAGAAGCAGACTGAGGAACACCACGGCTTCACCTTCGTCCTCGATAACATCGGAGGGCCAGAGGTCACGGTCGTGCCCGCCTTCCCTGTCCAGGTCATCGCCTGGGAGGAAGACGGGGATATCCACATCGTCGTCAAGTCTCGCGCCTAGTCCCAACGCTTGTCGCAACCTTGGCATCGTAGTGCCTTCAATCGCGGAAGGTGATGTCCATGTGTTTTTGCTCAATTCCGTCGTACTGAAACGCATGAACGATTGCATCGGCCCATGAGTGGCCGCAAGTCACACCCCAAAAAGCACAATAATTTGAAAAATTGACAACAACGGGTCGGCAGCGTCCGGCTCGATGCCTCACCTTGGCAGTAAACGGCTCGCCCTACCAGGCGGGCCGTGTCGTTTTTTATCAATATGCCAAGGTGTCAAGCTAACCCACGTCCGATGTGGGTTAGCTTGACACCTCTTCTTTTTCTCTATTTTTGAGCCTGATTTCTCAGCTATTTTCTGATTTAATTACCAAATTTAGCGTTTATCCCCTTTTACCTCTCCCGTTTCCCCTAGAATCCCTTTCTGTGATATGATTTTCTTGGAGGATTTATGGGAAAAATTATAAAGTTGGTCTCGTTTGGATTTTTGGTTATCGTATCTTGGTTATTGGTTTTTACCTCCAAGGTTTCTGCTCGCGATGTGGTCACCGACTGGTATATCCAGGATTTTAGATCCGAGACAACGGTCAACAAGGATTCCTCGCTCGATGTTACCGAAAATATAACCGCCGACTGTGGCGATCTTCCAAACAAACACGGTATTTTCCGGGTTTTACCGACTCAGACACAGTTAACGAGTTCGGATATTATCAAGTCCCCTATTAGTTTAATCAGCATTACCGATTTCAATAACAACCCCATAAAATATTCAACCTCCACTGATCGCTCCAACCACACCGTTACCTGGAAGATAGGCGATCCCGACAGAACCGTCACCGGTGTTAATTATTATCGGATTAAGTATCATGTCAAAAATGCGGTCCGTCATACCGACAATCAATTTGACGAGTTCTACTGGAACCTAAGCGGTAACTTCTGGGATATTGATATTGATAACTTCGCGGCTACAGTAATCTTCCCCGACGAGATTTCTCAACAAAACAGCAGTGTGAATGTCTACACCGGAGCGGTTGGCGGAAAGGCAGCTTTCCCGGCCACGGCTGGTTTTACCAACAACAGCAGCCACCTCGTTGCAGATGTTAAACAAACAATGAC
Source organism: bacterium (assembly GCA_021812945.1). Taxonomy (GTDB): domain Bacteria; phylum Patescibacteriota; class UBA1384; order XYA2-FULL-43-10; family JAKAMI01; genus JAKAMI01. Next base: position 75,610 of record JAKAMI010000001.1, read on the forward strand.
TCCAGGACAGGGAATTACCGTTTCCGTGACTTTTCCCAAAAACATTATTGCTCCGTATGTGCAAACCTTTTTAGAAAAATATGGTGATTATTTTTACTACTTAATTCCCCTTTTAGCCTTAATTCTAAGCTTAATACTTTGGAATAAGTTCGGCCGTGACCCGAAAATTAATCCGACAATCGCTCCCGAATTCGAGATTCCGGAAAAACTTGCCCCAATAGAAATGGGCCTAGTTTACTCCGATGGAATTTTGAAAAATCAATATTTGTCAGCTTCAATTATTAACCTGGCAGTCCACAAATTCATTAAAATTGAGCAACTTCCCAAACAAGGGGTCTTTGGCGGCTCCGACTATCAATTAAGTAAGCTAAATTCCGGCAAATATCAACTTTCAGCGGCGGAAAAAGAGTTATGCGATGATCTTTTCAAGACGGGGGATAAAGTCTTAATGTCTTCCTTGAAAAATGAATTCTATATTTATCTATCTGGCATTACTTCAACCGGTAAGGACTTTTTGGTCGACAAAAACTGGCTAATCAAAAGCAGCCGCGCTTGGCAAGTTGGATTCTTGAGCCTTGGACTTATTATCTTAGCTACCGGATTCATTGTCGGCTTTGTTTTTATTCCCCACCTTGGCATGGCAGCTATAATTACCGGTTTAATACTAGTTGTTTTTTCTTTCTTTATGACACGACGATCGGTTGAGGGTGCAGAACTTTTTCGTCGAATTAAGGGCTTTAAACTTTATAGGACTTACGCGTTTGCCCAGTTTTTATGATAACATATGCTAGAAACAAATGGAGGGTTTCTAGTCTATGCAAAAACAAAAATGTTCCTTGAATCTTTACGCTAACTTTCTAATTATCAATCAAAA
>JAKAMI010000002.1 GCA_021812945.1 bacterium
AAAGAAATTTTATCAATTTATTCAGAATATGCGCAGAAAGTTACACTGATCGAACAAATTAATTTTAAGCTAAATTTGGGATGAGTTTTCAAGATGTACGCTTTTATCCCAAAGGCAGCCTCTAAACTCTAAAGAAACTCAAAAGTTCAAAACTTTAAATTCAAACAGTTTTGAGTTTGTTATTTTAGAGCTTTGGAATTTATTTAGAATTTAGGATTTAGAGTTTAGAATTTTATTAGTCTGAGTCTTTTTGTACTAAAACCGGGACCTGAGCACCCTCTTTGTCGGAGGACAGGATTTTTTTGATCGCATCAATCTTGGCTTGGGCGGCCTTGGCCTCCAGCTTAAGAAGATCGTAGTTTGAAAGAGTCTTTTGTTTCATAATACTGTACGGTGACCTCCACTGATCAATTCCACAGATTTTCCTCAGATCCGTGACCGATCAGTGGTATTGATCTGTGGCGGTCACGATTCAAATTAGATTCACGATTCAAATTAGATCATTGTATCAAAAACAACGGCCGGCGTCAAGAAGGGCTTGGCGCCGGCGGGAATAGGCTTGCTGGTAGGCCTCCTTCACTGGCCCCGAAACAGGGGATTGGACTCGAAGAACCCGCAGTCTCGGACGTGCTCGGCGATCGACTCGGCTACATTATCGATCCAACCGATCAACCGTTCGCAGAAAGGCTTGCGATCTTCCCCTCCTTCGAGAAGCCATCGAATGTACGCCAAGAGTCCGAGGTATCCCATCTCTTGATCACCTCCAGATCGCCTTAGCGACGATTGCCCAAAGTGCGACCTCAAGCAGTATGGCGCAGTTGGTCATCACTGGAAATCCTCCTGTGAATCAGTTGTAATGACGTCCACAGATCTTGTTCACCGATCAAACACAGATTAGCGATGGCAGTCTTTTTGAAGATGTAAAGACTGTTATCTAAATCCATGCAAGTCGATGAACAAGATTGCCATGTCGCGAAGCCTCCTCGCAATGACAAAAAAGGAATTACTTTTTCAGGAACCGGGCTTCAAGCTCTTCCCTAGCAATCTTTCGATCGGAAAAGGGCACGAACTTGTGCTCGCCCACGGCCATAACCTCCTCTGCGCCCTTGCCGGTGATTACCACCACGTCTCCTTTCTCAGCCTCGGCGATGGCTTTGCGAATGGCTTGCTTTCTGTCTAAAACTTTCCAGTAGTTACGATTCAGCCTCCACTGATTCTTTCTGCCGCCTTTGAGGACTCCGGCGGCCACAACCTCGATAATCGACATCGGGTCTTCGTCGTAGGGATCCTCGTCCGTCACAATTATTAGGTCGGCGTAGTTTCCGGCCAGAGCTCCCATGATCGGCCGTTTGGTCGTATCGCGTCGGCCGGTGGCGCCGAGGACGGCGATCAGCCGGCCGCCACGGTTTTGCATACCTTGTTTGACGGTCTCATAAACATTTTTTAGCGAGTCGGCGTTGTGGGCGTAGTCGACGATGACGGTAAAATCCTGTTTGGGGCTGACTACAATCTGTTCCATCCGTCCGCGGATGCCCGAGACATTTTCCAGGCCTTTTTTGATTATTTCAGGATCAATCCCCAAAGCCACACCGGTGCAGAAAGCCGCCAGCTGGTTTGAGATATTGAAAATGCCCGGCAGGTGCGAGTTGATAGCTACTTGGCCGTTTTCCGCGGCGGCGGTGAAGGTGGAACTGTCCGGGCTCAGGAGAATCTTGCGGGCAACGGCGCCGTGATCAACCGACTTGTTGATCGAGAACAAAAACTTTTCCTTGGCCTTGAGGTTGTAAAAAAGATTCCAGTGCTGATCGTCGCGGTTAATGACAAACTTAGCCTCGGGGTTTTGTTTGAAAACCTTGAGCTTGGCATTGAGGTAATTTTCCATCGTCTTGTGATAGTCCAGGTGGTCGTGCGAGAGATTGGTATAGACTAAAACGTCGAAATCAATGCCGTGAGTGCGGTATTGATCGATAGCCGAAGAGGTGACTTCCAGCACAACATGAGTGATACCCCGATTCTTGATTTCTCTAAAAAATTTTTGCAAAACATGCGCCGGAGGAGTGGTGACCCAGAGATTTTTTTCAGTGTGATAGATGGTTTTGTCGCCGATTTTAGTGTTGATGGTCGTCTCCATGGCGTTGGGGATTTTGGCTGCGTCCAGGATAGAAGATATCAAGTTGCAGACAGATGTTTTGCCTTTGGTACCGGTGACGCCGACGACGGTCAGTTTCTTGGAGGGATTGCCATAGCGAATCCGCGCCAGCTGCGACTGGAGCTTGTGAAGTTTGTTTTTGGTTGATTGGGGCAAAAGTTTCTTTAGGTTCATAAGTCTAATGGGTCCAATGGGTCAAATAAGTCCGACAATTTAACGTCTAATTTTTTCCGCCATCTTGAAAAGCTGGTATTTTGTTTTGTTGAAAACCAGGTCGTAGCTACCCAGAAGATCGACTTGACGGCCGCCGAACTGTTTTTTGAAGCGGGTTACTCCAGCCCATGGATGCTTGGGATTATTGTCCGGCGCGATGCCGAAGAAGTCGTATTCGACGCATCCTTTGGTCTTGGCGTCTTTGATGATCTCCCAGTGCAGTTTGTAAGGCGCCATCAGCTCGCGGTGTTTACTGCTCGATCCGCCAAAGAGATAGGTCGCTCTTTTATCGTAGTAGGTGACAATGGCGGCGGCAAGGATAGTTGACTCGTTGACTCGTTGACTCGTGGATTCGTTACTCGATTCGTAATTTTGTACTTTTGTTGTTCCATTTGTACTTTCGTGAGGGGCGCGCGCTTCGCGCGCCAGGAACACTTGAACATAGTCCTTTTCTTTCAAAATGTCAACCAGTTTTTGGAAATATTGTTCGTTGCGGTAGGTAATCTTTTGTCTCTTTGCCATGATTTGGTAGAGCTGAAAGAATTCGCGGACGGAATCGGTTTTTTCAATGATTATCCCGCTACGCTCGGCAACCCTAATATTATATCTGCCTTTCGGTTTCATTTGTTCCAGAATCTCTGCCTCTGTCCGGTCGATATCGAGTATGAGCGTATGTTCGGGTTGCATCTCCTCAAAAGCCTTAATGTAGTCCGAAAGTCCCAAAGTCCCAAAGTCCTGAGTCGCCGGTATGTCAAACTCGGCGCGGCAGAAGATGGCTTTGTTTTCTGATGCGATATTTTTGATTTGTTTTAGATAACTTTGAGATTTGAGGTCTGAGACTTGAGATGCGCCCAACATGGGCGAATATAGCATCGACCATCCAAGTGGTAATTTCTTCTGCAGCAATAAAATACCGCTTACTCGGTAAGATTTTGAGTAGCCTGTTTTCAGTTTGAACTTTTCCCATTCCGGTGTCTGAAATATTGATGACATTGGTTTCATCTTATCAAAAAAAGCCCCCGAAAGCGAGGAAGTCAAAAAACTTAGAACCCCGCGGGGAGCGGGGTTCGCAGTTGGGATCGGGGAGCAACGGAAGCGAGGAGATCTTGGCTGAGGAAATGGCTAGGTCTCTGCCGAGAAGTGGCAAGTAGGCGAATTGAGGGGAAGTACAACAAACCGGCCGAGATCGACGTGCTCGATTCCGTTGGTTCCCCCTGTAATCTTGAGCTTGGTTTTCCCCCCTAAATGGAGGGTGCCGGCACAGTGACCTTCGTGGACGATTTGACCGCTGTCCGGGTCGATCATCATGACCATGCGCCGGCAAGATCCGCGGCAACGGAATTCCGGATTGTTGCAGGGTAATGCGTCCTTCATCGAAATCCCGATAGTCATGCCGATCACCTCCGGGGGTAGCGTTAGTTTAATATTATCCCTAAACAAAAACTTTGCAAGGCCCCGAACAGATGGCGGAACTCGTTCGAAATGACGGTTGTTGTGGGGTTGCGGCAGATGAACTGGAAAAACAGGATCAATAAGGGTTAGGAGAGCCGATCCAAACGAACTACTCTCGATCCGGGTGGACCGAGAGTACGGCAGTTCGTGATACCCGAGGCGGGGTATCAAGCGGGTTTGAGCTTAGGGCATCGAGGGAATGGGATGGATGCCTAGGAGGTAGGCGGTATGGGACTCGACGACGGCCTGAAATGTCGATGGCAGATCTAACGCGCCTGAATGGTCCTTAAGGCAGCAGTGCCAGTTGGCTTCGACCCCTTGGTACTCCGCACATAAGTTGAACAGCCAATCGAAGTACCAAGGTTGCGGCAGGTTAATCAGGTAGAGACGGTACGGCCCCTCAGGGGTTTCGATGACGTGAGGTTGCGGTAGGTCTGTTACCCCGCAGTTTTGGGGTAGTTGGTTGAGTAGACTCGTGTTGTCTATGACGGGAGCTATCAGGACAGATGCCGGATGCATGAACGTCCCTCCATGTGCGAGCTTGGTCTGTCTAATTCTAAAATAGATAATATTATATGCACTGTCTAGACCTCGAAGCTATAATCTGTTATTTTGGAGGATATGAAAGAGATTAAAATATTGGCCATAGAAACAAGTTGCGATGAAACCTGCGCAGCCGTTATCATGGCTGCCTCCTCGCGAAAGTACAAAAACTACAAAAGTACAAACATTGGAGAATGCCCGGTCGTTTTGTCGAATGTGGTGAGTTCGCAGATCGACCTGCACGCAAAAACCGGCGGCATCGTGCCGGAGGTGGCGAGTCGAGCGCATATAGAGGTGATCGTCCCTGTTATTCGCGAAGCGCTCATAATAGCAAACCCTAAACTCGAAATTCTAAACTCTAAAAAAATTCAAAAATCTAAAAATAAGATCAGCGCTGTGTTAGAGAACAATTTAGTAATTCAGCAATACAGCAATGAAATTTCGGAAATGCTTTCCGAAATTACCCACATCGCCGTGACTTCCGGGCCGGGGTTGGTCGGGGCGCTGTTGGTAGGGTTTAACACGGCCAAAACATTGGCGTATTCGCTGAATATTCCCATCGTGCCAATTAACCATATTGAGGGACACATTTACTCGGCGATGGCCTCTGTGCCTGTCATTGCTAGGGCCGGTGTTTCGGCCCGTGGCAATCTAGCAAAGGAGATTGCCAGGTCGCCCCTCCTCGCAATGACAAAGGGAGGGGTCAACTTCCCCATCTTGGCTTTGACAGTCTCGGGTGGTCATACTTCGCTTACCATAATGAAAGACCATGGAGTCTATGAAAACATCGGCCACACCATAGATGATGCAGCGGGCGAGGCATTTGATAAAGTGGCCAAGTTATTGGGACTAGGCTACCCGGGAGGACCGGCTGTTTCTAAACTCGCTGAAGAGTTTAGAAACAGAATAATCAATAATCAAGAGACAATAACCAAACAAATTCCAAATTCTAAATCTCAAAATCTCAAACCGGACTTCCGGACTTCCGGACTTTCGGACTCGGGACTTGTATTTCCCCGTCCGATGCTCAATTCGGGAAACTTTAACTTTTCTTTCTCAGGACTCAAAACCGCGGTTCTAAATATAGTCCATAGTCTAAAAGTCCAAGAGTCCAAAGGTGAAAATTCGAAGACTTTAGGACTTCCGAACTTTCGGACTCAGGACTGGCGACCGGAGGTCGCCTTCGCTTTTGAAGAGGCGGTGGTGGATGTGCTGGCGACCAAGACGATGAGAGCGGTACTTAAATACAAACCGAAAACCGTGGTTCTAGCCGGCGGGGTGGCGGCGAATAATCGATTGAGATCAGAACTACAGGGAAGGATTGAGACATATAATCACGGTCATCCTGAACTTGTTTCAGGATCCCATGGTAGACTGGAGGATTCTTCGGCTGCGCCTCAGAATAATGTGTCGTTGTTGATGCCTCCTCCGGAAATGTGTGGGGACAATGCGGCCATGATCGGACTGGCGGCGTACTACCACATTTTCCGCGGAGAAACTCCAAAATGGCACGAAATAAGTCTTGATGCCAATGCAAAACTGTAATTGATTACCATTTTATGATAATTTAGGGCTAATGAAGAAAATTATTTCAAAATCGTGGGAACCGGAAAAGTACGAGAAAAAGCTCTACTCTACTTGGGAATCGAAAGGTTATTTCAAACCGGAAATCAATCCGGAGGGTGAGCCATACTCGATCATCATGCCGCCGCCAAACGCCAACGGCTCCCTGCACCTGGGGCATGCGGTTTTCGTGACTCTCGAGGACATTATGACCCGCTATGCCCGGATGCAAGGCAAGGCTGCTTTGTGGCTGCCGGGCGCCGACCACGGCGGATTTGAAACTCAGATTGTATTCGAAAAAAAGCTGGAGAAAGAGGGCAAGAGCCGGTTCGGTATGGATCGTAACGAGCTTTACCGGATGATGTGGGATTTTAGCTTGGAAAATAAATCCGGGATGGAAGATCAGCTGAGAAAATTAGGCGCCAGCTGTGATTGGGATAGGGAAAAATTCACGCTGGATGAGGATATTGTCAAAATAGTCAACGAGACCTTTGTCAAATTATACAATGACGGACTGGTATATCAGGATCTACGGCCTGTCAACTGGTGCACCAAACACCAGACCTCGCTTTCCGATCTGGAAGTGAAATACGAGGAACAAACAGATCCACTCTACTTCGTCAAATATCAAATATCAAATATCAAATATCAAAAATATAAATCTAAAATCAAAAATTCAGAATACTTAACGATCGCGACTACAAGGCCGGAAACAATATTCGGTGATACCGCAATCGCCGTCAGCCCAAACGATAAACGGTTTGCGGAATTGATCGGGTTAAGCGTGAAGATACCGTTGACCGAGATCGAGATTCCGGTCATTGCCGACAAAATGGTTGATCCGAAGTTTGGGACCGGCGCGGTTAAGATTACTCCGGCTCATGATCCGAACGACTTTGAAGCCGGCAAGCGCCACAATCTTGAGATCAAAGAAGTCATAGATCAATACGGCCGGTTGAACGAAAAAGCCGAACCGTTCGCCGGATTAAAAATCTTCGAAGCCAGACGACAGGTGGTCGAGGCGATGAAAGAAAAGGGCATTTTGGAAAAAGTCGACGAAAACTATATTCACACCGTCGGCAAGTGCTACAAATGCGGCGCGGTTATCGAACCGCGAGTCTCAAAACAGTGGTATATCGCGGTCAACAAAAAGGGTAAAAAAAGCGGGAAAATATTAGCAAAAGACGCTCTGGAGGCGGTCAAAACCGGCAAGATCAAATTTGTCTCCGAAAAGTTTGAAAAGATTTTTTATCACTGGCTGACCAATATTCGCGACTGGAACATCTCGAGGCAGATCGTTTGGGGCATCAGACTTCCGGTTTGGTACCGGAAGTCTAATATCAAAGATCAAATATCAAATGTCAAAAATGCAGATCAAAAATCTCAAAATGAAAATACAAAAAATGCGATAAGCACCCGCGAGGTGGGCTTTGACTCCTCGGGGGTGGGAGACGGTGAAGTAAGTGAAGTATATGTGGGGATAAATCCACCCGACGGCTGGATTCAGGAAACTGATGTGTTCGATGCCTGGTTTTCGTCCGGACAATGGCCCTTCGCCGCTTTGAAAGCGCAAAGCGGCTTGAGTTCAAAAGTCCAAAAGTCCAAAAGTCCAGAGTCGTCGGATGATTATCAGAAATTTTACCCGACGGCGGTGATGGAAACCGGTTGGGACATCCTCTTTTTCTGGGTGGCGCGGATGATCATGCTGGGACTTTACGAGACCAGTCAAGTGCCTTTCAAAACCGTTTACCTGCACGGACTGGTGCGCGACAAAGACCGGCAAAAGATGAGTAAATCCAAAGGAAACGTCATTGACCCTCTCGGGGTGGCTGAGCAGTACGGCACCGATGCAGTGAGGCTGGCTCTGGTTTTCGGTACCTCGGCCGGTAACGACATTGTCATCTCCGAGGAGAAAATCCGCGGCATGCGCAACTTCACCAACAAGATCTGGAACGCCTCTCGCTTTGTTCTGATTAACATTTCGGGTGGCGACATCGCGGCCGGAGAGGTCGGGGATATCAGAATACAGAATACAGAGTACAGCTCGGAATATTTGACCGAAGCCGATCAACAAGTTCTTAAAGTTCATAAAGTTATAAAGTCGAAAGTTATCAAGTATCTTGAGAATTATCAGTTTTCCCAGGCGGCTGAGCTTCTTTATGACTTTTTCTGGCACGACTTTTGCGACAGCTATATCGAAGCCAGCAAGCAGCAACTTGCTCCCCCTCGCGAAAGTACAAAAAAGGACACAAAAGTACAAAATTACAAATCAGAGATTGCCACGTCGCAGACTACTCGCCATGACGGTAACAATGAAACAATGAGACAATGGGACAATGAAGTTTCTGAAAACACCAAAAAGGTCTTAATTAAAATTTTATCGGAAACCCTAGCCATGCTTCATCCCTTCATCCCCTTTGTCACCGAAGCCGTCTGGCAGGAGCTACGCGAAGTCTACTCCGAGCTTAAAAAGTCTATTATGATCTCTACTTGGCCGAAATAACTGTTCTGTTGTAGATCGCGCTTTAACGTGCTATACAACAAGCTAAAACTTGATCTCAAAATATAAAGTTCTAAGGAAATCATTAAATTAAATGAGGGGGTGCGATGGTAGAAAAGAAAAACGAAAACAAAATTGTAATTTATGTCTCACCCGACAAAAATGTTCGGCTGGATATTGAGGTTGAGAAGGATACAGTCTGGCTTTCTAATGAACAAATTACAAGATTTTTAATGTCCAAAGGCCGGCAATTACTAAACGCCTGAACAATATTTATAAAATTGGTGAGCTGAGCCAAAATAGTACATGTTCCATTTTGGAACATGTACCCAAAAACAGAAATGACCGCGAGTATCAGACAAAATTTACAATCTAGATGCGGTTATCTCCGTTGGCTACCGGGTCAACTCGAAGAAGGCGACGCAGTTTCGGGTTTGGGCAGGAATCATACAAGAGTAGGAGGCTGAGATGAAAATAACAAGTCCGAGTTTTGGCGAGCAGGGGGAGATTCCGAGAGAGTTTAGCTGTGATGGGGAGGGAGTCAGTCCGGAGTTAAACATTATTGAGGCTCCGATTGGGGCCAAGAGTCTGGCCTTGATCGTCGACGATCCGGATGCCCCGAGCGGCGATTTCGTCCACTGGGTGGTTTGGAATATTAGTTCAACCACCGCTATGATCGGGCGAAATGAAGTCCCTGAGGGAGGTGTGGTTGGGGTGAACAGCTCTGGATCAAACAAATACATTGCACCCTGCCCGCCGAGCGGTACGCATCACTACCATTTTAAGCTGTACGCACTCGATATAGTGCTTGATTTAGAATCGAACGCCGGCAAGCAGGAATTGGTCGAAGCTATGGCCGACCATACGATTGAATCAGCGGAGTTGGTAGGTTTGTATTCAAGGCAATAACAATAAAATGAAGACAGTCTTTTTGAAGATGTAAAGACTGTCTTTAAGACTCTCGAGATTAAAGTAAAGACAGTCTTCCAAAGCAGCGAAGACTGTCTTTTAGCGGGCAAAGCGATGACAGTCTTCCATGGCAGCGAAGACTGTCTTTAGCAAACAGAGCAAAGACAGTCTTCCAAGGTAGCGAAGACTGTCTTTTAAAAAACTGTTTAAAAAATTAGTTCTGGATGAATTTGCCTTCGGTCAGGGAGTTGACCAGAAAGCCGCTGCCGGCCTTGACCACATCCAGAGTGTTATCGGAGTAGCCGATCTCGGCGCCCTGAAGGTTTTGATAGGATCGGACGATAACAGTGTATTTCTGACCGGCGGTGACGGCTTTGGTCGAAGTGATCTCGGTGCGCCCGCGGCTGGGACTAGAGACGCCGGCAAAGCTGGACTGATCGGTGGAGTTGAAATATGCCGTGGTCATAAATGGCTTGGCGTCATCCAAACTTCGTTGCTTCCAGGCGGTCAGGAAACTGTTGACGACTTTATTGACCGCGGCAATATTATCCGCTTCCGAAACCACCGGAGCGGCGGGAACAGTTGTGGTGGCCGGTGTCATGGTTTTGGCCGGAGTTGCGGCGGTATCGTCGGTTTTGGTCGTTACGTTGTTAGTATCAGTCGCTACCGTTTCAGTCTTCGCCGTATTGCCCGATTTGACAAATTTGCCCCGGACGATAAAACCGATCAAGGTGAGAGCGATTATCGCTAATATGATGATCAACCAGGTATATTTCCCTTGCCTATTCTCATGCATATTTCCTCCATCTTAGTTTTGATATTTACTTTTGGTACCCTCGAGAGGATTCGAACCTCCGACCTTCGGTACCGGAAACCGACGCTCTATCCGACTGAGCTACGAGGGCATATCTAAAGGATAGCACATTTCACCGATTATGGTAATTTGAGATCAATTCGTGTACTATTAAAGTTATCAAATAACACCCTAAAGAGCCTGCCCTGAACGAGGTCGAAGGGGTGGGCTCAAGGGCTAATTTGAGCTCAAGCTTTAGCTTGCTTAAAAACACCCTAAAGGGTAGGCTCAAGTGTTTTGAGCACAAGCCTTAGCTTGGAATATCAGCCTAAAGGCTGGTCTCAAGAGAAAAAATCATGATCGTAGAAACGTTGGCGAACATTGTGACTTGGGCGATTTCACACACCGGATACTGGGGTGTGTTTGGTTTAATGTTTTTCGAATCCGCCTGCGTGCCCATTCCTTCCGAAGTGATCATGCCCTTCTCCGGTTTTTTGGTCGTCTCCGGACAATTTTCCCTGATCGACGTCACTATCATTGGCGCCTTGGGAAACCTGGGCGGTTCGCTCCTAGCTTACTATGTGGGTTACAGGGGAGGACGTCCTCTGGTTGAGAAATACGGCAAATATATTTTGATTAGCCATCGCGACTTGGACCGGGCGGACCACTTTTTCCAGAAACACGGCGAAGTGACCACCTTCTTCTCCAGAATGCTGCCGATAATCCGGACATTTATTTCTCTACCGGCGGGAATCGCCAGAATGGACATCAGGAAATTCATCATTTACACCTTTGCCGGAGCTCTGCCCTTTTCTTTCGCTCTGGCTTGGGCGGGAGTCAAGCTGGGGGAGCACTGGGGCGAGGTTAGAGACATTTTACACAAGTTCAATATTGTCATTGCAGTCGGTATTTTACTTTTTATTGCCTGGTGGATTTTAAGACACATTAAGAATTCAAAGTCCAAATCTCAAATCTCGAAATAATTCGGATGACAAACAAAGACAGTCTTCGCTGCCTTGGAAGACTGTCTTTTGAATCAGTACGTGGGTGAAGGCTAGGGCTGCGGAGAAGCAGGGGGCTGATTGGTATTACCGGAAGGTTGGGCAGGAGTAGGGTTAGCTCTATCATCGGTGGCGGGAGTATCAAAGGTGTAGTTGGGATGAGAGGTTGGCCGGTCGGTAGTCGGTTGTCCGTTGTCGGTTGCCGGTAAAGCAGATCGGGAGTTATCGGTATTGGGTGACGGGATCGGGGCGGGGTTTGAGTCTACCGGAGCGGCGAGCGTGTCTGGCGTCTGGAGAGTAGTTTGATCCGGGATCGGCGTGGTTTTGACAGGAGTAGCATTGAGACCGGCAGTATTCTGTCCGGACATGTCCGGAGCTTGGGTAACGGGAGCGACAAATTGGTCGAAGGTCATAGGTTGTTTGTCGGAAGATTGGTTATCGGTAATCGGTAGACTGTTATCGGGAGCGGAGCCTGGCACCGGTGGGGTTACCGGCTCGACTGGTTTGGGTTCCGTTTCGACAGTCGATTCTGCTGCGGGAGTCGGGATTGGCTCGGATGCTATGGGTGATTTGTCTGGAGCAGGCTCAGCGGTAGCCGGAGGCTCATCGCCATCGAATATCGACTTGGGCTGGCCGGTAGCGGCCGGTACGGAGGCGGTATCGTCGTCGAAATCGGAGAAAAGATCATCGGCCGGAGTGGTGGTCGGTTCATCGATAGGTTTGTTGTCGGTTGTCGGTTGTCGGTTGTCAGTAGGGGTATCAGTTGGAGTCAAATCATCGATTTTTGGTGCCGGTGTTTCCGGTTTCGTTTCGTCGGGCTCCGTGTGTTTAATCGGTTCGGGTTTGACCGGGACGAGATCATCCTTAACATCGTCCTTTTTCTCGTCCGGCTTGGGTTCGGGCATGGCGGCCGGTAAAACGGCATCGCCGGTCAATTTTTCCAAATGATTGACACCGACAACCACGGCAGCCGGCGTGCCGTTCCTGGTCAGAACATACATTTGGTCGGTATTATCGACCTCGTCGATAATCTTATTGAAGCTATCTCGCGCCTCGGTTACCGGTATGATCTTGTCTACATCTACCTGAAGCATAAGCCCCTCCAAAAAATTACGCAGTAATTTTTTGTCCCGCGTATCCGCCAAGGGCGGAGAAGTGGGACAAGTCAAAATATTATTAATCTAAAAGAAGAAAGAAGTAGGTAATTATCTGCTTGCTCAGCTCTCCTGAATTTCTAGGCGCTTTTTGAGATCGTTGTCTCAAGCGCTTGCGACCGTCGAAATTCAGTAAAGCCTCGCCGGCTTCGTGAAGTGTCACCCGATAATTCAATTCTAATACAAATAAAAAGTTTAAGCAAAATTAACGCTTTTCCAAAACCTCGCCCAGGGCTTCCTGCCAGGGGCGCATGGTGAGGCCGTATTTATTCAACTTGGCTTTGGTGAGGTAGGAGTAGGCCGGGCGTTTGGCGGGGGTGGGGTACTCGGCGGTGGCGATAGGTTTGAGACCTATTTTAACCTTCGACTGTTTAAAAATTTCCTTGGCAAAATCATACCAAGAAGCTTCGCCCTCGCCGGTGGCGTGGTAGATACCGTAGGGAAGAGGGGCATTGCTTGATTGTTTCATCCTGCTCCGCTCTTCTGGAGCTATGAGGGACACGGTTGCTTCATTGTTGTCATCCTGAACTTGTTTCAGGATCTCTGCGTTTGAATTTTGGGACCCTGAAACAAGTTCAGGATAACGGTTTCGGAAGATAATTTCAGCAATCACCCCAACCAGGTCGCCGGTGTAGGTGGGGGAGCCGATTTGGTCGCTGACGACCGAGATTGAATCGCGTTCTTTGGCCAGTCTCAGCATCGTCTCAACGAAATTCGAGCCAGGATGACCCTGTGGCAACTCGCCGTAAAGCCAGGCGGTGCGTATAATATAATACTTGTCGCAGACTGCCTGAATCGCTTTTTCGCCTTCCAACTTGGTTTGGCCGTAGAAGTTGACCGGATCGGTCGGATCGTCCTCATTTATTGGGACGTTACCGGTACCCGGGAAGACGTAATCGGTCGAAATATACAACAACGTCGTATCTTTTTCGGCGGCGATTTCAGCCAGGTTTTTGGTTCCGACGGCATTCACTTTATAGCAAAGTTCCCGACCCTCACCCTCGGCCTTGTCGACCTGGGTATAAGCGGCGGCGTGAATAATGAAGTCGGGCTTTTCTCTTGACAAAACCCGCTCAATCATCGTTTTGTCGGTAATATCCATCTCCTCGGAGTCAGTGAGTATTAGTTGGTAGTCAGTCGTCGGTTGTCGGTTGTCAGGGACCTGAAGTCGTTCGATCAATTTGTTCCCGAGCTGGCCCTTGGCGCCGGTGATTAGAATTTTCATAAATGCTCCTTCGCAAATATACAAATCAAGCGAAAGTACAAATGGGCGTAGCGTTCTATTTGTACTTTTGTAAAATTTGTAGATTTGCGAAGGGGAGAAGCTTTTCAATCCTGAAAGAGAACTTCAATGTAAGCTTTCGCTTCGAGCTGTTCTTCGAAGCTGTTTTCCAGTTCCAAGCTGGTGTACTGCGGCAGATATTTGATGTAGTTTTTAACGTAATCAAACTCATTCAGGCTAGTAAAGCCGTGACGGTTGTAATGAGTTTCATGGCCGGCGTCGAACTCTGATGTTTTTAAAACTTTAGTAATGGCAGAGATATGGGCACAACCGATAGGATATTTTTTCAGCAATTCGGTGAAATTATCATAGGCGGTTAGGTTCTGCAGAACGCCATAATCGTGATAATGAGAAAGATCGAAACAAATACCGGCCGATTCTCGAACCATCTGTTCGTAATTATCAGGCATAGAGCCACCGGTATTCTCAATATAGATTCGGTTTTGATATTCGGGCAAATTCTTTATTGCTTCAGCCGAACGTTTGGTCGGGTGGAGATTGAAAAGCCGGCAGTCCCATTTTTGGCTTAAATAATCGAGCTCGTCTTTGCCCATATCCTGCTCGCGCAAATGGGTGTGACGGATTTTTTTGAGCTTACTTTTTTCCAAAAGATCATAAAGCTCTCGGCGCTCGGGTTTCTCAAGAGCGGTGGCGAACAACGAAATCTGCTCGATATTAAATTTGTTTATTTCCTTAACCTTGGCGCGCCAGTCGGAGCCCCAAGTGGTAGTCAGGCCAAGAAGTAGAGTGTGTTTAGGCATTTGGTTTGAATTGATAATTTTATTTTGTCATCCTGAGGTTCATTTTGTCATCCTGAGGAACGAAGGATCTATCTGCCTTATTGAAAAAGATTCTTCTCCGCAAAATAGCGGATCAGAATGACATAAAAGGGGGAAATGTTGAGAATTAATCGCGGGTCTTGTTCTGTTCGGCCCTAGTGGTATCCAAGTATTCCTTGGAGATGATCCGGCTCCACCACTCCTGATTGTTCCGGTACCAGTCGATGGTCTGTTTGATACCCTCTTCGAAGTCGACCGAAGGCTTGTAACCGAGTTCGCGGCGGATTTTGGAATCGTCGATAGCGTAGCGCATATCGTGGCCTTTGCGGTCTTTGACAAAAGTTTTGAGACTCTCGGGCTTGCCGGTGGCTTTGAGAATTGTCTCAGCGACCTCCAAACCGTTCATCTCGGCGTGGCCGCCTAGACAGTAGGTCTCCCCGTCCTTGCCTTTATGAATTATCAAATCAATGCCGGCGCAGTGGTCGGTGACAAAGATATAGTCGCGGACCGCTTTGCCCGTGCCGTAAATCGGCAGGGGTTTGTCGTTCATGGCGTTGGTGATGAAAAGGGGAATGACTTTTTCGGGAAATTGGTAGGGACCGTAGTTGTTGGTGCAATTCGATATCGTAATCGGCAAGCCGTAAGTATCGTGATAGGCGCGGACCAGATGGTCGGAGCCGGCCTTGGAAGCGGAGTAGGGCGAGTGAGGATTGTACGGGGTTTCTTCGGTAAACTTAACCTCAGGATTGTCAAGACTCAGACTGCCAAATACTTCGTCTGTCGAAACATGGTGAAATCTTTTGACCTTATTTTCTTTGGCCGCATCAAGCAGAATCTGGGTGCCGATCACATTTGTCTGGACGAAAACCGCCGGGCCGGTGATCGAGCGGTCGACGTGGCTTTCGGCAGCGAAATGAACGACAATGTCAACTCCGTCCATGGCCCTCTCTACGTCGTCTCTGTTACAAATATCACCGTGAATAAAAGTGTATCGAGGATCGTTTTCGACTGATTTTAGAGTTTCTAGATTCCCTGCGTATGTCAACTTATCCAGATTGACAAAAGAATACTTGGGATATTTCTCTATCATGTAGAGAATAAAATTACTTCCTATAAAACCCGAGCCACCGGTTATTAGCAGTTTCATATGGACTCCCAGTCGAAATTAATTGTTTTGTCGTATGGATCGGTGCGGTCTTCGTCGGGGTGATCACGGTCGTATTCTTTCGTCACATGGTAGAAAAGAAGGCAAGGCTCGTCGGAGACGACTTTGTAGCCATGCTCCACGCCCATCGGAATCAGAACCAGCTTATAATTATCCACTCCGGAGGCGATGACTTCGGTTTGGCCGAAGGTCGGGGAATCTTTTCTGGCATCGTAAAGCACGATCTTGGCCAAACCGGTAGCGATAAACCAAAGATCATCTTGAGATTTATGCGAGTGGAAAGCCTTAATCGTCCCTTTGTAGGCAACAGACAAATTGCTCTGGGCGAATTTACTCATCAGCCCGTCGCTTTCGCGAAGTATCTCAAGGAAAATCCCCGGTTTGATTCCAGGCTGGTCCAAGTCCGGCTTGTCCTTGAAAACTCTTAGTTCTTTGATTTTCACACCCTGTATCATGTTACTCCTACGGGATTACTAAGTGTCTCTCCTTCGCAAATCTACAAATCCGGCAAAAATACAAATAATGCGCAACGTTCAATTTGTATTTTCGTAAAATTTGCCGTGCCTGCCGGCAGGCAGGTAGATTCGCGAGGGGGTTGAGACGACTAGAAGACCTCGCCTTTTGATTTTCTAGCCCTGATCTCGTTCTGGATATCGTTTAGCGAATCGAAAGTGCCGGCGTCGGCCCAGGTGCCGTCGAAAGTGTTGACTTTTAGCTTGTTTTCTTTGAGATAGATATTATTCAGATCGGTGATCTCGATCTCGCCGCGAGACGAGGGCTTGAGGCTTTTGGCATGTTTCACTACCTTATTATCATACGTGTAGAGGCCGACCACGGCGTAGTTGCTCTTGGGTTTCTTTGGTTTTTCCTCTATGGAGACGGCTTTCATGTTCTTGTCAAACTCAACCACGCCGAAACGCTCCGGATCCGGTACTTCCTTGGCAAAGACCATGGCGCCGGACTTGAAGTTTTGAATTTCTTTGGAAAAATCATGACCGAGGAAAATATTATCTCCCAAGATCATGGTCACGTCATCGTCGCCGATAAAGTCCTCGCCGATGATAAAAGCGTCGGACAAGCCCCGAGGCGACAGCTGAATCTTGAAGGTGAAATCTACCCCGCAGAAGTCGCCGCATTGGCCATTTTCCTTTTCTTTCTGTTGTTCCATCGAGAGCAGATTAACGAAACTGCCAGAGAAGGTCGGGGCGACAATGACCAAGATGTCCTTGATCCCGGCTTTAACCAAAGTTTTGATGGGATAGTAGACCATCGGCTTGTCATAGACCAAAAGCAACTGTTTGGACGTGATATAAGTCACCGGTCGCAGGCGCGTGGCGCTGCCGCCGGCCAAAACAATACCCTTCATAGAACCTCCAAGGTTTTAAAATTTCAAAATCCAAATTTCAAATATCAAATAAAAGTCTAAAGTTCAAACGCCGAACAATAAGTTACTTTTCCTTCGCGAATCTACAAATCTAGCAAAAGTACAAATAGCGAATAGCGTCCAATTTGTATTTTCGTAAAATTTGCCGTGCCTGCCGGCAGGCAGGTAGATTCGCGAGGGATCGAAACTTCTTGTTTCGATACTACCACCCTCTCTTTAATATTTCAACTCGAACTGTTATATTCAGAAGTAACTATGTCAACAACCAAAAGACTTCTGTCCAACAGTCTGATTGTTTTTATTGGCACCTTTTTAGGCAGCGTCTTTTCCTATCTTTTCAATATGTTGATGGGGCGGATGCTGGGGCCGGTTCCTTACGGCGAGATGACGGCTCTGGCATCTTTGATGATGATTATCGGGGTAACGGGAGGGGCTTTTTTTACTATCTCGATGCGCTACTCAGGCGAGATGGTGGCCTTGAACCAATATTCGGCTCTTCTGAAACTATTTCGGTTCATGAGCCGCAACGTCTTTCTATTCAGCTTAGGTCTTCTAGCCCTGGGACTGGTTTTGGTCAAACCGATTAGCCAGTTTTTCTCCATCTCTACTATCTGGTCGGTGGTTATCAGTCTAACCAGCGTGATCTTTGGTTTGATGATAAACATTAATCGCGGTTTTTTACAAGGGGCTCAAAAGTTTCTAGCTATCTCGGTTTTTGGCAGTTTGGAATCGTTCCTGCGGTTAACACTCGGTCTTTTGTTGGTATTCTTGGGATTTTCGCTCAACGGCGCTCTCTCGGCGATGGTGTTGGCCACAGCCTTGGTCTACGCGTTAACTTTTCTGCCTCTGGGCAAGGTACTGAAACAAAAAGAGAAAAATGTTTCTACGGATTCTTTTAAGTTTGACAAAAAGGAGATCTTGGGTTACTCTTGGCCGACTCTGATCGCCGCCGCTTTTTTGGTTCTCAGTATCAACTTGGACATATTATTGGTTAAGCATTTTTTCGCCCCGGAAGTTGCCGGAGTCTATGCGGCTATCTCGGCTATCGGAAAGATAATCTTGTATGTCTCGGCTCCGATCATCGGGGTGATGTTCCCGATGGTCTCCGAGCAAAAAGCCAAAGGCCAAAAACATTTTCGAGTCTTTCTGTTTTCCGTGGCCTTGACCGTCCTCTCGTCTTTGGTGATCTTGGCCGTCTATGTTATTGCTCCCGGAAAAGTGATATCTATATTGTATGGGCCGAAATACGTCGGATTCTATTACCTTTTACCCGAGGTTGGGCTCTCGGTTTTGTTTTACGCTTTATATAATTTGATCAGCAATTACTATCTGGCGATCAAAAACTTTATCTTCTTATGGTTTTTTACCTTGACAATTATCGCCCAAATAGTCTTCATCTCTATTTTTCACGGCTCGTTGACCGAAGTCATCAGAATCCTGATTGTGAGCAACGCCGGCTTATCTCTCCTGATGCTCGGGTATTACGTCTTCATCAAATGGCCTCAGATCAAGGTCTATTTATCGGGCGAACTTGAAAGTTATAATGAATCAAAATAAATTATCCATCATTATCCCCGCCTACAACGAGGAGAAAAATATTTACCGGACGATCGATAAGATTGTCAATTGTCATGACGATTTAGATTATGATTACGAAGTGATTGTGGTAGTCGACGGGGCGGAAGATAAGACCGAGCAGGAGGCCAAAAGGCATCGTTCGGCCAAAGTCAGAGTGTTCGCCTACTCAAAGAATCACGGCAAAGGCTACGCGCTAAAATACGGCACCCAGAAAGCTTCCGGCGATATTGTGACTTTCACCGATGCCGGAGGGGATTTCGATCCGACCCAGTTTGATAAATTTATCAAAGTCTTAGAAGCGTTTGATGCTGATATGGTCATCGGTTCCAAACGCCACCCGGCCTCCAGAGTCAACTATCCGCTGAAACGCCGGATCTTTTCCTGGGGCTACCACAAGATCGTCGACACTCTTTTCGGACTCAAGGTTACCGACACTCAGACCGGCCTGAAGGTCATTAAAACGTCCGTGGCCAAAAAAGTGATGCCGCTCCTTCTGGTCAAGCGCTACGCCTTTGATCTGGAGATGCTTATGGTCGCCAAACAGCTTGGCTTCGGCCGGCTGTTTGAGGCGCCGGTCGAGATGAATTTCAACGCCGCCATCAGCGGGGTGAGTTGGACCGCGATAGTGAGAATGTTTATCGACACTATGGCTGTCTTTTACCGAGCCAAGGTGTTGAATTATTATAGAAAACAAGCTAAAAGTTAAACAGCTTGTCAGAATACAGCTACCGACAAATTTTATCAAATTAATTTTTTGAGGTGTTCAGCTGTCGAACTGTCGAGCTGACCAACTAATGGAGCTCTATGTCCAAAATTACCAAAGCAATAATTCCGGCGGCCGGATTGGGAACGCGCTTTTTGCCCGCTACCATCGCCCAGCCCAAAGAGATGTTACCCATCGTTGATAAACCGGTGATTCAGTTTGTAGTGGAAGAAGCGGTCAAAGCCGGCATCAAGGACATCCTGATTATCACCGGCCGGAGCAAGCGGGCTATCGAGGACCACTTTGATCCGTCCTACGAGCTCGAGGATATGCTCCAGAAGAGGGGCAAAATCGAGATTTTAAAGATTATCAAACAGATTTCCGGACTGGCCAACATCCATTTTGTGCGCCAGAAACGCCAGCTTGGTTTGGCCGATGCTATTTATCAAGGAAGAACTTTTGCCGGTTCTGATTCGTTTGCGGTGCTTTTGGGAGACACGATTATATATTCGCCAGATAAGAACCACAACCTAAGCCAAATGATTAAGAAACATCAGCAAACCGGCCGGTCGGTGGTAGCGGTCGAGAAGGTGGCCGATGAAGATATCGTCCGTTACGGCATTGTGGATGGAAAAAAGATCGAGGACCGAGTTTACGAGGTCAAGGACCTGGTGGAGAAACCGGAGATCAAAAACGCTCCTTCAAATCTGGCTATCGCTTCGCGGTATGTCTTTGACCCGGGGATTTTCGAGCTGATTGGAAAAACCAAATCCGGCAAAGGCGGGGAGATCCAGATCACCGATTCGATGCGTTATCTGGCCAAAGAAGGAAAGCTTCTGGCCTACGAGATTGACGGTATTCGCTATGATATCGGCAACAAAGTTGATTTTGTCAAGACCAACATCGACTTTGCTCTAAGACGACCCGACGCCAGAGGTGAGATTCTGGAATACATGAAAAAGATAGTTAAGGATGATAAAGGTAAATAGTTTATAGTTGATGGTTAATCGATAACAGTAAATACAAGATTTGTAATTTAAAAGTGAATCAATGAGTAAAAGTCAATCAACGATCAACGATCAACGATCAACATACTTAACAACCGGTGCGGCGGGGTTTTTGGGCTCGAACTTGAGTCTAAGATTGCTTGAAGGTGGACATGAGGTGGTTGGTGTCGACAATTTGCAAACCGGCCGGCGGCAAAACCTGGAGGAGCTCAAGAAATTCCCCAAATTCAAATTCGTCGATCACGATATTATCGAACCGCTTAAAGTCGAGGGTTCTTTTGAGTATATCCTGAATCTGGCCTGTCCGGCTTCCCCTCCCCGCTACTACCAAGATCCGGTCAAAACCCTGGAAACCAACTCCGCCGGCACCAAAAATATGCTTGAGCTGGCGCTAAAACATAGGGCGCGTTTTTTTCAGACTTCAACCTCTGAAGTTTACGGCAACCCCAAAGAGCATCCTCAGAGAGAAAGCTATTTCGGTAATGTCGAACCCTACTGCAAACGCTCCTGCTACGACGAAGGCAAACGCTATGCCGAGGCTTTAATCTGGCAATATCGGCATTTATTCAAACTGGACACCGGAATCATCCGGATTTTCAACACCTACGGTCCGAGAATGGATCCGGAGGACGGCCGCGTGGTCACCAATTTCATCAGGCAGGCATTAAACGCTGAAAATATCACCGTTCAAGGTAGCGGCGAGCAAACGCGATCTTTTTGTTACGTTGACGATCAAATCGACGGGATGATGAAAATGATCCATTCCGAAGAAGAGGGTCCGATCAACATCGGCAACCCCGGGGAGTTTAGCATTTTAGAGCTAGCTAATCTAATTATCAAGCTGACCGGAAGCAAATCAAAAATTATCCACACCGAAGCCGCCTTGAGCGACCCGGAGCGCCGCCGACCGGACATTTCTCTAGCCAAAGAACGCTTGGGTTGGGAACCGAAGGTAGGGCTGGAAGAAGGGCTGAAGAAGACGATAGAGTGGATGAAAATGATTAAAAACTAAACGTTTTCCCCTCGCAAATCTACAAATTTTACAAAAATACAAATTGCACGTCGCGCGTTATTTGTACTTTTGCTAGATTTGTAGATTCGCGAAGGAGAGAGGAGTTTTGTCATGAAGATTGTCATTATCGGTACCGGCTATGTCGGACTGGTTCAAGGGGTGATGCTGGCGGAGCTGGGCAACGAGGTTGTCTGCATCGATATCGACCAGGCCAAGATCGACAAATTGAATCAGGGTATCTCGCCTATTTATGAACCCGGAATAGAGGAACTAGTCCAAAAAAACCTCAAGTCCGGTAGAATCAAGTTCAGCACCGATCTTGAAGCCGATATTGCCGGAGTCGAGATTATCTTCATCGCTGTCGGCACGCCGCCGGCCGAGGACGGTCGAGCGGACTTAAAGTATGTCCTGGCGGCGGCCAAAAACATCGGTGAGAATCTGAAGGGTTACGCCGTGGTGGCCAATAAAAGCACCGTGCCCATCGGCACCGGCCAGCTGGTCTATAAAACCATTAAAAAGTACTACAAAGGCAAATTTGACGTAGTCTCCAACCCCGAGTTTTTGCGGGAAGGGGCAGCGGTGGACGATTTTTCAAAACCGGACCGCATCGTCATCGGCAGTGATAACAACGAAGCTGCGGCCAAAAAAGTGGCAAAGCTTTATGAAGTGCTTGGCGCTCCTATTTTAATAACCAATCTGGAAACCGCCGAGATGATCAAGTACGCTTCTAATTCATTTCTGGCCACGGAAATTTCCTTTATCAACTCTGTCGCCAACATCTGCCAGGCGGTCGGAGCAGATGTCGCCGACGTTTCCCGAGGCATGAAACTGGATTCCCGCATCGGCCAACGGGCCTTTCTCTCCGCCGGTTTGGGCTATGGCGGTTCCTGCTTCCCCAAAGACGTTCAGGCCATGGTGCAAATAGCTCGGGACAACAAAGTCGATTTCAAGATATTGGAAGAAGTCGAGGCGGTCAACAAGTTGCAGAGACAAAAATTCATTATGGGAATTAAGGGGAGATTAGGAGAGCTTAGGGGGAAGCGAATCGCGGTCTGGGGTGTGGCCTTCAAGCCCAAAACCGACGATATTCGCGAGGCACCGGCCATTCAGACCATCGAAAGCCTGATAGATCTGGGCGCCGAGGTCCTAGCCTACGATCCGGTAGCCGCGGAGAACGCCGGCAAGCTGATTCCGGAAGCCATCTTTGTCAGCCGCTCCATCGACGCCTGCAAAAAAGCCGATGCTCTGGTCATTGTCACCGAGTGGGACGAATTCAAACAGATCGATCTAAAAAACGTCAGATCGGTCATGAAACAGCCGACTGTCTTCGACGGCCGCAACATTTACAATCCGAAAGAGATGAAGAAATTGGGGTTTAAATATTACAGCATAGGACGGTAAGGTTGTCCCCTTCGCGAATCTACAAATTTTACGAAAATACGAATTGGACACTACTCGCTATTTGTACTTTTGCTAGATTTGTAGATTTGCGGAGGGGAGATACTTAGCCAGTTCATAGGAAGAAAATGGAAAATCATCCGAAGGTTTCGATAATTATCCCAGCTAGGGCAATCAACGACTACATCTTAGAGTCGGTGCCGAAGATTTTGGAACTAGACTGGGATGACTACGAGATTTTAATAATTACCGATAAAAAAGACACTCAGCACACTTGGCCCAAGACTCATTTACTTGTTTCGGGGCCAGTCGGTCCGGCCGAGAAGCGCGATCTTGGGGCGAAGAAGGCTAGCGGCGAGATTTTAGCCTTTTTGGATGACGACGCTTACCCCGAGTCCAACTGGCTCAAGGAGTCGATCCACTGTTTTCTGGAGGATGAAAAGGTCGCAGCCGTCGGCGGCCCGGCCATAACCCCCGGTGACGACGGGATTTTACAAAAAGTCTCCGGCGCGGTTTTCGAGTCGTACCTCGGCGGCGGCCCTGCCCGCAACCGCTATATGTGCCTCGGCGACCATTGCCTGTGCGAAGACTGGCCGACCGTAAATTTACTAGTCCGCAAGGACGTTTTCGAGAAGATTGGCGGCTTCGATACCGCTTACTGGCCCGGTGAAGATACGAAATTATGTTTGGATATTTTAAACGCCGGCTATCTGATGAAATACGACCCCAAAGCTATCGTTTACCACCACCGCCGGAGCGACCTCTACAAACATCTGAAACAAACCGGCAACTACGCTTTGCACCGCGGCCACTTTGCCAAGAAATATCCCAAGACTTCGCTCAAGCTGTTTTACTTTGTCCCCACTCTTTTTGACCTTTACCTTGCTGTCCTGCTGTCCAGCTGTTTAGCTGTCTGGCTCGGAGAAATACAGTTTGACAGCTGGACAGAATACAGTTTATTAATTCCAATCGCAATATATTCGGTCGGGCTAGTCATCGATGCTCTCATCATTAGTTGGCGGTGGAAGAACCCGCTAGTCGGCCTGCTGGCTACGCCGATGATCCTTTTAACCCACCTCTGGTACGGTATTCGCTTCGTCCAAGGACTGGCGGTTACAAAATTAGCACGCTAAAATCCTGAATCAATGACTCGAATCCGATCTTACCCCTTTCGCTGATTTTTGATAAACTCATAAATATGAACAGCCCCGACCTAGCCCTAGATAACCACGACCGAGACCGTGAGAACCATCCGGATCTTGGTCGAATTATCGATCCTAAACACCTTACCCTTCTTGACGAGGTAGTTGATAACGGCCAACACAGATTGAGTGAACTATTGAAGCGACACGGGAAAATAGCCGAACCGCTTATGGAGCGTTTCGGGCAATTGCTCGAAAATGCCAGTCGACTCTCAGAATATCTGGACGACGTTTTGGGTCAAGCCGGTTACCAAAACGATGCCGGAAGAATCCTGCAGAATATACTCCAACCGGCCGTAGCCTGGGCTGAGAACCAACGGTTTGAATATCCAGATGATAACCCCGACTATGATCCGCCATTCCCCCTGCCTTCGGATCTGCACTTGTTCTACATCCACCCGATCGAATCTTTCTTGGGTCAAGCCGAACGTTCAATCGACGGTTTTGTCAAATATCAATACTATTTCGAGCGGTTCTGGCGAGAAACGGAGCCGTCGACGACGAAAAGCGACTTGATCACTCCGGAAAAAGTGGCCGCTGGCCAAGAGAAGATAATGCAGAGTTTAAATCTAAACGAGTACGAAAAAAGAACCGCCGATGCTTCTGTGACCCTGCATTATTTGCTACAAGGACTGCTGGAAACCTCCGATGCCGATATCTTGCGCCTCTTGCGTCACCAATCTCCTGCCCGAGAAAAACTGGTTTTGGACTTGGGTTGCGGTACCGGCCGGCTTGATATTGCTCTCGCCCTAACCGGTCGTTTTAAGATCAATGGGATAGACTTGTCCTCCGAAGTTCTGGAACAGGCCGGCCAGCGAGTCGCCAATATAGCCGGCCCTGCGGGGCAAGATCAAGTACTGGGCGATCTGGACACGGCTGTCGGTTCTCTCTGGGCAAGCCGGCAAAAAAGAATCGGCCGCCTCGACATAGACCGCCAGCGCTTAGAATTATCGGACAGGCTGAGCTTAAAAAAGGCTAGTTTTTTTGAACTGAACAGAGAGAAATACCAAGAGCTGTTTGGCAATCGACTTGCCGACGCTGTTACCATCACTTGGCACACCTTCGGTTTTGCCGGTGACCGCTCGGGACAGCTTCAAGTCTTAGCAAATGCCATTGACAACCTGGAACAGGGCGGGAGGATTCTAATAGAAATGCCCGACCGTGAATTGGGTGAGTACGGGCGGGTAGCAGAGAGCTATCATCGGCAATCGGGCGGCAAGACGCCGCTGGGAGTTGTGGTCGACCGACCGGCCGGCAAAGGCAGTGTTTCCAACCCCGACTCCGAAGGCGCTCCGCGCTACTTCCCGAGCAAGGCTGAGATGTTCTCGGTTCTAAAAGAAGCCGGTTTCGAAAAAGTCGGTTGTCAAAGCTACTATATTCGGATCCGCGACAACGGCAAAGAACGATTGATTAAAGAAATTCTGTACACAGCGCAAAAACCGCTGGCCGCCGGCGACTCGGAAAAAGAGGCAATACTAACCTATCGTCTAAGAAATCCCAACAGCTTTGATGCCCTGCCAAGCGAGCTCGAATAAACCGGACATAGTCTTGGCTATCAGCTCGTTCTCGATAATCACGCCTATCAGGGCGTTATTTTTGTTATAGTTGGCAAAAGAAACCTTGTTGCCGTATATTTGCACTTCCAAAAGTGCCGGAAAAAGTTTTTGTTCGACGACCCTGGTCTCTCTTAGCTCCTCTTTGGTTCTTCCAATATATGAAGCGGTTTCCGGATCGGTTTTATCAGCGGAGACTATAACCCGGGCGGTAATTTTATTTTTAATCCTTAAAGGTGCGTAGCTTTTCCTCAGCCAACTGCTAACTGTTTCTTCGGCTTGTGTCAACCCAAGAAAAGACTTGATCGGTTGCCCGGACCTCAAAGTATCCAAATAGAGATTTTTAATACCCTCTATCCCTTCAAAAACTCTTACTACCGGTTTCTCGGTGGTGTTTCTGTAAAGCTCGGAAAGTCCGGGAATGACCGAGTCGATCATCTTCTGGGCCTGGGAAAGCTCTCGTTCCCTGTTGTTCAAATAAACTTTTAGCTGGTACGGGTCGTTTGGCCGGAATTCGAGTTTCTTTTTTACGTCGGACTTTTGGACTAAGGACTTCTGGGCTAAGGACTGTAAAACATTGTAGAGATTGGTTCGCGAAAGCTTGGGGATCAGTTTCTGCATAGATAAAATGCTGACCTGTCCGTTCTTGATCAGAACTTCGTAAACCAAAGCCTCACTGTCGTTGAGACCGGTTCTGGCGAGTATTTCTTTATAATTGATGTCTTTTCTGTCCATATCTCTATTATAGATCAAGTAATATAATATGTCAATTATTAAATGACAAATAAATAGAAACGATGATTAAAGTAAAGATAATTGGTAAAATAGGATACTGATAAATACTTATAAATTAAGAGATCAATTTTAAAATAAACTTAAGTACGTCATAACACCATTGACAAATGCAAAATAATATGTTATACTGCTTCCGTTACGATGGAAATCGGCCAAGGGCTTCAGGAAGCCGGGCAATAATCCAAAGTAGCACCTTAACAACCGAATATACGCAGGTAGTAGCTGGTTTCACCGCCTCAAGCCCCACCAGGTCGGAGGCAAAACCGAAGCTAAAGCGCCGGAATTAAGTCGGCTTCCGCCCCCAGCGGGTGGACGCGTATTCGTAATTATCCGGTCTTTGGCAACCCGATCCTAGAGTCAGGAGCTTTAGAATCAATTGAGTGTAGTTTTATCCTTGCTTCAGGAGTGTAGTGATAAACCTATATATAACCATTAATCGAATGAGCCCAGGCATCACCCTCGAGGTGGGCCTTGACTCCTCGAGGGTGGGACAGGTTGTTCTCTACCGCACTCAAAACGGCGTTTAAAAACGCCGCCTTTCCAGCGCTACTAATACATCATTAGAGGATCGGTTCGTGGTCTTCGGGCCATTGAACCCAAGATTCTCTATAGTCTCAATTCGCGACTCCCTTCGCTGCCCGTCATTCTGAGCAATCCCAACTGTCATTCTGAACGAAGTAAAGAATCTAGCGAAGCGAACAGCATTCTTTCCCATCTGGTCCTAAGCTGTCGGTGTCGGTGTACTGCCTACGCCAAGACTCAGGGGTGGAGAAGAAGAATTATTTTTTGTACAACCTTTGTCTCTTGTTTTTCACCCCGAGGGTGGGTTTTGACTCCCTCGGGGTGGGGCAAAAGACAAGGTTGTACAAAATACCCGCCGGCCTTCGCGCCAGGCGGGAAAATACCCTACCCCGGGTAAGTTCTCCATCTTGTCGGGAGCCGAAGGAGGCAGAAAATGGAAGAAAAGATCAAAAAGGTCGTTTTTGTTCTGCTCGCCGCGATCAACGCGGCGATGGCGGCCTCGTTTGAGGCCGCCCGTCAAGCGCGCATTGAGGCGCGTCTTGACCGGCAGCGGCAGACTATCAAGAAGATGGCGATGGCCTCGCTCACGCCCACCGAGTGGGCGTTGGCCGGCCGCATCTCGGGTTACTTGGAGTGCCCTGAAGTAGCATTTCAGGGTTGGTGGCAGTCGCTGGCCCATAACTGGGCCTGCCGGACTGCCCTTGATTCCGAGGGGAACTTCCGCGACCCCTCGGAATCACAAGAAGTCGCGGATGCTCTTGCCTGGTTGGGGTTTCCTAGCCAGGCGGCGTATGCCACGTCGATGGAGGTCCTCTGGGCCATCCATCGCGCGATGGCGTATGTAAAAGCCGGGCACGAAGGCTGGATCGTGCCGTCGGGTGGTTGTGAATAGCTAACCGGCCAAGGGACCATTCCGCGCCCTAAAGATTCCGATGAAAATCGGAACGTGTCCGCCTTTAGCGGATGCGGCGGCGTTATTCCGGTGCCTCGTTCGCCATGGCGGACAAGCAGCCCGAGTTCGACCGGAAGACGATAACTGAGATGGTGGCTGCTAACTAGATTTGTGGCAGAAAGGAGGTGAAACGATGAGTTCTTGGATCAGAATCTGTTCTGAATGTGGGGGGGAAGTTGTCGGGCAGGCGGGTTGCTACGCCTGCTCGACGGAGGCTACCGCCCGCAGGGGCGGCCAGCCAGAGCAGGGGCACCACCTCTGTTCTGTTTGGTCGGAGGCTCAAGCCTCCAGTGAAAAGTGGTATCCACTTTTCACGGAGCGTTCTGACAGGGCATGCGACTGTCCTGCCAGAAACCTCCGATAGCCTCCGGAGTCTGCAGGCTCCGAGGTTGTTAATCCTGCAGCGTAAGTCCGGTGTGCTCCTGTAGCCCGAGATTCGACCGGAATACGAAAGCTTAGGTGGCGGCTACGATTTGCAATCATACCCGGCCCCGACGTCAGTGTCGGGGCCAAAAGAACAGTTGAGCCGAAATCCACACCAGGAAAGTAGGCTCACCTTCACCCGCTAAGCGGGTCTGATGAGTCTTTGAAAATTAAGACGAAAAGGTGAGTTATCGCCAACCTGCCTTTAGGTTGCACTCCTGTCCCGACGCCCCGATTTGCGTCGGGGGTCGGGAGCCACCTGAGGGCAGATTAGCCTAAAAAATCCTCGCGTTATAACCGTACCGCGGGGATTTTTTAGTTTGGAGACCAGACCTAATTTTAGTCTGTAGCGAAATATAGCTTGTTCTGTCATTCTGAACACAGTGAAGAATCTCTACCTGTAGAATAGATCCTTCGCAAGCTCAGGATGACAGAAATTAGCTTAGGATGACAAAATCAAACTTAAGGATGACAGATATTAGTTGGCGGTGGAAGAACCCGCTAGTCGGCCTGCTGGCTACGCCGATGATTTTCCTCACCCACCTCTGGTACGGTATTCGCTTTGTCCAAGGCTTAATTGTTTCTAAATTGGCCAGATAAAAGCTCTCTTAAAACACAGAACCGCCGCCTAGACTGACGACGATTGCGGTTCTGGTTTTTTGTGCGACAGCGTGCGCCTACTGAGCGGTGGTCATCCAGTTGGATCGAGAACCACACTGTGTCTCAAAATCGCCGACTCGCTCGAGGAGGAACTGAGAACGTGTTCTCGCTGCCGCCAGTTGCTTCTGGCGCACCTCTGTACACCGCTGAAACTCCCCAAGAATCTCGCGGACCATCTCCAGGGGTCGGAGACAGACACAGTTGAGGAGCTCCGTTGAGGTGACTACCCGGCTGGTGATCTCCACCGCTTTGCTGACTGTGAGATCACGATCCGAGTCGGGGGCCTCAGAGTAGGTCACCGTAGTAACAACCCATCCTTCTGAGCAGACACCCCAGATCTGACACCTATTGCTTAGTCTGTTCTCCTCCAACCATAGGAAACGCTGATCGTAGAAGAACATGCCTCTGGTGTTCTTCTTGAGAACCCCGGTGACTTTCGGCTTGTCCTGGAATAAATAGTGGGGAGATACACCGTCCCCCAGACATTCGACGTCAAGGATTGCCGAGAGTGGCAGGTCCCAGATCTCGTGCCTGAGGTAGTCGAGGAGTTGGTCGAATGTCTCTTCCCACCTACTTTCGCTGGTAATCTGGCGGATGACAGCGGCTCGTAGGTCACGTTCCCGGTCTGAGGTGAGTCTGATAGTGTTCTCGGTTGACATTGTCAACCTCCTTTGGGAGTTGCTCAGCAATTGCTAAGCTAGCCCGAGACTAGCATAAGTACGAATACTAAACAATACCCAAGCGGCTCTATGTCAAGTGGTGTGGTAGTAGGAGACTGATCGGGATAAATGCCAGCAATGCTTTTCTGATGTAGTTATCTACGTTTCTGAATCCGTACGAAAGACGTTTGATTGTTTTTAGTTTGGTATTAACTCCTTCGGTGTAGCCGTTAGTGGTGAAACGATCGAAGTAAGCCAGAATCTCATTTTGCCAGCGCATCAACATTTTCAGAAGTTGCCTGGTCGGTTGATGATTGGAGCCTTTCATCTTGTTAGTCAGGATATTAAAGCTTAGTTCCGCGAGTGTTTTGTTGGGTATCTTGTAGATCCGGCGCAACTCTTCTTTACAACTCCAGAGCTCGCCTAATTCCGGATATGCTTTGTTAATCTCGTTTAAGGCGACTCGTTCGTTTGGTTTTAGATGTTCTTTCGGTTTGTCAAAGATGACTTTGGGTAGTTTAACTTTGTCAGTCCCCTGGATTAAAGTTCTTAAGTTAGAAAGTTGACGATTGGCTTCGGCAATTACATGGAAAGCATCAACTACGATTGTAGCCCTAGGTAGCTCCCTCTTGATTGTTTGGTAGTAACGCCTGTCCATATCTATACAGACTTCAGTAATGGCTTCCTTGCGCGCGGCTGGTATGTCTTGAAGAAATTTCTCAACCGTAATCCGACTATCATCCGGTAAGATAGAGATCAGCTGGCGATTTGTGATATCGGTGAAGGTAGGCAACATTTTCTGGCCGGAAAAACTATGACAATCTAGACCCATTGAAATTACAATCCCTTCCGGCCAGACACCAACCAGAGGGTTGATTTTGTCGTTTAAGATTTGTTGAATGGTGGTAAAGCTAGTCTCGGCTAAATCCTGCTGAGTTTTGAAACTGGTTGAGCCCAAGCCCTTGATTATCTGATCTGCGTAGACCAGAGAATAGTTCTTATTAAGTGGAATTGATTTGTGGCGGTCGGTGGTGATGTGACGACGCCTATCTTTTTTCTGGCACCACCAGCAGAAGAATGCCCTAGTTTTAACTCTAAGCATAATTAAATTGCCTTGCCAAAACATGTGCTTAACCCGTCTGGGTTTTAAGTGGCGGTTAAGAGTCGTGACGTAGCGTCCGCAGTCTCTACAATGGACACCTTTAGTTTTTGGTCTTACGGTGATCAACATAACTTTGCCGTTTATCTCCGTATTTTCAACATGGAACTCTTGCAGTTTGAACATCTTTTTGAAACAATTCTCCATAGGTAGACTCCTTGTAGTTAAGTGATATTTCCTACAATCAGTCTACCTACTTTTGTTTTACGCATAAAGCGTAGCTAACCGTACCACACTGTTTAGTATAGAGCCGGGCGGTTTACACCCCAATCCAAAAAACCCTTGACTAATTTCTGTCATGCTGAATTTATTTCAGCATCTTAAGACAAGTGCGTAACATTTTGGGATTCTGAAACAAGTTCAGAATGACGAAAAGAAAAGTTTCCGGAATACTACCTAGACCTCACAACCTCATTATACGCATTTATTAGCTCATTTGCATCAGACTCATCAAGGGTTAGAATATAGTCCTGTTTTGTTAGGTTATCCTTCTCGGCTCCAGTAAAAATAAGACCGGTTTTGTTAGCAATTTGTTCTAACTGCTTCAAGGTCAGACGATTGAGTTTTTTTGCGAATGCCTCGTATTCTTTTTTAGTGAACGGTTTCATAGCCCACCCTTTTTCAATTGCATTTGGAGTTCATCTCCGTTTCCTCCGGTGACTAAGAACCCCATTTTTTCATAGAGTTTTATCGCCCCAGTGTTTGATTTGAAAACTTCCAAATTGATCTCTGTTATACCCCATTTGTAGGCTTTGTGAATTACATATTCCATAGCCTGTTTTCCGATTCCCAATCCCCAATAGTCTTTGTCGCCGATCATGATAAAGGCATTCGAAACATGGGCTTTTAGGTCAATTTCAGTCAGACCGACCATTCCGACCGTTTTCCGATCGATGTTAATGGCCCAAAAAATTTATTCTCATTAGCTTTGTATCTTTTGAACCAATCTTGCTGTTCTGTTCTCAACTGTACGATCGACTCATCTCCAAAAACACCCAGAGCTACTCGGGGGTCAGTCAACCACTTGACTCGGGTTGGTACATCTTTAGCGGTGAATGGTCTAAATGAAATTTTCATCTGCAAAATATATTTCAACGGGTAAAAAGGGGTTACTCCTCGTGCCAGTTGACTATTTGGTAGCTTTTGCTCTTGGGAAAATAAGGCGGCGGAGTATAGAGGAGCCGGTTGTCGTAGTTGTAACCGGCATGGGCGAAACCCCAATAAACAATACCGCTGCTGGTCCATTGGAACTCTAATCCCCCTTGTTGGGTAATGGCGCCGTAAATATTCAAAGTACCCTTAAGGGGACCGGAAGACTGAAAATAGGCCCGGCCGTTTTTGGCCAGCATAGCGGCGTCGATGGTCAGGTCGTTGGGGCAGGTCGAAACGATGGGGATATCTTGGTTGGCAACCAACCCCAGCTTGGCAACGGAGTCGTTTTGAGCATAGGTGATATTGCCGTTAATAAAGATATTTTTACTTGAGACAAGAGTCATCTCCCGATTTTTGACTGTACCGTCGACCCAGACATTGTCGTCAAAAAACATGAGATTCCCGGCATATGCCTGGCTCGGAAGATAACTTTTTTCAATGTTTATTTGCCCGTAAGCCGCCGTATTACTCTTGTAACTACTGACTTTAGTAATGCTGTATTGACTATCCGCCAGGGTTATGTGATAGCCCTGTTTGTTGCTATCGCCGTAGTATTGGTTTTGGGCTATCGCTTTGGACTTCAGATCGTTAAAATCAATGTCGGCTAGATTGAACGGAGCAGCGCTATAGACTATCGGGGTCGTATCGAATTTACCCGGACCACCGGCACAGGGGCAAATACCGCCGGGGCAGTAAGAGTCACTGACCCATTTGGTGGTAAAAGTTGAGTCAATCGAGCAGGTTAGATTGGTTTTACCTTTGATCTCGCCGTAATTACGAATACCTTTGTTCGAGGAGTTGACCCAGACGGGGCCGTTGATCACCTCCTGGGTATCGACATAAATCTCGTCGGTTAAAGAATTGATGAAAGCGTTGGCAAACGAGGGGATGGTCAGATCGGTCGTGATGGTTTTCCGAGTGGTGCTGCCGTTGACCGTTCCGGTAGATTTCAGTTTCACGATGTTGGTATCGTTGGTTGGATAGATGAGGAGACTGTAATTACCTATGAGTTTGCCTGAGTTGTCGGTGTAATCATGAGAGTAAGGGCCGTAAGAACCATCCGGATTTAACTGCCGGCAGGCATCGGCGGAATTGGCGCTGCAGTTGTCCCAAAAATCGTTCGGATTGTGCTCCAGATGCCAAAGATAATAGTTGATGCCGGCTTCGGCAATGTTGACTGCCGAAACCTGGCGGCTGTAGAGGCTGGAACGTTTGAGACTGGCGGAGACCATCGCCAGAAGCGCTACCGCCATGATTAAAAGTATGGTGGTAGCCATCAGAATCCAAGGGAGAAAAGTAGCAGATTTGAAAGGAGTTTTGAGTCTGATTGGTCTCATAAGCCAGATTAGTCTAATGTTAGAGGTTGTCTTTCAGATTTCGGATGTCGACCCGGGTTTTGGATTCCACCTCGCGGCTGGCGTATCGTCCGATCGCTTGGTTGCGAAGATCAATCTGGACCAGCCGGACTTTGGTCACATCGCAAGGAGTAGCCAGAGCGGCCCCGGTCGAGTCGAAGTAACTGAAGACGGGAGTGCTGTCGGAATTGGTTACATAGGTCGAGACGACCTGATCAACCGATTGGTCTGCCGGATAAGTAATCCCGCCAAGCTGATCGACGGCCGGCTGGATGGTGGATTTGCTAATTTGCTGCTGATTCTGATCCAGTCCGTAGCTGATTTTTTGCGCCGGGGAATCAATCGCTCCTTTGTAATAGTAAAAGGTCAATTGGTTCTTGTCGCAAAGTTCTACCGAAGTCGCCGCCTTAATCTCCGGCGTCAGTCTCGAAAAAGCATTGATTTGTTGGTCGGTCATTTCCAGCTTGAGCTGATTTATCTGATAGTTTTTGAGATTGGAGGTAAAAAATTGGCTGATTATCACCACTAAAATAGAAATTGCGGCGGCAGCTATCGAAATCTCGATCAGAGTGAAAGCGGATTTTGTTCTGGCTTTTATCATAGTCTAGTTGCTGGTTATTTCAATCGCATTATTCTTGAGGCTGATTTGGTTCAGATTATTGGTCAATTTCAGATCCCAAGAGCCGTTTGCCGCATTGGTCAAATCAAAAGAAATCGAGGCTGAGGAAGGAGTGGCATTTACGATGGTTCCCACGATGTCGGCTACACCGGTGTGCGCCAGTCTGGCCTCGGTTAAAGCATCAAGATGCGTGCCGGTAACCACCAGCTCGACACCGGCAGCCTTGTCCGGGTGTGCAGGCTTGATGTCGGTAACAGTGATGAAAGTGGCGGTATCACCGGTTAGAACGGTTGCGTGGACGGTCTGGCACAGATTGGCCTTATAGTCATCGCTCCAACTGGTGATCGAGGGGGGACAGACTCCCGGGCAACCGCCGCCGCTTCCTCCGCCTCCAGAGGTGTAAAAAGCCTTATAAATCTGAAGCGCGGGAGTCAAGGTTTGATCCGTGGTTTGGAGGGTGGTTTCCACTTGAAGGTAGCGTTGTTGTACGACCACAAAAAGAGAAATCGATGAGGCGTAAGGTATTGAGGCTGACCAAGCAGACCAATTTGACGAGTCGGGCGATGTTCTGAAACGAAAGCCAACTTGAGTCTTATCCGGAATGGTGGCAACCGGCACGAAAGTATCCCAACTCTTAAAGGAGGGTGTACCGTCAATTTGGCTTGCGGCCGAGACGTGTGTTGCGGTCAATGGTTGCCCGTAAGCTTCAAGCTCGTATAAATTGGCCACCCATTGGGGCGCCGGCATGCCGCCGCCTTCCAGCTTGATCCTGAGATAGGAGGCGCTGACCGGAGGCGAAATGTCGTATGTCTGCCAACCTTCGTTTTTATAGCCCATAGTTGTGACTTGAAGAGAAAAGTTGACCCCATCGGTTGAAGTGTAGATGTAGGCCCCGCCGAGCAAGACCTCTCTGACTACGCGGAACTGATTGATGTTATAGGCTCCGTTCAGTTTGAGCGTCCAAAGCGCGGTCCCTCCACAGCCGACACCCGAACAAATGGTTCCGCCCCAAGCCGTGTCGATGTTGCCGTCGAAGACATTGGTCTTGTTTTCGTCATGCATGGTCACTGTAAGATTGGTGTTGTCAATATCATAAATCGTTTTCAGGTCAATTTTGGCGTTGCTCGGATTGATCCTAACGTCGCCGCCGATCGGCGGGTTTGGGTTGTTCAGGTCGGTGTTTACGTTTATTCCGGCTTGCCAATCACTTTTTGAATCCAGTGTGACCGAGCCTGTGCCGGCCGAAACCGGCAGGACCCGAGTGATCGCTCCCAGAAGAAGCAGGATCAGGACAATTTTGATAGAAGTAACTTTTTTCATTCTTTAAACTAATTATTGGTATAGTTATACCTGTCGTGTTCGATGAGCGGAATGAGTATTTTTCCGTTGGCGTCCGTAGTTTTCCATTGATCGTACTTGGATTTCGGGTCGGTGCAAAGCAACCGGGCGCTCTGCACTCTGATGGAGGTATTGGGCAGGGGATTTCCGTTGGCATCTTTGACCAAAATCTCCAAGTCGGTCAGACAGCGAATCTGCATTTGGATTGTAGTCACGGTTTGAACCCGGATAATCGGGTTGAGAGTAGCTCCCGAGGTATCGATAGCGACCGAACAAAAGTTTTTGCTCAAAGTCGTGTCGGTGCTGTAATCTTGTTTGGTGACGCTGACTATATAGCTGTTGTCCTCGGCCGGGGGAAGCATCGGTACCATAACTTGACCGTAGTCGTCGGTGTAGACGGTAATCCCTTCGGTCGGAAAACCGGAGGCGACAAGGGTCGGGTTGGTGATGGTAACTTTGGCTCCCTGGATGGGGACGTTGCCAATCTCGGG
This sequence comes from bacterium, assembly GCA_021812945.1. GTDB lineage: Bacteria > Patescibacteriota > UBA1384 > XYA2-FULL-43-10 > JAKAMI01 > JAKAMI01. Next base: position 35,466 of record JAKAMI010000002.1, read on the forward strand.
ATTATCGACCACGTTGACAACCAGGATCCCGGTGTTAGAGGCAGTCTCGGCGGCTTTGGAGGCGATGTTGGTGGTGAGGTCGGAGAGCAGCTTGTTCTCAAGGCGGTTATAAACCGAGACTGTGACTTTTTTGTAGTCGATGGGCGACGTATCGGTATATGGTTGAGGATCGGTGGCCAGGTGGTCGTAGGGATCATCGAAATATCGGGCATCAATTTTGATGGTGAAGCGGAAACCGGCGTAATCCAGATCCTCGGAATCGAGCAGGTTTTTCTGGGGTAGAATCGGGCCGTGTTGAGTAGCAATGTCGTCGTAAGGCAAACTCCGAATCATCTCGATTCGATCGTTGGCCAGATTGGCGGCGACCACCCGCATCTGGGCATAAGACGCCGAGCGCAAATTTGTCAGCATCAGACTCAAAATCGTCACTGCCACAACACTCAAAACGGCAAAGTCGATGATAACTTCGATCAGGGAAAAACTCAGTCCTTTGTTTTGTTTAATGTGTTTAATCTTCGTCATAATGTACCGCGACCGCCACTGATCTATTCCACAGATTGTCCACAGATCTGCGCAGATCAGTGGAATTGATCTGTGGAGGTCACCGTTCGACTATTTATTTTACTGTGCTCCCACCAGACCGTAAATCGGTTGCAAAACGGCAATCAGCAAAAGGCCGATGCCGGCGCCCAGGACAATCATCATCACCGGTTCTATCAGGCTGGAGAGGTTTTTGGTGATATTGGTCACGTCTCTTTCATAAAAATCGGCCAGGGTGGTGTAGACTTCATCCATTTTGCCGCTCTTCTCGCCGACCATGGTCAGCTGGTGAATCATCGAAGGGAACAGTTTGCTCTCTTTCAGCACCGCCGATAGCGCCTTGCCATTTTCAACCTCTTTGGAGATTTTCTCGATCTCCCGATGGTAAAGGACATTGGGAATAACGTCCTTGACCACTTTGAAAATCTTCAAAATCGGAATTCCCGAAGCGGAAAGGCTGGCAAAGGTCCGGGCGAAGTTGGCCATATAGGATTTGGTGTAAAGGTTGCCGAAGATGGGCAGTTTCAGGAGTAATTTATCAAAAAAGAGCTTTCCGGAAGGAGTCCGGTGGAAAGCAACTAAGCCGGCGATCAAAGCAGCTAATCCGGCCAGGAGATAGTACCAATAGGCAGTCATCAGATCTCCCAAACCCATAATGACCTTCGTAATCGCCGGCATCTCCACTCCGGAGTCGGCGAAAATGGATTTGAGTTTGGGCAGGATGAAGATTAGAACAAAGACGGCTACCCCGATGAGCGCCACAGTGATAACGGCCGGATAAATCAAAGCACCGCGGACCTTGGCGACCAAGTCGTAAGTTTTATCCATTTGTTTGGCTTGACGTTCCAGGACTTCGTCAAGCTTACCCGATTCTTCGCCGGAAGCCACGATGCTCAGGTAGACCGAATCGAAAATCTCCGGAAATTTGGCTAAAGCGGAGGATAAGGTGCCGCCGCTTTCGACCTCGGGTATGATCTTTTCAAGCGCTTGGCCGAGGGCCTTGCTGTTGGTTTCCTCCTGCAGAGATTTGAGAATGGTAACAATACCCAGACCCGAGCGGATCATGACGGCCATTTGCTGGGTAAAAACGATTTTTTCTTTGAGCGGGACTTTACTCTTAAAGATCGTCAAGTTTAAACTCAAACCCTTGCTCATCGGTTCAACTTTGGTGACGAACAAACCTTTTTTCAAAACCAAAGTGACGGCATGATCCTGCGCTGCCGCTTCAACCGTTCCCGATTCCTCTTTACCTTGGCGATCCTTGGCGCGATACTTGAATAGCATCAATCTCCTTCGTCGATAAATATTGAACGGCGACCCCCCACAGATCAATTCCACAGATGAGGACAGGATAATCAGTGGATTATCAGTGGAGTTGATCTGTGGGGGGTCGCTGGCTCAACTCCTAGTCTTTTGTTACCCTCCAAACCTCTTCCAGACTGGTAAGACCGTCGAGGGCCTTGTCGATGCCTTCCTGTTTCATAGTCAACATCCCGTCCGCTATGGCGGCCTCGGTGATCTTGGACGAGGTGGCCCGAGCCAGAAGCAGTTCCTGGATTTTCTGATTGACATCCAAGACTTCGTATATGCCAATACGTCCTTTGTAGCCTGTGCCGTGACAGTTGTCACAACCCTCTCCACGGTAAAAAACCAGCTTCTTGCCCTCCCATTTTTTGCGGGCATCCTCCGGCATTTTGGCGATCTCTTTCTTGACTTCCTCGATCTCTTTGTCAGTAACTTTGAACTCCTTTTTGCAGTCTTTGCAGATTTTGCGAGCCAATCTTTGGGCGATAACAGTATTGAGCGATGAAGTAATCAGAAACGGTTCCACTCCCATATCGATCAGACGAGGACCGGCGCCGGCAGAATCATTTGTGTGTAATGTCGACAGTACGACATGACCGGTCAAGGCGGCGTTTACCGCCATTTCAGCGGTGTCCCGGTCGCGAATCTCTCCGATCATCACCACATCGGGATCCTGGCGGAGGATGCTGCGCAGGCCATTGGCAAAAGTATAGTTGATATCAGGATTGACTTGACTCTGATTGATGCCCGGCATCTGATACTCGATCGGGTCCTCCAGCGTCACGATATTGACCGCGACGTCGAGCAGGCGGTCGATGATGGCGTAAAGCGTGGTTGTTTTGCCGCTTCCGGTAGGACCGGTGACCAGAGTCATGCCGTGGCTTTTGTGAATACTGTTTTCCACCACGTCAAAACCGCGTCCCCGCAGGCCAAGGTCTTTGAGGGAGAGAATACCGGTCGATTTGTCCAGGATTCTCATCACAATCTTTTCGCCGAAAGCGGTCGGCATGGTTGAGACTCGAAAGTCGACTTTGCGGTTGTCGATCATCATCTGAATACGCCCATCCTGAGGTAGGCGCGATTCGTCGATCTTGATTCCCGAAAGAATTTTGATCCTCGAGGTGACCGAAGCCTGGACCTCTTTAGGGATGGTCACTTTTTTCTGCAGAACACCATCCTCGCGGAAGCGAACATCCAAACCGTTTTCCGTCGGTTCGATGTGAATGTCCGAAGCCAGTTCGCGCACGCCTCTTTTGATTAGAGAAGTGACAATCCGCGAGACGGGAGCGTCCTCGGTAATTTTCTCGATCTTTTTCTCGGTAATCTCTCTTTGCTCTTTGCCGTCTTTGGCCTCGTCTTCGCTTTGGCTGATTGCCTCCGAAACTTCCGCCTCGACACCGGAGTATTGATCCAGAATCCGGTTAAGATCGGTTTGCACCGTCAGTTTGGGAATGACTTCCCGCCCCGTTTGTTTTTTGATAAGCTCGACGGTTTCCAGGTCCTCCGGATCAATCATAGCCACCGTGAGCACGCCGTCGTTATCGGCGACCGGAACTACCTGATATTGGCGGGCGATTTTTTCGGGCAGTAAAGATAAGATTTTTTTATCGACGGTGGTCTTGGAGAGGTCGATGAACTGCACTCCGGCGGCTCCGGCGTAGGGATCGCCGGCCGAGCTTTTTGGAGAAATCTCCGGATTGTCTCTTAGCGCTTGTATTTCCGATGGAGTTATCTCATCCGGCGAGACGTTGGAAAGGTTGGTTTTCTCAGGTTGAGCCGCAGGCTGGCCCTCGACGGCGGACGAGAGGATATCGTCTTTGGTTTTTTTAACGAAATCTTCAAAACTTATCCGAGGGCGATTTTGGGATTTGGTAATCTCGCCGATCTCATTCTCGGTCAGACTGGCCGGTTTTTCTAAATCGGCATCCGGTTTCTTGGCTTCGTTAAGCTCGGCTACCGCTACGTTGTCCGGTTGAGCGTCGGATTCGGGCGTGTCTTTGATCGGGAGCGATTGTTCCGCCAACTCTTTAAAGCTGATGGGGGCCTGAACTTTCTCGTTGTTAACTTTCTCGTTGTTCTCGGCGAGACGATCCGCGGATTTATGATCTTCCGCTTTCAACTTCAAATCACCGGCATCAAAAGAGGCAACCTCTCCTTCTGGTTTCGAAGGCTCAGAGTGATGAATCTTGACCTGTTCCACGGCTTTTGCCGGCTCAAGGTTACGAACAAAAATCTCATGGTCTTTTTTGTCCGGCTCGCGGCGGTTGTTCGAGGTTGTCTTCGCTTCCGGCTCGGGAGCGTTTTTGTTGACATGTTTTTTGACCTGCGGGCTGGGGTGCCACTTGATGACATTGGTTGGAAGCATCACAATCTTATGGCCGCGGCCCCTGGGGTCCCGGATGGTTTTAGAGGGATATTTGTGAGTCAAAAAAGATCCGAAATTGGAAAAAATCAGTTTCCCCCCGTCTCTCAAAGTCTGCCCAAGACCGTCAATGAAAGCTTTGACGATCTTTTTGGCTTTTTTTTGCGAAATCCTTTCAGCTCTGGCTAAAGCTTTGATCAGGTCTTCAGTATTCAATTTGCCCCTCCCGACCGCAAGGCGGTCGCCCCCTCGCGAAATTACGAATAAAACACAAAAATACAAAAGCGCGAATAATTCAATCAACCCCAATTATACCCCAATCGATAGGAAAATAAACGGATTATGATCTTATTGTATAATTAAGTAGTTAGGGACTGCATATTTTCCTAGCCTCGATAGTCTAAGTTATTTATGACCCACTTTTCTTGTATAATTTTAGGGCTGGTCGACGATCCAATGTAAAAAAATGCTTTTTCGTCCGTTTGTTTTTCTCTCGGCCACCCACTCCGTACCCTGCCTTCCGCACGAGCGACTCTCTAACGTCGTCCCTCGGCTCCAGGCGCCGGCCTTCGTAAAACAAACGATCTCAACGCATTTTTGTCATTATTATTTAGACGAGCTAACCAGGTTCTTAAAACCAACTTTACAAACTTTATTACTTTTTACTTTATAACTTCATGAACTTTTAACTTTATAAATTTCAACTGATTCTATGAAGCAGGCTCTATATCAAAAATACCGGCCGAAAGATTTTTCGGCAGCCATCGGCCAAGAGAAAATCGTCCAGACGCTCAAAAACGCCTTAAAAAGCGGCCGCACCGGTCACGCTTATCTTTTTGCCGGCCAGCGAGGAACCGGCAAAACAACTTATGCCCGAATTTTGGCTCAATCGCTCAACTGTCAAAAACCCAAAGACGGGAATGGGCCGTGTTTCGATTGTCAGTTTTGCCAAGCCGCCGGAAAGGGTCAAGCCATCGACATTATCGAGATAGACGCCGCCTCCAACCGCGGTATTGACGAGATTCGCGATTTGCGCGAGAAGATCAGATTTGCCCCGACTCTGGGGAAATATAAGGTTTACATCATCGACGAAGTCCATATGCTGACCAAAGAAGCCTTCAATGCGCTTCTAAAAACCCTTGAGGAGCCGCCGCCGCACGTTGTCTTCATCATGGCAACGACCGAAGCGCACAAGCTGCCGGCCACTATTCTTTCCCGAGTCCAGCGGTTCGACTTTGGCCGGATTCCGATCGCCGACATTACCAAGAATTTACGCCTGATTGCCGATAAAGAGAAAATTGAAATCGACGACGAGGCTTTGTTGATCATCGCCGGCAAAGCCGACGGCAGTCACCGAGACGCTATTTCGCTCTTGGAACAGATTAAATCGTACGCTACCAAAATCTCTGCCAAGGAGGTGGGGGAGGTTTTGGGTTTGGTTGGAAATGATCTGATTTATCGGCTCCTAGGTTCAATGGTTGAGGCTGATTTGAAGCAAGCGCTGGTTCAAATCGAGAGCTACTACGAGGGCGGTTTTGATTTGAGCCAGCTGGCCTTGTCGCTGGTGGAGACAATCCGAAAAGCGATGCTCTTAAAATCGGGGGTCATTGAAAAATCGGACTTGACTAAGGAAGAGGCTGAGGGCATAGCCAAGTTGGAAAAATTATCTGCCGACCGACTGATAGTCGGTATTGAACAATTATCTTCCGCAGGCAGGGAAACCAAGATTAGCTCGATTCAGAGTCTGCCGCTGGAGCTGGCAGTGTCGAGAATCGTCAAGGCATGGGATATGAACGATTCCCCTACGAAATTACAAATAGATCAACGAAAGCACAAAAGTACTAATGATACAAATTCCCATCAACCCACCTCGCGGGAGTCAAAGCCCACCCCCGAGGTGAATTCGGACATCAACAATAAAACAATGAAGCAATCGGACAATGAAACTGACGCAACTTTAGATGATAGGACTTGGAAAGAGATTCTGGATCGGATAAAGTTGCAGAACCATACCTTGCAAGCGCTGCTTCGGGATATTAAACCCCTCGGGATTGTAGAAGGAAGACTCAAGCTTTGCGCTAAGTTCAAATTTCACAAGGACAAGGTTTCCGAGATTGGAAATCGCCAGTTAGTTGAAAAGATAATTACCGAGGTGACGGGACAAAAACTGCCAATCTTCTGCGAGCTGGCCGATGAAACCGCCGGCAAGCGAAAAGGGCTGAAAGAAGATGAGCTGTTGCAAGTAGCGGAGGAAGTGTTTTCATAATATCTCAGATCTCAAAGTTCAAATCTCAAAATGACAATGAAAAATTTTGAATTTTAAACTAAACTTTGAAATTTGAACTTTGAGATCTAAATTAACTTTTATGCCTAGATCACGTAAAAAATCTACCCCGACGACTGCCTCCGGCCTCAAGGTTCCGCCGCAAAACGTGGAAGCGGAGGCCGCGGTTTTGGGAGCCCTGCTCCTGGACAAGGATACCATCATCAAAGTGGCGGATCTTTTGATATCGGATGATTTTTACCGCACCGATCATGCCTTGATCTACGAGTCGATGCTGGGGCTATTCGAGAAGCGAGTACCGATAGATCTAGTCACATTAACCGAGAAGCTGGAGTCGCAGAAACAGTTGGATCAGGTCGGCGGCTCATCCTATCTGGCGAGTTTGGTCAACGGAGTTTCGACTGTTGCTAACGTGGTGCATTACGCCAACATTGTCCGAGAAAAGTCCATTCTGCGCCGATTAATATCAGCGGCTGGTTCCATAACCGAGCTGGGATTTTCGGAAATCGAAGAGGTTTCCAAGGTTATGGACCAGTCCGAGCAATTATTATTTGCCGTTTCCCAGAAATATCTCAAGGACAAATTTATTCCGATCAAAGACGTTTTGGCCGAGGCCTTTGACCGGATCGACAAGATCCACCGCGACAAAGGCTCGCTCCGTGGCGTACCGACCGGCTTTAAAGATCTGGATCTGAAGCTAGCCGGACTGCAAAAATCCGACTTGATCATCATCGCCGCCCGTCCAAGTATGGGCAAAACCTCGCTAGTTATGAACATTGCCGAGAACATTGCGGTGGAGGATAAAATTCCGGTCGGCATTTTTTCGCTGGAAATGAGTAAGGAACAGCTGGTCGAAAGACTATTATCTTCCCAATCCGGGATTGATTCTTGGAAACTGAGGACCGGAAATCTCTCAGATGAAGATTTTCCCAAGATTGGCTACGCCATGGGAATACTCTCAGAAGCTCCATTATTCATTGATGACTCACCGGTGGCTACAGTTATGGAGATTCGGGCCAAAGCCAGAAGATTGCAGATGGAGCAAGGTTTGGGCCTGATCATCATCGACTATCTGCAACTGATGGAGGGCACACGCCATGGTAGCGATTCTAATCGGGTGCAGGAGATTTCCGAGATCTCTCGTTCGCTGAAAACTCTGGCCCGCGAACTTGAAGTGCCGGTAGTGGCCTTGTCCCAGCTCTCCCGCGCCGTCGAATCCCGCCAGCCGAAAATCCCGATGCTCTCGGACTTACGTGAATCAGGCTCCATTGAACAGGATGCCGACGTGGTGATGTTTATTTATCGCGAAGACTATTATGATAAAGACACCGATCGCAAGGGGATCACCGACATTTTAATTCGCAAGCACCGCAACGGTCCGACCGGCGAGGTCGAACTGTTCTTCCACCCGGAGCAGATGCGCTTCAGGGATCTGGACAAGAAACGAGTCGACATTCCGCCCGAGATCCTAAAGGAACAAACGGACTAAACTAAGTTCATAAACTAAGTTCATAAAGTTAAAAGTTATAAAGTTGAAAGTTAGAATGAAGAGGTGAAATCTTTTGTCATTCTTAAGCTAATGTTTGTCATCCTGAGCCTCAAAGCGAAGAGTCCGCGCGGAGATTCTTCACTAATCGTTCAGAATGACAAAGATATGACGCGTAACAAAAGAGAGAGGCATTAACCTTCGGAATTACCTTAGGTGTGGCCTCTCATCGTGATTGTAAAGTATTGGCAGTGATGAATAATAAGACCAGTAATAGTAAATAAATTCATAAAGTTAATATATATCAACTTGTTTAGCCTCGGGTTGGCAACAGCTGGTTCTTGACACGGTTTGCTAGAAAAGATACAATGATACAATCCCAAAGAAAAAAGGGAGGTAACCACACGGATCTTGACACAGATGAAACACAGATAGCACATTAACAATGAGGTCCCGAAATAAATTCGGGATGACAATATCGAAAAAGTGTCTGGAGGGACAGCTTTCGCTAAGTCGAAAGTTCGTAAAGTTACAAAGTTTGTAAAGTTACCATGATGAATCCCTCCGGCAGAGGGATTTTTTGGTAGGAGAGATGGGGATATCGGTTTGCCCACCCGATAAACACTAAGCATTTTATAAATCGTTAAAAGAAGTGGTTTGTAAATAGTTTAGTCCCCAGCTCTCCCATCGAAATAAGTTAAAAGTTGAAAGTTATAAAGTAACGAGTAAACTAATAACAGAAACAAAAAAACAGAAATTCAGAAAATCGAAACAAACAGAAAATCAGAAAAGAGCACATTGACAAAAGGATGGGAAAAAATAGGGAAGTTGCAAAAAGCAACCTTAGTGTAAAATACAATTTTATATTAGGGATGCCACAAAGCTAGAGATCCTTCGCCGATTCTTTCAGAATCGCTCAGGATTTCGCTAAAAGCGAAACTTTGCGACACCCCTAATGGGCGTAAGCTTTACGACCGGGTCATAATTTAAAATTATATTATCCCGACAAGTCGATTACCAGTTTGCGCCCAAACCAAGAAACATCCAGCAATGAGGGTGTTTTTTGGTTTAGAAAATCAAATTGGTCTAATTAGACTAATTGGTCAAATTGGTCTAATATTCAGGTATGGGTGGTCACCAGGATCTGATAGTCTATCAGCAAGCGGTGCTGATTTTTGATCTCAACGTGCAGTTTTGCCGTCGGTTTTTGGACCCCATCAAAGATCGTCGAACTATCGAGCAAATGGAGCAAGCGTCTCGCAGTAGCAAGCAGAATATCGTTGAAGGCTCTCTTGGAAAAAGCCTGAAAATGAACATAAAGTTGACGGGAGTTTCACGGGCGTCGTACGGAGAATTGCTAGAAGACTACAAGGATTTTTTGCGGATACGGAATCTGAAGCTATGGCCCAAAGAAGATGAAAGAGTTCGGGAAATTCGAAGCATGCGTGTCCAAACCAATAAGGCAAATGAGTCTAATGCGGCCGATTGGTCCAATTGGACAAATGATGCGGAAAGATTCGCCAATTTAATGGTAACTTTGATCTCTAAAGAGAACTATCTTTTGGATTGTCTTTTACGGTCTTTGGAAAACAAGTTTGTAACCGAGGGCGGTTGTGGTGAAAATTTGTTTAAGAAAAGGCTAGAGGAAAGGAATAGGACCAATAGGACAAATTGGTCCAATCGGGTCAATTAGTCTAATAGGTCAAATAAGACTAATGGGTATTTTGGAGCAACTTAATCCTGAACAACGTGAAGCTGTGACCACCACCAGTGGTCCAGTTTTAGTGCTCGCGGGTGCAGGCAGCGGCAAAACTAGAGCGTTGACCTACCGGATTGCTTATCTGATTCAAGAAAAACGGGTTTCACCGTATTCGATACTAGCCGTGACCTTCACTAATAAGGCAGCGCACGAAATGAGTAACCGGGTTGCCCGCCTGCTCGCGTTTTCGTTGAATAAGACCAATTGGCCAAATGAGTCTAATTTGACCAATAAACTTCCTTGGCTGGGGACGTTTCACTCCATTTGCGTCAAAATTCTAAGACGCGAAGCCAACCACCTGGGTTACGAGCGCAGCTTCACTATCTACGACGATCAAGACCAGCAAGCGGTCATCAAAAAGATCTTACGAGATCTGCAGCTCGACCCTAAGAAAACTTCACCATCATCGATATCTTACTTTATCTCCGGGGCCAAAGCTGAACTTATGACAGCGGCCGAATATACCAAGTATGCAACTTATGGCTTTCAGAAAATTGTCAGTGAGGTCTATTTCGCTTATGAAAAAGCTCTGAAGCGAGCCGAGGCAATGGACTTTGACGACCTAATTCTAAACTGCGTGCGCCTATTTCGTGAGTTCCCGGAGCTGTTAGAAAAATATCAGCGTCAGTTTCAATATATTTTAATCGACGAGTACCAGGACACCAACCACGCCCAATACGTTTGGGCTAAATTGCTGGCTTCAGACCATCACAATATTTGTGTGGTGGGCGATGATTTTCAGTCGATCTATTCTTGGCGCGGGGCGAATTTTCGCAACATTTTAGACTTCGGCAAAGATTATCCGGAAGCTAAAATTATCAAAATGGAGCAGAACTATCGCTCGACCAAATCAATTCTGGGTGCGGCGCAGGGGGTGATAGAAAAGAATAAGGATCGAACCGACAAGAAACTTTGGACCGAGAACAAAGAGGGGGTGCCGGTAACGGTTTTCGAGGCGGGGAGCGACCGTGACGAAGCGGACTTTGTCACTCGCGAAATTCGCGCTCTGAGAATGAACAGCCTAAATTACTCAGATTTTGCCATTTTATACCGTACTAATGCTCAGTCGCGGCAGTTTGAGGAGACTTTTATCCGCTACGGCATCCCGTACCAAATTATCGGCGGAGTCAGCTTCTACCAACGGCGCGAAGTGAAGGATGTCATCGCTTACCTGCGCTACATTCACAATCCGCGAGACCTGGTCTCGTTGGAGCGGATTATAAATGTACCGGCTCGGGGGATTGGGCCAAAAACAGCGGAGCTGCTTTTGGAAGTCAAAAGTCAAAAGTCAAAAGTCAAAAGTATGGAAGAGCTACCAGATAAGGTCAGAAAGTTTGAGGAGATGATTACCAGTTTGCGTGAATACTATCAGAAACATTCCATAGTCGAGCTAATAGATACCTTGGCTCGAATGACGGGGTATAAGGATTATCTGCTGGACGGGACGCCGGAGGGAGAGGCGAGGTGGGAAAACATTGAGGAGCTGATGAACATTGCGGCGGCACAAGCCGCCCCCTACGAAAATACAAAAGAAGGCACGAAAGTACGAAAGTACAAATCTGGAGACGAACCGGTACCTCAGAATACCATTCCAGCCTCTCGCTCCGTCATTCCTGCGAAAGCAGGAATCCAGACTGGATCCCAGATCGAGTCTGGGATGACGAGTAGCCGCGAGACGGATAATCAACTCGAGGAGTTTCTTGAGCGGGTTAGTTTGTATCAAGACTCGGAAAAATTGGACAAAGACCGCGATGCGGTGGTTTTAATGACTTTGCACGCAGCCAAGGGCTTGGAATACGATACGGTTTTCATCGCCGGTCTGGAGGAAGGTATTTTCCCGCACTCCAGAAGCTTGACCGAAAAAGATCAGTTGGAGGAGGAGAGACGGCTTTGTTACGTCGGCATGACCCGGGCACAGAAAAGGCTATACCTGCTATATGCCCGCCAGCGGCTTTTTCATGGCAACATAATGGCGTCTCTCCCCTCAAGATTTTTGGGGGAAATACCAGCAGAGTTCACAGACATTCTGTGAACATCTGCCCCCTCGCAAAAGTACAAATGGCGGCACGAAAGTACAAAAGTACAAATAATTCCATAGGACTGACTCTGGACTTTTGAATCAAGGACTCTTATAATGGGTCTACTTGGAGGATTCATCAAAAGGATCTTTGTCTCTGTGGTCGTCTTGCTGGCGGTAGGGCTGGTCTTTAGAGTCATCTACTCGGCCATGGCCAGCGACCACCTCAATGTAAATTCGGTCAAAACTTATCCTTTCATTATCAAAGTAACTGATCCGGACGGTCAGGTTTCTTCTTTTTCGGGATCAAGTTCTGTTTCAAAACCCGAGGAGATCGCCGCAGATTTGGGCACGGTCGTTTATCCTGAAGACAAGGTAAAAATTTTCCCGAATGTGGCGATGATGATGGGGGCGACTATTGAGGTCAAGCGGGCTCCGAAAGTCTATGTCACGGACTGGGGCAAAGAGACTCTTTACCGTTCGTTTGCGCCGACGGTCGGCGATTTTTTAAATGAAAAAGCTATAGATATAGGCCAGGACGACAAGTCCAACTTTTCGATGAGTACTGTGATTGTCGACAGCACCAGCATTAAAATCACCCGCGTGGCGGTGACGATAGTTGCGGAAAACAAGCCGATCGTTTTCAAAACGGTGACAAAAAACGACCCAAACCTCGATGAAGGCCTAACCCGGATCGAAAAAGCCGGAGTCAACGGCAATACCAAGCTGACTTATCAAGTTACCAGAGAAAACGGGGTGCAAGTGTCTAAAATCCTCATCAAGACCGAGAAAACGGCTGATCCCCAGGATCAGATCCAATACAAAGGTACCAGGCCGGTAATTACGGTTCCATGCAATTATAAATCAATAGTAATTACGGCCGCTATAAATAGTGGCTACAGCGCAAATAAAATTTGTAACCTTATGATGAATGAAAGCCAGGGTAACTACTTATCTGTCGGAGAGTATGACGGAGTTCAGTATTACGGACTATTTCAATACACGATAGGTGATGGAAATGGGGGGTCTTGGGCTGATATGAGCCAAAAAGCCGGTTATGGTGGTTCAAGATGGAGTGACCCAACGGCACAGATCATGACAACCGCATGGGCTTTGACTCACGGCTACGCATCAAAGTGGTGACGATGTTGTCATTCCCGCTTTAGGCGTGCGAATCCACTAATAAATTAGGAATCGGGTAGATTCCCGCCTTCGCGGGAATGACGGAAAAAGAGGTAGGGATAATCAAAATAAAAGTTACTGAAATCAAACAATTTCTGAGCGAAAATCAGACTTGGGCCAAGAAGAGTTTTGGCCAGCATTTTTTGGTTGACGAGAATGTTTTAAGCAAAATTGTGGCCACGGCCGAATTATCAAAATCAGATCGAGTCTTGGAGATCGGTCCGGGCTTGGGGGTCTTAACCGATCAACTAATTGAACGTGCAGGTGAAGTTGTAGCTATCGAAGCAGACCGGTTCTTAGCCAGTTGTCTGGCTAAGAAATATCAAACCCTACAACACGTCATTCCAGTGAAAGCTGGAATCCAGGGATTAGAAAAAACTGGATCCCAGATCAAATCTGGGATGACAGAGAAAGATGACTTTGGACTTTCAACTTTCAACTTTCAACTAATTGAAGGTGACGCTTTGAAAGTCATCGACAGCCTGGAATTTAAAAGGGGATTTCGATCGAAACCTTATAAAGTGATCGCCAATATTCCATATTCGATAACATCAAAATTATTAAGGCTGCTACTGGAAGAATATCAACCAACCTCAATCACTTTTTTGGTGCAAAAAGAGGTGGCGGAGAGGGTTTGCGCCAAGCCCGGTCGGATGAGCCTTTTATCATTATCCGTCCAATACTTCGGCACCCCGAAGATCATCGCCACCGTTCCGGCCGGAGCTTTCTGGCCACAACCAAAAGTTGAGTCAGCAATTTTGCACATCAAGTTGACCACGATACACACACCTGCCTGCCGGCAGGCAGGGAAATCAATTCACAGAGAGGACACAGAAAATTTAACCCTGCCCACCTCCGAGGAGTCAGAGCCCACCTCGGAGGTGTTTACGGGCAAAAATAATGAAACAATGAAACAATCTAGCAATGAGCTATTCAAACTGGCCAGAATCGGTTTAGGTTCCAAGCGGAAAATGCTGGCGCACAATTTATCGACCGGCTTAAGTCTTCCGCGGGAAGAAATTGTTGATATAATAAAATCGGTGGGACTTAAGGAAACAGTCAGAGCGCAGGAGCTAAGCGTTAAGGAGTGGGAAGAATTATCACGCTCCCTCGCGAATCTACAAATTTGGCAAAAATACAAATAACACTTCGCGTTCAATTTGTATTTTCGTAAGATTTGTAGATTCGCTAAGGATATAGAGGTCGCTAAGGAGGGGATTGTGCAGGCAGAGAAGAATAAAATCGACCAGAATGAGGTTGAAAAGCGTGAACCTTTTGTCGAGCGGGTGGCCGAGGCTCCGGCCAAAGTATTGGAGAAAACTGTTAAGAGCACCGAGGCGGTAATTGAGGGTACCGGAAAAGTCATCAAGAAAGTTTCCGAGCAAAAACCGATCCAAAAAGCCAAAGATTTTTGGCATATTTTGGGTCCCGGCCTGACCACCGGCGCGGCCGATGACGACCCTTCCGGCATTGCCACTTACTCGCAGACCGGCGCCAAGTATGGTTTTGGGCTTTTGTGGCTAGCGGCCTTTACTTTTCCTCTGATGGCCGTGGTTCAGGAGATGTGCGCCCGAATCGGCCTAACCACCGGACGAGGACTGGCGGCTAACATCCGCATCCATTTTCCCCGCTGGGTGCTGATCGTCTGCACGGTTTTGCTATTTGTCGCCAATACTTTCAATCTGGGCGCCGACTTAGGCTCAATGGCCGAAGCCACCAGACTGCTGGTGCCGCAAATTGATTTTACTTGGCTGGTTATTGGTTTCACCGTTCTCTGTCTATTTTTGCAAATATTTACCACTTACAAAAAATATGCCAAATACCTCAAATGGCTGGCGTTAGTGCTATTTTCCTATGTTTTGGCGGCAGTTCTAATCCCGAACTTGAACTGGCATGAAATATTGCTTGCTGCAATTAAGCCCTCAATTGATTTTTCCAAGGATCAGATGATCTTAATTTGTGGTATTTTGGGTACAACAATCTCGCCGTATTTATTTTTCTGGCAAACTTCGCAAGAGGTTGAGGAGGGGGAAGCGGTTGGAGAAAACACCATCAAGGCTCGTCAGGACGCCGTCACCGATCATGACATTGCCGATATGCGGACCGATATTTGGAGCGGGATGTTTTTGTCCAATGCGGCCTTTTTTTTCATTGTCTTAGCCTGTGGCGCAACTTTGAATCGGGTCGGCATTACCAATATTAACACCGCAGCTCAGGCCGCCGAAGCGCTGCGACCCTTGGCGGGGGATCAATCATATCTGCTTTTCACTATCGGTATCTTGGGAGTTGGACTTTTGGGTGTGCCGATACTCGCTGGTTCAGCCGCCTATGCCATTTCCGAAGCTTTCGGTTGGACACAGGGGTTAAACAAAAAATTAAACCGGGCTTATGCTTTTTATGGGGTGATAATAATTTCAACTTTAATCGGTTTATCTCTCAATTTTATAGGTCTTGATCCGATAAAGGCACTTATTTACGCAGCCGTTGCCAACGGGCTGGTGGCGCCGGTGATTCTGGTTTTGATTGTGCTGATATCTGGTAGCAAGAAAGTCATGGGCGAGCGGGTTAATGGTTCCTGGACAAAAACTGTCGGTTGGATCGCCACTATTTTTATGGTCGTCGCCGGCTTGGCCACCATTTATTCGTTCTTCCCATAAACCATAAACAGCCTAAAGGCTGGGCTCAAGGTTTTCGTGGGAGTCTAAGCTTTAGCTTGTTTTCAGCCTAAAGGCTGGGCTACAAAATAAAGAGCCCACGCTTCAGCGTGTTAGACAGATAGTTCTCTTTCAACCCGTAATCCGAGGCGTACGGCCTCGGACTTCGGTTCGTATGGCCAGGGCGGTGACCCTAGACGAGTTCGGTGAGGGGTTTCCCCAGGGTGAATTCCATGAGCTCCCTCAGTCTGACGAAGTGCAGCCTGGTCGCACCGTCCTCGATGCATCGGTGACAGGCATTCCCGGCTCCCGGAAGTCCGTGGCAAAAGAGCCGATGGGTCAAGGCACAGAAGATTTCAGTGAACGGCTCGGATGCCGAAAAGCTGCTTGTTAGTGCCGGTGCGACTGGCACATTGTCTCGAGCGAGGGCTTCGGGGTGTGTGACCCACTGCCCGCTTGCTGCGATCAGTTCCGGGGCAACAATCTTCACGAAGGGTAGAATGTCTTGCAACCACGATGAGTGGCGAGACACTGATGACGCATTGGGATGTTGCTGGTGTGTGGCTGTATTGGGCAAAGGTGATCCCTCCCGGATCGGCGATATGGGGTACTTAAGAATAATGATAAAGAGTTTAGTTGACCAATACAACCCCTATTTTTGGATGATTGCTCAAAAGCCAATTTCTGCTATAGTAAAAATAATGAAAATTGATCAATCTATAGGGTAGATTCCCGCTTTCGCGGGAATGACAACAAACGCGTAAATCGTATGAAAATCGATCAACCTGTCTCGATCATTATCAAGGCGTACAACGAAGAAGCCAATCTTGGCCGGGTCTTGAAAGTTTTGGCAAAAATCGATTGGATCGATGAAGTCATCGTGGTAAACGACGGTTCTGAAGACGGGACAGCCGAAGTTGCCAAGAGTTTTGAAAATGATAAAATCCGCCTGGTTTCAAATCCGAAAAACCTCGGCATGGGCGGAGCTATGGCGACCGGTGTCAAAAATGCCAGACACAATCTCGTTTTATTTCTCGATGCCGATCTGGTGGGACTAACCGAACGGCATCTTTTGGCGATCTTGGCGCCCATAATATTTACGAAGGAGGCCGATCTGGTTCTGGGAGTTTTTACTCTGAAGGATTTGTCTCACGATACCGGGACCAAGATCGCCAATCGCTTTTCTCCGCTTATCTCCGGTCAGCGGGCGGTTTGGAAGTCGTGTTTGCCGGACCTGCAGAAAATCAGCGACAGCCGTTACGGCGCCGACCTTCTGATTGCCAAGCACATCCCCAAACAACGACGCGAGGTTGTGAAGCTGGAGGGTCTGTCTCAGGTAACCAAAGAAAAAAAGGCCAACGGCGACTTAATGAAAGCCATCCAAGCCAGAATCAAAATGTACAAAGAAGTGATTGCAGTGATGGGGGAAAATAAGTCAAAAGTCAAAAGTAAAAATTTCAATTCAAAATTTAATAATTAATACTTGCAATTTTGACTTTTGACTTTTGAATTATCAATTATGCCCAAAGTCAACGATTACAAAAACGACATCAAGAAAGAGCTCGGCCGGCTGAAACGGATTTTACGTTCATTTCAGATAACCGGTATTTTTCTGGCGGCTTTCGTGATTTTAATAGTTCTGGGATTTACGGCTTACAGCCTAATATTTCATAACAAAGTCTATTACGGCCTCAGAACCGGTAGCTTGACATTTGCTGGCCAAGATCAGGCTCAAGTGACCGGCCGGGTCAAAAGTGCCGCCGCCGATTTTTTGGGACAAGATATCGACTTAAACTACAACGATAAAACCTACCGGTTAAAAGCGGCCGAGATCTCTTTGGCCTACAATCCGGAATCGACTGCCCAGAATATATTTAGCTATGCCCGAGGCAACAGCCTAAACGATTATTGGTTGCGTCTGAGAGCGATAATAGTCCATCAGACACAGCCTGCGGTTTATAGCTACGATCAGGAAGCGTTTAAGGCAAAAATGGACAACATAGCCAAAGATCTGGACCAACCCGAAAAGGATTATACCTTGGGCATCTCCGGGGGCCAAGTAACTCTGTTAACGGCTCGGGCGCCCGGCCGCCGGCTCGATCGGGATAAACTCAAATCCGATGTTTTCAGCTGTTTTGATCAGATCAAAAACATAAATATCGCTCTGGTGGTTAGAGACAAACTGCCTCAGGTGTCGCTTGAGAGTGCGCAACAAGCGAAGAGGGCTGCGGAATCAATTTTGGCTGACGGCAGTCTGACCTTAACCTACCGGAACCAGCAATTTACACTCGATGTCAACACCCTCGGCAGTTGGATTATTACCAAGCCCGACGGAAGCAATTTGCTGGTAGACTTCGATCGAGACAAAATAAACAGCTACCTTTTAACCATTTCACCCCTAATCAACACTCAACCGCACGACGCCAATTTAGCCGTAGTTAACGGCGTAGTGACCGTAACTCAGGCCAGCAGTGACGGCATCAGCGTCGATTACGACGCGACCATCGGCAAGATCTTGGCCCTGCTAAGGTCTCGAATCGACGGCGTCGGGCAACCAAACGCTCAGACTTTGGCCATCAGCTACACCATCGGCAAACCGTCCATAACCCAAGAAACATTATCAAGTCTGGGACTAAAAGATCTCATTAGCTCCGGCACCACCAGTTTTACTGGATCACCGAAAAATCGTGTTTCCAATATTACCGTTGGCGCCAGGCTGATCAGCGGGGCACTAATCAAACCCGGGGATACATTTTCCGCTTTGAGCAGACTCGGGAAGATAGACGCCTCGAACGGTTTTCTACCGGAGCTGGTTATCAAAAACAATAAAACCGTGCCTGAGTTCGGCGGCGGCTTGTGCCAAGTCTCGACTACGCTATTTCGAGCGGCTCTAAATGCCGGCCTTGACATTGTGGCGCGGCAAAATCACAGTTATCGCGTTTCCTACTACGAACCGCCGGTCGGCATGGATGCCACCATTTATGATCCGGCGCCGGACTTTAAATTTAAAAACGATACTTCGGGCTATATTTTGATTCAGGGGAAAGTCGTCGGCAACAACATTACCTTTGAATTCTATGGTACCAAGGACGACCGTACGATCTCCATGACCGCTCCGGTTATTTCCAATATCACCCCGCCCGACCCGCCGATTATGGAAAACACCGATACGCTGCCGGCTGGAGAGACCAAGCAGACCGAGAAAGCCCACGACGGCGCGACGGCCTCGTTTGTCTATACAGTGGTGTTAAATGGCCAACAGTTACACAAAAATACTTTTGTCAGCCACTACGTGCCCTGGCAAGCTCACATTCTTGTCGGCACCGGCGCTGTACCGGTCGATCCGAACGCCCAACCGGCCCCGCCCTCGCCCGACACCGGACAACCGGCACCGGCACCGACGACGCCATAATTTGACGGCAGGTCGCGACATTTGACAAGGTTTGGACGGGTTGTGATATAATTTGGGTCCATGAAAAAGACTGAATTTGAACAAATTCTTGAGGTGATATCGGATTTCCGCCAAATGGTCGCGGAAAAGTTTGAGGAACAAGATGCTAGATTTGAGAAAATTGATGCTAGATTCGAGAAAATTGATGCTAGATTCGAGAAAATCGATTCTAGATTTGAAGACATTAACGACAGGTTCGACCAACAAGATGCCAAGATCAACAAGCTTTCTAAAGATATGAATTGGGTCAAAGACATTCTGGATAGTCATACAGGCATGTTAAGGAGACTTGACGATGAACGACTGGCCGGTGTTTACCGAACGGATAGAATCGAAAAGCAAGTCGCTGATATGAAAAAACAGCTAAAACTGGCCTAGTTGTTGCTGTGTTTGGTGATTTCCGCTTAGACAGCGGTTTTTTGTTTGGGTGATATTTGCTATCATTTAGCCATGACCGCTCTCAAACTTGATTCACCCATCCAATACCTAAAAGGTGTGGGGCCGAAGCTGGCTGAGAAATTAAAAAGGCTGGAAATAGAAACTCCGGCCGATCTTTTGTACCATCTGCCGCGGACCTACATTGACTACTCGCAAACGGTCCCGATCAAATCCACCCGCATCGGCGATCTTGTCGTTATTAAAGGAAAAATATCGGATCTCAGCATCAAACGCACGCCGCGGAAATGGATGGCCATCGTCGAGTTTTTGGTATCGGATCATTCAGGCTCGATCAAAGTTGTCTACTTCAACCAGCCCTACCTCAAAGACACCTTTAAAAACGGCGAGGAACTCTATTTTTACGGTAAAATTAACTATGACTATTCCGGCTCGATTAAGTCTCTCAACAGTCCGGACTTCAGCCGCGAGCCGAAGATCGTACCCATTTACCCGGAAACAAAAAACGTCAACAGTAAATACCTAAACAAGTTAGTAGTCGGTTGTCTGTCGTCAGTTGACAGCGCCAGAGAATATTTGCCCGAGGAAATAAAAACTCAAGCTAAGCTGGTGAATATCGAGCAAGCCCTGAGGTTTCTCCACCAACCGGCCAAAATGGCCGAGGTTGGGTCGGGGCGCCGGCGCCTAGCCTTTGACGAACTCTATTTAACGGCTCTGCAAACGCAAATTTTTCGACAACAACGTCGGGAGCAAAAGGCGGTACGGGTCAAGATTGATAACAAAGAGCTGGTAAGTTTTGTCGACCAGTTGCCGTTTAAACTAACCGCTGCCCAAAAAAGGGCGGCTTGGCAAATCTTGCTTGACCTAAGGGGTCAAACTAAGTCCGGAGTCCAAGAGTCCAAGAGTCCAAGAGGGAAGACTTCCGGACTTCCGGACTTTAGGACTTTGGACTGGATTCCTCCGATGAATCGGCTGCTCAATGGTGATGTCGGTAGCGGCAAGACGGTGGTGGCGGCTATGGCAGCCTATGCGGTCATAAAGGCCGGTTACCGAGTCATCGTCATGGCGCCAACCGAAGTATTGGCTTTTCAACATTACAACACCTTTCAAGAAATTTTGGCTAAATACGACATCAGTGTTGGCCTGGCGACAAGTTCTAGAAAGGAAACATCACTTTCTGTCATTCCTGTGAAAGCAGGAATCCAGACGAAGAAAACTACTGGATCCCGGATCAAGTCCGGGATGACGGACAAAAACAATAAAACAATGAAGCAATTGAACCATGTTTTTGAGACATGTGACCTCCTGGTTGGTACCCATGCGGTACTAGAAGATACTTTTAATCATGAAAAGGTGGCGCTGGTGGTGGTTGATGAACAACACCGGTTCGGAGTCGAGCAGAGGGCAAAGATACAAAGAATGACAAGCTCCAGGAACGTCATTCCAGCCCCTCATCCTGTCATTCCAGCGAAAGCTGGAATCCAGAAATCATCAAAAGCCACTGGATCCCGGATCAAGTCCGGGATGACAAATGAGGACAAAGGAATCCAAGCTCACTTCCTTTCGATGACCGCCACACCAATACCAAGAACGCTGCAGCTGACGCTTTACGGCGACTTGGATGTTTCGGTCATCGATGAGATGCCGAAAGGGCGTAAAGAAATCGAGACTAAGGTTTTTGCCGATCGTGATCGTGAAAAAGCTTATGACCTCATTAGGGATCAGGTAAAGTTGGGGAGACAAGTGTTCATTGTCTGCCCCTTGATCGAGGAAAATCAGGAGCAAGGTGGGCAAAGACAGTCTTTGCAAAAGGAGCAAAGACTGGCTTTACCCGAATTAGATCGGAAAACAGTGGTAGCGGAACAGAAAAGACTCAAAGAACAGGTATTTCCGGACTTAAAGATTGGGCTAATGCACGGGAAACTCAAGCCCAAGGAGAAAGAAGTAGTGATGAATGAATTTACCAGTCGCAAACTAGATATATTAGTCAGTACCTCGGTGGTCGAGGTAGGTGTCGATGTGCCGAATGCCAGTGTGATGATGGTCGAAAATGCCGAAAGATTCGGCCTAGCTCAGTTACACCAGTTCCGCGGCCGGGTCGGTAGGGCGGAGCATCAATCTTACTGTTTATTAATGTCATCCAGCCCTCGTCCGGAAAACATCAAACGCTTGAAAGCTATGGAAACGCATGCTTCCGGGTTTAAGTTGGCGGAGATTGATTTGGAGCTTCGTGGACCGGGAGTTATTTACGGCAAAGAGCAATCGGGCTTCGGTGACTTGAGGCTAGACTGGGTTTCTGATATATTTCTACTAGAGGAAGCGCGTGAAGCGGCCAAGAAAACACTGACCTTGAATCCGAGTCTGTCGTCCTGGCCGGGACTGCGAGAAAAACTTGGCGAGAAGTTCGGAGAAGCACATTTAGAATAATTCATTTGAGTAGGCCAACACAGACATCATTTACAGATTAAGCACAGATAGAGAAAACATTTTAACAAGTCATCCTGAACTTGTTTCAGGATCCCGGATTTCTTTGATGGGATTCCGGATCAAGTCTGGAATGATGGACGGATCTGGGGAGATTTCGGAATGTGGGACCGGATCGAAAGACATCGGTTGATTGTCGGCTTGTCGTTGGTGGTTCTGATCTTGATCAGCGGCGGGGTCTTGGCGTGGAAACTGTCTGTGGCCGGGAAATCCGATACGAGTTCACTAAGCAACAATCCGGCCGAAGCGGACAAGAGGATCGACGATCTGCAAAGACAGATTCGAGAATTGAAAGACCAAAAAGCCGCGGTCTCCGATCCGGCCGCACCAGCGGCGGCAACCCCATCAACCAGCGATTCAAGCGGGAAAGTGGCTGGCGCTTCGACAGCATCGGGCATGGTCAACATTAACACGGCTTCGTTATCCGAATTGGACTCTTTACCCGGGATTGGTCCGGTCTATGCCCAGAGAATTATCGATTACCGCACAGCCAACGGACCATTTACTTCAATTGATCAGCTAGATAAAGTAAAAGGCATTGGTCCGGCAACCATCGAAAAGTTACGCAGCAAAGCGACACTATAGTTGAAAGTAGAAAGTTTATAAAGTTTGTAAAGTGTTAATTTGTTGAAACCATACCAAGTCTGTCATTCTGAGCGACTAGCGAAGAATCTTTGAAAGATCCTTCCTCCGTCAGGATGACATTTACAAGAGAAATAAATAAGCCGAGATGGCGAAATTGGTAGACGCACTGGCCTTAGGAGCCAGCGGGGTAAAACCTGTGGGAGTTCGAGTCTCCCTCTCGGCACCAGAAAATTATAGGGGATGTGAGGGAGCCTAGGGGGGCATAGGGGAACTTAGGGGGTTTAGCTCCCATAAAAACCCTTAACATCCCTTAAAATAAATTAGGGAGGGAAAATGTATGTAAAACGAAATCCTCTGGGCTACAAAAATCTTCGTACTTGGCAACAGGCCAATGAAATATTTGATCTAACGGAAAGATACGTCCAAACTCTGCCGAAGTTTCACCCCAAAACCGGTCAGAAAATGGCCGATACCGCTGACCATATGCTCCGCTCGGCACGGTCGCAGGTACGAAACATTGAAGAGGGATATTCTCGCTCCGAGACTAAGCAATACATTGACTTCTTGGGATTCTCCAAAGGCTCGGGTGAGGAGCTTTTGGGAGACTTCGAGAAATGTCGCAAAGATGGGCTGGGTGATATCGAATTGGCCGATCGAGCCATTTTTTTGTCCAAGGGGGAAGGGAAAATGCTCCACAACCAGATGGAGGCTTTGCAACAGAAACGATTGAAGGACGGGGCGATGTCTGTAAATGAAAGATACAAATTGGCCAAGGAAGAAGATGTAAGGAGGGATGAGGAGTTTGAAAAGAAAGTCAGAGAGATCCTTGGGAAGTGAGTGCAAGGGGTATTATGGGATCTAAAGTGGGTCAGGGGTAATGACTATGAACCGCCTTAATTCCCCCCAATCCCTTGTGTAATTGCCATAAAAATTATTTTCGAGTAAAATTAAGACACAAATATTAAAATCAAAAGGGAGCTTCTATGAAAACTTTTTGGACGGTCATCATTAGCGTCATCCTTACTGCCGGCGTTGCCGGTGGCGGGGTTTATTACTTTTTAAATAAACAGGCCACGACTGATAAAAACTCCCTCAACTCCCAGATCTCAGACCTGCAAACCCAAATCTCAAACCTGAAGAAAACCACCACATCAACCACAACTACCGCCACCGCATCAACCACCACCGATCCCACCACAAATTGGAAAACTTATACAAACACTACATATGGGTTTAGATTCAAATATCCTAAGGAGTGGACAGTTGAAGAGGGGGCCTCGGCAAGTTTGTCCCAAAGAATTGTTTCCGTAAAATCTGATCAGCCAAACAGCTCAAAAATTTGGCCAGGTCCAGGTAGTGTCCACTATTTTGACCAAGTCATTGTTAACAAAGAAAAAGAGACTACAATAAAGAGTTGGATCAATACCAGGCTTGCTGCCGGTCAAACCGACAGCAGTAAAATCGTTGATCTTAACGGAGAAAATTTCACAGAAATTGTAATTCAGGCGGATCCGAGTTATTTGGCAGAGTTAATACTCAATAATAGTAATCTATTCTCGATAGTCTTTGACTGGGCCTCTGCTAAATCAGATATCTCTGAAACCCAGAGTCAAATCCTCTCCACTTTTCAATTCACAAAATAATAACAGGGCCAGATTAATCACAAAGGAGTAATATGGCCGAGGATGAGAAAATTGGTGAGGTTATTCACTACTTCGACAAAATCGGAGTGGCAATAATCAAACTCGACAAACCTCTTAAAAAAGGCGAGTCGGTAGAGATTCGCAACAAGAAGGGCGAAGCCCAAAACTTAAGTGTCGATTCAATGCAAATTGACCACCAGGACATCGACGAGGCCAAGGCCGGCGACGAGGTCGGGGTGAAGATCTTGGGGCCGGTCCGCGAAGGCAACGAGGTGTTTAGGGGGTAAAAGTTATGGCAGAGAAGCCAGAGGAAGAGGAACTGGAAGAAATCGAGGAAAAACTTCTCGAGGAAGCCGAGAAAAAGGAAAAACGTCCGATGCCGGTTTCGGGCAGAAGTGTTTTTGGGATCAAAAAAATCAAAGATAAACAGACACAGAAATAACACAGTAGCGATGACAGTCTTTTTAAGGCTGCAAAGACTGTCATCGTCCATGATAAAAGGTTCACAGGTTGTGACAAAAAAAATCCCGCAACTCTCAAAAATCGGCGGGGCTTTTTTTGTGTTATAATCGGTCTGATGAAAACAAGAACGAGTGCTATTCCAATCATCACCCTCGCGCTTCTTGCCTATCTGGTGTTTGATTCCGGAGGCAGAACGGTTTTGGGGGTTGTGCTGATTATGTTAATGGCGCTACCGCTCTCAATACAGTTCTATTTAATCCAAAGATCTCAAAAAGGCGGGCATAAAAATCGTATCTTGTTGTATCTTCCTTTCGGGCTGGTTGCCGTCTCATTCATCAGCGCCGCTTTCTCACAGTTCCGCTACGAAAGTCTGGTCCAAAGTTTTTACCTGCTGGCCTTGGTGCTTATTTACCAGATTATCAGCCGATTGGTTCTGACCAAAAAACACTTGGACATTATCGTTATCGCATTATTTGCTCTAGGACTGGTAGAAAGCCTGATCGCCATATTCAATTATCTGGTCAGCTCCCTGCCCTCGGAGTTTATCCGGATGTCGGGGACATTTTACTGGCCGAATCCGCTGGCGGCGTTTCTGCTAGTTTCGATTATCGCCGGTTTGTATCTTTTGTGGATCGGCGAAAGATTCAGGTACCTGCTGGTTCTCGGGGTCTCGATCATCTTGTCGACCTTAATCTTAACCTACTCCAAGGGGGCTTATTTAAGCCTGGCGCCTTTGATCCTGATCCTAATTTGGCAACTCTGGCATAAATTAAAAAAAGGTTGGCAGGTTAAAGTTGCTCTCTTCATCGTTGTCACCTCACTTCTGACTTTCGGCCTTAGCCATTTGAGGCAAAATGGTTTCCAGCTCAGATCTGGCTCGCTTCAAACCGCCTCCGACGGTTCGGCCAACTCCTTGACTCGGGTCAAATATTGGCGGGGGGCACTCGATATTTTCCATGATCACAAACTTGTAGGTTCGGGGCCGGCCACTTTTGGCGATGTCTACCCGCGCTATCAAAAGACTCCGGTCGATTATGCTAAAAATACCCATAACTTTTATCTGGAAACACTGGCCGAGACGGGAGTATTCGGCTTTTTAATCTTAATAATATTTAGTCTGCTATTGATAATAATACCAATCAGAACGTTATCGAGATCAAACGGCGCCAATTTGGCAATTTATTTAGCCCTTTTGGGACTTTTGATCCACTCGACTGTCGATGTCGACTTATCCTATCCGGCGCTGTTTTTATTATTCTTCATGCTGGCCGGTCTGGCCGCAGGCAGTGTGACCGGTCGGAAAGAAGATGTGAAATCAGATTGGACGGTATTTTTTTGGCCGATTGCCGGTTTGGTTCTGGCCGTTTTTGCCGTATTCAACTATTATTCTGCTAGAAATTATAGCCAGGGTAAGGAACTGTTGCTGGCCGGGGATTACAGCGGGGCTTATGCCAAGTTTTCGGCCAGTATCAATTTTCTAAATGAAAATCCGCGCTCGGACTATTACTTGGCACAAATTGATTATGCGCGGGATAATAATGCCAAAGCCGAGACCGAGATTGATCGGGCGCTTTCGCTTTATCCCGTTTCTGCCCCGTTTTTTTTCACTCGCGGCCGGATCGTCGAAGCGGCCGGCAATGATGTTTTGGCTATCGATTCATATCTGAAAGCGATCGAAAACGACCCAAAGAATAACCCAAACTACTATATTTCATTAACAGAATTGTATCTAAAAACCGGCCGAAAGCAGGCGGTTCGGGATCTTTTGACCCCGATGCTCAAAAGTTACAACGATCAAACCTTCGCTACCCTGAATCTAAACACCGACCTGCCCGCGCAGATCAAGAAGTTGAGAGAACTGTTGAAATTAGCAAATTGAGTCCGTAGTCTGTAGCCTGTTCCGTCATCCTGAGCTTGCGAAGGATCTCTACCTGTGGAATAGATCCTTCGCAAGCTCAGGATGACAAAATCAAGCTTAAGGATGACAAAATATCATAAGAAAGGCTACAGACTAACCATAGGATTTCTCACTCGCTGACTCGTTCGAAATGACGCAATCTTATTTAGCTCGTCATCCCGAACCCCGTATCGTGGTACGGGGCAGGCCTGTTCCGAGATTCCGCTTTTTATGATGGGATGCTGAAATAAATTCAGCATGACAATTATTATTTCATCGATTACTCTATCACCACTCTGCCGTCGGCATCGAAAGTGAGTGAGAGGCCAAAGGGATTCTCTGGCACGGACCTTAAAATGTCGGCATTAACCAAATCATTCAACTGCTTCGGCCACTGGCCGTTTTTTTGTTTGTAGACGGTTGATGATTGATCAAACAAGTCGAGAAGCTGGTAGAAGTAGAGGTAATTTTTGGCGCGGCCGCGGGTCAATTCATCGGAGGAACTATCGTAAATAGCCTGCCAGATGGCTCGAGCGGTTTGCCGAGCGTTGGGCTTGGCGCTGTAGGCGGCGGAGACGGTTTGAAGTTCGGACGGGGCCCCGGGAGTGCGGGCGGCCAAATCGAAATATTTGGCGGCCTCGGGTTTGTCATGCTTATAAATATGATAAGAAGCGGCCAGATAATAAGCAATCTGCCAGTCCGGAATCCGGCGGTCGATGCCTTTTCGGGCTATCGCATATCCTTGATCGATCTTTTCAGAGGGTAAGATCAGGGCGGCAAAAGCGTAGGGGTAGCTGAACTTCGGGTCGAGCTCAGTGGCGAGGTCCAGATAATCGGCCAGTTTTTGGTAATTGTGATCAGCCCTGTCTCCGCCGTAGTATTGAATCGCTTGAAGCCAGAAATAGTCCGACAAAGCTGCCTGAAGTCCCAGATTGAGTTTCTTAAGCGTATCGCTTGAGGCCACCAGTGGCTGGTAGGCGGCCGAAGCTTTGAAAGCTTTGCTTTGCTTATCAAAACCAAGCTGGGTCAGAACGACAGCCGTGAGTAATAAAAGTATTATGATTATTAAATAATGCTTTTTCATTTATCTATTTGAGTTTAAAAACTCTAAATTCTAAATACTAAAACTAAACTCTAAATAAATTCAAAACTCAAAATTCAGAGCTACAAGAGGTTTAGTTTTTTGAAATTTTATTAGAATCTAGGATTTGGAGTTTAAAATTTCCACCTTCGGTGGTCAAATGTCTTGGGCCGTTAAGGCAATGGCCGCCAGCATCAGGAAAAGAGCGATAAAGATCAGAGCATAGAGTCCGGCAAAAACTATCAGATAAGGCGGGATAGCTAGAGCGTGGGAAGCCTCCAGACGAATGTTAAACTTCTCCAGGTTCGGCAAGACATAGTAAAGAGCTTTGTAAAATGAAGCCAAGGCCGGCGAGGCTTTCTTGGCCGCATCGGGCAAAATTCCGACGGCGTGGCCGATGATAAAAACGATGATCGAGTAGATGGCGGAAGCAACGGGCGAGGCGAAGGTTGAAAATAGTATTGTCAGCGCCACAAAGACCCAGGTTTCCAGTAGCTGAAAGCCAACTGCCAAAAGCGCCACGCCGGGGAAGGCGTGGGAAACGACCCAGATAAGCGGGATGTAGACCAGGGCCATTATCAGGTTGGCCACCAGCATGGTTTCGGCCAGACCTAGGAACTTGCCGACCAGAAACTGGGTACGGGTTACCGCTTTGGACAAGATTATATAGGCGGTTCTCTGCTCCAGCTCTTTGTAAATCAGATTCGTGCCGAGAAAGATGGCGATAACGATCGAAAATAAATAAATACCGGCCAAGCCGAAGTCGGTGATTATTTTGCTGTCCTGCCCCAGCGAGATCGAGCCGAAGAGGGTGGTGCCGAGGATGAACAACACGGACAATATTAGAATTGCATAAAAAATCCGGTCCCGGACGGTCTCCTTGAAGGTGTTTTTGGCTATAGTGGTAATTACAGACATAAATTAAAAATCAAAAATTAAATATCAAAAATACAAGAATGAGTGCCCCAAGGAATCTGCTACTCTTACTAATCGTCCAACATTGCGTGGATTCTCTCTCGAGCATATTCAATTTGACGTCGAGTTTCGACTCTTTCTGGGTTATCTGGATCTTCAGACGCGTTTTCTAAATCCTGGTCAAGAAAATCATTTGCAACTTCTTCTAGGTAATCTGGATCAGTGAAACCAGCATCGACGTAAAACATCGTAATTTCTAAATCAGCCCGTATTTTAGCCTCCGGACCGTTTGCGGAGTTTTTAACTTGATCTTGCCACTGGTCATAGAGCTGATTCGCCTTTTGCACTTCTGGATCATCCAGATCCAAATCATCTGGATTTGTTGTGCCTGCTTCGATAAAAGGTCGGTAAGCAGCAATAACCGTGTTCTTAGTTACCTGATTTTTTGCCTCAGGCGGTGTAAATTGCTCGGTCATCGTTTACTCCTTTCTTGGTTAGTAATTGATTTAACAAAAGCTTTTTCTAAAGACTGGCCTTTTTTAATAAAGTCGGAGATTTTGCCGGATTTGATGATTTTACCCTTGTTAATAATCGCCACTCGGTCGCAGAGCTCTTCGATGTCGGCCAGGATGTGGCTTGAGATCAGTATGGTTTTGCCCTGTTTTTTGAGATCGAGTAGGATGTTTTTGACCTCCGAGCGGCCGATTGGGTCGAGGCCGTCAAGCGGTTCGTCGAGTAGTAGAATCTCCGGATCGCCAACCAAAGCCTGGGCGATACCCAGCCGCTGGCGCATACCTTTGGAATAGTTGCGGACATACTTTTTTGTTTCATCGCCGAGGCCAACGAGTCCGAGTAGCTCATCAGCCTGCTCTTTAGCATTATTTTTATTGATCTTTTGCAACTCGGCCACGAAGACCAGAAACTCCCGTCCGGTCAGGTACTCGTAAAAATACGGATCCTCCGGCATATAGCCGAGATGCCGGTGGCTTTGGATATTTTTTGATTCTAAATTGTTTATAACAATTTCGCCTTCGGTCGCCCAAACTAAGCCGACAATGGCCTTTAGAGTGGTGGTTTTACCGGCGCCGTTGGGACCCAAGAATCCCAAAACCTCGCCTCTCTTGACTCGGAGGCTAACCTTATCCAGCACTTTTGTCTTGCCGAAGCTTTTGCTGAGGTTTTTGATATTGATCATGGGGGTACTAATGTAGTACAGCCTTCAGGCTGGAACACCCTGAAGGGTGAGCTCCTAGATTAATTGTAGCCCAGGCCTTTAGCCTGTTTTTGTCGCGCTAAAGCGTGGTCTACTGGGAACGATCTAGCCCCATTGTAAAGTGAATCCGGCTTGAGTTCAAGGTGTGTTTGTGTTATAAACTCTATAACCCCAAAGGAGGTGCTGCCGTGGAGAGGCATCGGCTACATCAGTTGTGCAAAGAAGCAACCAGCCTGATGAAAAGGCTGCCTCGTTCTTACCGTTTCTTGGCATGTCTCGAAACGGTAGGTCCGAAAGGAGGGAAAAGGTACCCTGAGCTCGCGCCGTGGGAAGTTCTGACCAAACCTCACGGACATTTGGTAGTTATGGTGGATGACAACGGAGATCGATTCAATGGCGCCATGATCCCCTGGGGGACAGGGGAATCTGAGACTAGAAAATTGGTTGCCAAGGCGGTGACCAGATACGTTCGCCGGCGATCGGGTGAACCGATCACTGTGGCGGTCGGGGAAGACGGCCATTTCCAGATCAAAAACGGCGGCGAGTGATCCGTGGGCGGGCTAGCAGGTTCGCCTACTCACGACTATTATCTCATTAGAAATTTAGTTTGTATCCTTTCTCATGATATTTTGTCATCCTAAGCTGATGTCTGTCATCCTGAGCTCAAATTTGTCATCCTGAGCTTGCGAAGGATCTATCCCCATACTTTAGAGATTCTTCACTGCGTTCAGAATGACGGAACAAGCTACATTTCGCTACAAGCTAAGATTAAATGTCTTTTCCGCGTATCCGGAGGAGATATTTTTTAAGATCAAATCCTAAAAAACTTCTTGAGTTCAAGTCCGGTCTGTGTTACAAAGTAAATGCCAGCCATCAACGCTGATTACCGGAGGCAATCCGATGGACTATGTCTGGAGTCCGACTTTACAACTCAAGATCCTGGTCAGACTGATCATCACCCTCAGGGAACTGAACTGGAGACTGTTCCTGCGAGCTGTCGATGCCGTCTTGACCGACGAACAGAAAACAGAGTGGGGGCTCGACCGGAGGGGTCAGTTCTCCGACTTCGCGCGATACGAGACACTGAAGCAATGTCGGGACACATACGTGGGCCGTTTCTCCTGGATCCCCGTTCAATGTAAGGATGGATCCGGTACACTTGAGGAGCTGTTCCACCCTGACCCCAGATGTGAGCTGCTGCCGGACTACGAACTCGACTCTGCAGGACTGAAGCTGTTCGAAGATCTGCTTGAGGAGTACCGGTTTCAGGAGCTCAGGTACGCCTGCGAGTCTGCCATGAGCTGGTTCAAGGAACGGTTCGGGCAGGCGGTGGTCCTGACGCTCAAGAAGGACGAGGCAGCCAAGCTACTCAGGCCACCGGTGATCGTGCTCACCTGCACCGACAAAGCCTGGGAGTGGCGCTGCGGTCTGGAGGGGCCGGATGTTGACTATGTTTACAGCAACATGATCGTGCTTGCCGAGGGCCTGGTCTTTGAAGTAGCTTCAAAGCATCTACCTCGGCTTTACGAGAAGCTCAGGTCGGAAGACGAGAAGGACGCCGCCAGCTGCCGCGGGAAGTAGGCGGATTCTCTCCCTCGGAGGATTGAGGAACTGGAGCGGGTTGGTTTCTGCCGACCCGCTCAAGCGGTTAAATAGGGCATTATTTAAATATGCAAAAGCCAAAAATCATCTGCATAGTCGGTCCGACCGGGTCGGGGAAGACGGCCTTGGGGGTTTTGCTGGCCAAGAAATTTGGCGGCGAGATCGTATCGGCGGACTCTCGGCAAGTCTACCGAGGGCTGGATATTAGTTCGGGAAAAGAAGGTGCCGAGGGTTCTCCTCACGAAAGTACAAAAAACACCACAAAAGTACCCCACTTCGCCAAGGCTACGCGAGGCAGGCAAAAGTATGAATCGAATGTGCCTAAAGACAGTCTTCATACGCCTAGCAAGACTGTCTTTAGGCACGAATCGAATAAATCGAATACTCAGATTGGTATGCCATGGATTGTTGAGGGAATACCGCAGTGGCTGATCGACATTTGCGAGCCTGGGGAGAGGTTCACAATGTTTGATTGGTTGAAATTGGCTAAAGAAAAGATTGACGAGATCATTTCCCGCGGCAGATTACCGATCATCGTCGGCGGGACGATGTTGTACGCGTCGGCGCTCGTCGAAGGTTTCCAACTCGCGCCGAAATATCAAATATCAAATACCAAATATCAAAAATATAGATCAAAAATTAAGATATATTCTAGACTGGAATTAGAAAATAAATCTTTGGCTGAGTTGCAGGAGATCCTGAAACAAGTTCAGGATGACCAGACTTTTGGACTTTTGGACTCTAGGACTCCGGACTCAGGACTTGATGCAAACAATCCTCGCCGTCTCATCCGTGCTATTGAACGCGCTCAAGCGGGGGAGGAGGCTGAGCGTGGCGAGCCTATATATAATGTATACGCTTTAGCCTCGGACATCCCCCGGCAGGAGCTTTACGAGCGAATCGACAAACGGGCTGATCTGCGTTTCAGGCAAGGGATGTTGGAGGAGATCAAGGAGCTCTTGCAAGTCCAAAGTCCCTCCGGGCGGAGCCTACGGGCGGAGCCAAAGTCTAAAGTCCAAAGGTCTCGTCATTTCGGACGGAGTGAGAAATCCCCTGCGTTAAAAAGTGGTATCGATCCCGAAATGGCCGATTGGTTTTTGAGTCTGGGGCTGGATTTTCGGGTTATGACGAATTATTTTTTGGTAAACGGTCTCGACGCGCCGACCTCGGGCAAAGTATTTGACGAAATGGTCCAACGGTTCAAATTTGCCGAACACGACTACGCCCGCCGCCAACTGACCTGGTGGCGAAAAAAGGAGGTTAATTGGGTTAAAAATCTCAACGAAGCTACCGAACTCGCCGGAATATTTTTGAATAAATGAGTCTTGCGGGCATAGGGTCTTGATTTTCTTTTTTTGTATGGTAGCCTTGTAAATATGGAGCGATATGAGTAACAAATATCATCACTTGGTAAACTCTTCCTCGAAAAGGAGGCTGATGTAAGCTAAAAGGCTTAAGGTCTTTTGTAGTTTACATCAGCCCCGTTCTTGCGGGGTTTTTTAGTACTTTGACAATTAGCAAGCTAAAGCCTGTGCTCAACGGAACTTGAGACCACGCTTTAGCGTGTTCCAGCCTAAAGGCTGGTCTCAATAAACTAGAGCCTAAACTTTTAGCTTGTTTCTCAACACCCTAAAGGGTGGACTCAAGGATTTTGAGGTCAAGTTTTAGCTCGTCGCTAACTCTCTGTCGGAAATGATTATTCCAAAATAATTATCCCGGCCGAGAGATGTGTCGAAGAACTGACAGGAGGCTTATCGGTATGAGAATTACTAGAATGCTGTCTCTGGGAAACGTCAGGCAACAGGCCAAGGAGATTGCCGGTCAATCAGGGCTAATGGCCACAGTCGTGTTTGGCCGTTGTTCTCCCCGAGACGAGTACGGACCATGTGGAAAGGAGCAGGCCGAGTACTTTGTGCCTGTCTACCGTATTCGTTTTCTCCGTTCCCGCCGCGAGCTCGGGGTAGTTTGGATCCCTGCCGACGAGATCAGGCCGCTGGGCCGCTTACTCAAACTCCACCTCTCTCTGCGGGGCATCAAGCCGTAAGGGGGACCAAGATCCGTGCACCGCCCCGACGACGCAAGTCGGGGCGGTGCAGATGTGTCAATTATCAAAAATTAAATTCGCTTCGTTAGATCCTTCGCTCAATGACTCGCTCAGGATGACAAATAAAAAGAATAATTCGATCGGGATGACGACCGCCTAAAATAATCAAGCGGGTGACTGGCTATTGACAAAGTGATTAGAACAAGTGTAAAGTATTTGGTGTATGTATAATCACCGTATCAAAAAACAAATGGGGAGGCTGATGTAAGCAATTAAGCGTGCACATTTTAATTGTTTACACCAGTCCTGACCATGTGGTACAGGATTTTGCGTTTTATAGGGGATGTCTGTTATCATTTGATCCGCCAACTGACGGAAAGAACTATTAAGTTGAATAGGATTTCTCACTTCGTTCGAAGAATATCTTGTGAGAGCCGGATTGCTCCGCCAGAAGCGGATCAGCCCAGCTCTCGGAATCGTTTGAGGGCATCCTTGGAGGTGAGGCTCGTGGTAGATATGACCTGCGGGACTTGCGCTCATGCAAGGGCCGAGCTGCGGGCGTGCGCAATCTGCAAGTCAACCGGTTGCGAGCATTGCCGGCCGAAACTCGGGAACCATGGGTACGTTTGCGCCTCGTGTGCAAAGGTGCTCGCAGTGGCTGGAGGTCGCAAGATCAGGAAACAGGCGGCAAAGGCTGCACAGAGTATTCAGACTACGCTCGTAGGGGCGCGGGAGCGACGACAGACTGTCGTCACGAACTGAAGGGTCCATCCAGAACATCGGATGGCCCTTTTCGGTTCTAAGGAGATCGTTTACACCCTAAAGGGTGGTCTCAAGTGTGTATTGAGAACAGCCTTTAGTCTAATAGCAGCCTAAAGGCTGGACTCAAGAGTAAATAAGGGAAGACTGTCATCATTCGGATAAATTCGCGGGGCTAGATCCTTCACTCGATGACTCGCTCAAGAATGACAAAAAGCACCTCCCTCGAGGTGTTTTTTGTCAAGTCCCGGGGGTCTTGACGCTCGGGGTATTATTTGCTAGCCTGAAGCTAGAAGGGCTAAGAATTATTGAGAATGAGTATGAAGAAAGCGCTTCTTTTTTCGTTGTCGTTGTTCGGCAAAATCGGTTACGGAGTGGCCATTCCTTTGGTCGGTTTAGGGCTTTTGGGGCGCTATCTGGACAGCAAGTTCGGCACCGGCCACACTCTCACCATCATCGGCATTGTTCTAGCCGTCATCATCACATTTTTCTATCTTAGAAAAGTGGTCAGAGAAGCCATTGAGGCAGCAAAAGATTTATAGGAAGAAACTACACGGGTCAAGACACGGATAAACACGGTAAGAACAAAGCCGTGACAATCCGTGTGTAAAATCCGTGTGGTATCAACATTGGAAACATGGAAATATCACTCGCGGCGGAAAAAATCGGTTCATTTCTAGGACTGCCGGTCACTAACAGTTTACTGATGACCTGGGCGGCTGTTTTAATCTTGATCATCTTGGGCTATTTGGCCGGCCGTCGACCCAAACTGGTACCCGGGGGTATTCAGAACTTCTTTGAAATGATTGTGGAGTATCTCCTGAACCTGACCGACGAAATCCTGGAAAACAAAACCGTGGCTCGGAAAATATTTCCGCTCATCGCCACTTTCTTCATCTTTATCGTCACCGCCAACTGGATGGGGCTGATCCCCGGGGTTGGAACCATTGGTTTTCACGAGCTGAAGGGCGGCAAAGAAGCTTTCTTGCCACTCCTGCGCGGAGCCAACGCCGACTTAAACACCACTCTGGCTCTGGCGGTGGTCTCGGTTTTTGCCACTCAGATTTTCGGTATTGCCGTTATTGGCGGGATCAAATATGCCAAGAAGTTTTTCAATTTCAAAGGCCCGATTGAGTTCTTTGTCGGCATCTTAGAGCTGATCTCCGAGATTTCTAAGAACATTTCCTTCAGCTTTCGCCTGTTTGGCAACATTTTCGCCGGCGAGGTCTTATTAACCGTAGTAGCTTTCCTGGTGCCCTGGTTTGTGCCGCTACCATTCTTCGCTTTGGAATTATTTGTGGGTCTGGTCCAAGCGCTGGTCTTCACCATGTTGACTCTGGTCTTCATTAAAATGGCGATCACCGACCATGAGGCGCATGAGGAGCACGAACTTCAAATCGAAAAAACAGAGGAGACTAGTTCGTGAAATTCTAAATTCTAAACCCTAAACTCTAATTAAATTCAAAATGCCAAATTCAAAACAATCAAATATATTACTTTCAACTTTTTGAGCTTTTGGATTTATTTAGGATTTAGAGTTTAGATGCTATCTTTGATATAAAAGCGTACACCCCTTACTTCCGTTCTTTCGTGGTAACAACCCTGCAATAACATATACTGTTAAGAACTAATAAGTTATTGAAAGGTAATTGCCATGA
>JAKAMI010000020.1 GCA_021812945.1 bacterium
GGTTTCGTAGGTCGGGTAGATCTCAAGCGTGTCGCCGCTGATGCGGAACTTGGCGCGCTGAAATTCAAAGTCGTTTCTTTCGTACTGCAAAGCGATCAGTTTCTCGGAAAGCTCGGTCAAAGAAAGCTTTTGCCCGACTTGGATTTTCTCTCTTTGCTCCAGGTAGAGCTCAGGGGAGCCCAAGCCGTAAATGCAGGAAACCGAGGCGACGATGATCACGTCTTTGCGCGTTAGCAATGACTGAGTAGCTGAGTGGCGCAGACGGTCTATCTCGTCGTTGATTGAAGAATCTTTTTCAATGTAGGTATCGGAGTTGGGAATGTAGGCTTCCGGTTGATAGTAGTCGTAATAAGAAACGAAGTAGCGGACTGCGTTTTCCGGAAAGAATTGGCGAAACTCGTCAGCCAGCTGGGCAGCCAGAGTTTTGTTGTGGGCGATGACCAGAGTCGGCTTCTGAATGTTGTTAATCACATTGGCGATCGTAAAGGTCTTGCCGCTGCCGGTCACACCCAAAAGAGTCTGGTTTTTCATGCCAGATTTAAGATTGGCGGTCAGTTGCTCTACTGCTTTTGGTTGGTCGCCGGTTGGTTTGAATTTTGATTCGAGTTTGAATCTGCTCATCTTGCTTGGCCTTCACGCCATTTTTTTATCTCGGCGTGGTTGCCGGACAGGAGTTCTTCCGGGACTTTCCAGCCTTTGTACTCAGCCGGTCTGGTGTATTGGTGATAATCATAGTCGTCAGTCGTCAGTCGTCGGTTGTCGGTGGAGAGGGCATTAAAAGTTTCGGATTCAAGGGATTCTGGGCGGATGGCGCCGGGTAATAATCTAATTATCGAGTCGGCAATAACCATAGCCGGAAGTTCGCCTCCAGAGAGAACATAGTTACCGATGGAGATCTCCTCGTCAACCAAATGGTCGTGGATGCGCTGATCGAAGCCTTCGTAATGGCCGCAGATCAGGATCAATTCATCAAGTTTCGAGTATTCATAAGCCTTTTTTTGATCAAACTTTTGTCCGGCAGGGGCAAGGAGGACAGTTTTTCGTTTTAGGCAAAGACAGTCTTTTGGGGGATGCAAAGACTGTCTTTTTGAGGTTCGAGATTGAAGACTGTCTTCGTAGGCGTGGGAAGACAGTCTTTGAGTGTGGATGATGGCGCGGTCGATCACGTCGACTTTTATCAGCATCCCGGGACCGCCGCCGTAAGGAGTGTCATCCACTGTTTTGTGTTTGTCGGTGGCGAAATCGCGGAAATTTATTAGCTCAATCTCGACTAAGCCTTTCTCTCGGGCGCGTTTAATAATGCTCTCGGAGAAAGGGCCGGTAAACATGTCGGGGAACAGGGTTAAAATTGTGATCTTCACAACTTTCTCCTACTAAATTACAAAAAAGTCGCTTAACCGGACAAATATTATCGCAAAATGCAAATGTATTTGAAAGGTTGTGGCGACCTTTTTGATATTTTCTAAAAATGTTGGGATCCTGAAACAGATTACAGATCCCTCGATTTCTCTCGGGACGACTTCGTCGGTTTAGGATGACGCGTTTGAGTCTGGTTTCACTTAAAGGTCACCATTCAAGGTGAGCAAAGGGTCGCCAGATCTCAGAGTCAATGACGGGACGCGAGTGTAATCGAATCTCAAGCTCGGGATGACACGAGTGTGTCACTTTATAACTTTACAAACTTTATGACTTTTACTGACTAAGCCAGGACATCGGTAGGAACATCGTCGTCGTCGGCTTTGTCTTCCTTGACCTCGTCTTTTTCAGCCTTGTCTTCGGATTTTTCTTCGCTTAGTCCCTCAACTTTTTCGGATTTGGACTCCTCATCGTTGTATTCGGTTCTGCGGGTTGGGCCGGTGGAACCTTCCGGTTCGACGATCTTCAGGTTGACTCGGGCGTTTGACTTGGCGCCAAGGACACGAAGCAAAGTTCGGATGCTTTTGGCGGTTTTGCCCTCTTTGCCGATGATTTTACCCATATCTTCCGGATCAACGGTAAGCTCGATCAACACTCCCCGTTCGTCGACGCTTCGCTCGGTTTTGACTTTGTCCGGATTTTCGACGATAGCCTTGACGATCATCTCAACGAACTCTTGGTCTTGCACTTCTGCCATGGGACTCCTTTACGTAACTACCACAGATCTTATTCACAGACATTCCACTGATCAATCAGTGTAAAAAATGATGAACAAAATCATATGAGGTTAATAATACTCTCAGTCCGTCATTCCGGACTCGATCCGGAATCCAGCAAGTAATTTCTGGATCCTGAATCAAGTTCAGGATGACAATGCTAGTAAACATTCTAGCGACGGTTATTCGTGCGTATCTTCTGAAGGTTCGGACTTAGATTCCTCAATCTTGGTTTCTTCGGCTGGTGCGTCAAGGCTCACGGCCTCAACCTGTTCGCTTACTTTATCCTTGTCGACTACTTCTTCATTTTTTGATTCGTTCTTTGGCTCTTCGGTTTTCAGTTCCTCGGTTTTCTTTCTGGCGTGAATAATTTTGATCTTGCGATTTTTGGGCAAAACCCCGTTGTCGCACAACAAATTCAGAGCCGTTGTGGAAAACTGTGCTCCATTTTTGACGTAGCCCAAGATTTTTTCTTTGTCAGCCGTAAATTGTTTTGGCTTGGATACCGGATTATAAGTTCCAACGATGTCGATAAATTTGCCTTGAACGGCTCGTTTCTTGTCCGCAACAACCAAACGGTAGCTGGGCAGGTGTTTCTTGCCGGTTCGGCTGAGTCTGATGATTAGCATTATTATTCCGTGAATTAACTGATTCTAGGACTTAGAGTAACAAATTATTCGAAGTCCGTCAACCGGCGAGCTTATCTTCAAGATTATCGAGTGAGGCTTTGTTACCGTGTTTGAATTCGTCATAGGTCATTTCCCGTTTTCCCTCCGGCTTGACTTTATCAAGCACCAGTTTGCCCAGATCGTTCAAATGTGATCGAAGAAGCAATATCCTCTTGTCGTCGGAAAAAGTATAAGCGTAGGGCCAACCATAAAAAGCGCGGATTTTCCGCTCGATCGTCTCGGCGGTGTCATCTTTGGTTATTAGTCCATCCTCTCTATTTAGGGTTTTAGTCGAAGTGGCGGATTTGTGCTCTTGTTCCTGAGGCTTCAAATCTCCAGTCACATAATAAGGAATTACATCGAGTAATATTTCCGCCCCGACTGAAGACAGGGCCGAGAGAAGCACCTGAGCGTCTTCGTAACCCGAAAGTTTGACGGCCAGTTCGCCAATAATCGGACCGGCATCAACCTCTTTTGTCAGCCTGATGATGGTCACTCCGGTCTCCTTGGCGCCATCCAAGATAGTTTGTTTCACTGGCGAGGGGCCGCGATATTTAGGCAAAAGCGAGGGGTGAATATTTAAAATGCCGTATTTGGGCAAATTTAATATTTTCTCTGACAAGATTTCCCCGAAACCGGCTACTATAACTAAATCCAGCTTTGAACTTTTTAATTTTTGATAGATCTGGTCGGCCGATTTCCAAAAAACTACCGGAATATCAAGTTTTTTGGCCTCAGCGGCCATATTCACCGAACCAAGCTGGGGTTTAACATTTTTGCCGGTGATCAAATACATAAAATCAAATTGGGGATTGGTCTTAAGCATTTTCATCGCCGGAAGCCCGAGCTCCATATTTGACATCATGGCTATTTTAAGTTTTCTCATTCTGTCAACCAGTAAAATCCCTCCCAAGTGGTCTACCTCGTGTTGCAAAGCTCGAGCGAAGAAACCGCAAGCTTTTATTTTGACCGGTTTGCCCCAACGATCCAGCCCGTTAATAGTTGCGGTTTTGGGGCGGCTGACAACAGTGCGAAGACTGGGGAAAGACAGGCAACCCTCGACCAGATCGCACTTTTCTTTAGAGAGGTATTCGATTACCGGGTTGACGATGACGGTAAGCGGGAAGATTTCGCCAGCCTCTTCCAGCTTTTTAAGCTCATCCGGTTCTTTTTTCTCGCTTTGGCACTCTAGGACGATGATTTTGTCGAGGAGTCCTACCTGCGGCGCTGCCAGCCCGACTCCGCCACCCTGACGCATCGTTGCGACCATTTTGTCGATAATTTGTTGGAGGGACAAATCAAACTCGGCCACCTCTTTGGCGGGCATGCGAAGGACCGGATTCGGATCGGTTAATATTTCGAATTTGTGGCTCATTTTGCAAATCCTTTGGGATGTGATTTATGCCAGTCGCCGGCGGTCCGGATAATTTTACTAAGATCGTATTTCGGCTTCCAATCTAGATAATTCATAGCCTTGGAAGCATCGGCATAAGAGACAGACGGGTCGCCGGAACGGCGCGGGTGTCCGACAATATTTAATTTGTCTCCAAAAATCGTCTCCGCGGTTTCAATAACTTCTCTGACCGAATAGCCGCGGCCGTTTCCGAGATTAAAAATATGAAAGCCCTGGTTGTGCTCGAGATATTGCAGAGCCAGTATGTGTCCGTCGGCTAGGTCGTTGACGTGAATAAAATCGCGAACGGCCGTGCCGTCGTGAGTTGGAAAATCGGTACCGTAGAGATCAAAATGGTCTTTCTGTCCCAAAGCTGTCCAGATTACGTTGGGAATCAGAGCCAGTTCGGGGGTGTGGTCCTCGCCGATATCCCCCGCATCGTCCGCCCCGCAAGCGTTAAAATACCGTAATACGATTGAAGAAAGATGATATTTCTTGTTAAACTTTTTCATCAAGATCTCGTCAGTTAGCTTCGTTAGACCGTAAACCGAGGTTGGGATACGAAGTTCGGTGATTTGGCAGTTGGAAAGTTTCAGATCGTGAGGTAAATGGTTCTGGATATCTTCAATAAGATATTGGAATAATTCCTCTCCGCGGGTCAATTTGCCGTGATAAGTGGCTTCAAGCAAGGCGGATTTGGTGAAATGATGGTGTTTTTGATAGTCTTCCTTGAGGGGGAAATCAGATTCACGGCGAGGTTCGCCATAGGTCGAAGACGTGGATGACTTGATCAGGAATTTCGTTTTGGTTTCAACCATCGCTTCTAAAAGATTGAGAAAATTATAGATATTATTCTGCAAATACGCCTGGGGGTCATTCATGGAGTCGGTGACCACAGCCGAGGCGGCAAAGTCGATGACGGCTTCCGGACGGTATTTATTTAGGATGGCGACGATAGATGCTTTGGTATTTAAATCCGCTGTTTCAAGTATCGCTCCTTCGGTCAGCGATTCTTTGTGACCAAAAGATAGGTTATCTAGTACGATAACCTTGAAACCCGACCTGATCAACCTGCGAACGGTGTGGCTGCCGACATAGCCGGCCCCACCGGTGACTAAAATGGTTTTCATATCGTTTTTATCTTACCATATCGAGCCCAAAATTACCAGAAACAATATCAGATCAGAAAAAACCCATTCCCATGTCATCAAAAACCCATTCCTATGTCATCCCGGGCTTGACCCGGGATCCAGTCAATTATATTATCACTGATCCAAATGTAATTGCCGAAATGATCTGGATTTCTGCCTTCGCAGGAATGACACGAATAAGGAATGGTATGGACAAGAAGCAATGACAGTCTTTTTAGACCGGCAAAGACTGTCATTGCAACGCCGGATTGCCGATTACTTAGAGTGAGAGTATAATAAAAACGTTATGAAAAAATATCAGACCTATTTTCGAACGACTTTAAGAGAGTACTTTGTCTATAAGGCAGACGTCTTTTTGGGGATGATTTTCAATATTATTTTTTTTGCCGTGTCTTTCGCTATCTGGGCCTCGGTTTATCGCGAAGGGAATATCAGCCAAATCGCCGGTTTTAGTCTGGTGGACACTATAACCTACTATTTTATTACTTCAATCATCTGGCGATTTGACGCTTCGGAAGAAACATTTTTGGGTGATATGATCTGGAATGGCTACTTGACCAACGACTTGATCCGGCCGATCAACGCCAGGATTATGTCGATTTTAGATGCCTTCTCGGGTGTCTTGGTAAATGTACTTTTGTTTATACCGATAGGCCTTGCGATCATATTAGTCGCCCACAAATACCTTACTTTGCCGACGAGCGCGAACCTGCTTTATTTTATCATCTCGCTGCTTCTGGGTATGGTGGTGAACTTAGCTTTCTTTTTGATAGTCCACGCCTTAACTTTTCACTATGGAGATCAGGAAGCAAGTTTCGATCTTTTGGACTTTATCACCAAATTTTTGGCCGGCGCGACGGTCCCCTTGATGTTCTTACCCGGAAAACTTCGAATCGTGCTGGAATACTTACCGTTTAAATACATCTTCAACGATCCAATCAATATTTATCTGGGCAAAATGGATGTCCGCCAAATCTATTATTCGTTTGCCGGCGCGATAATCTGGTCCGTAGCATTCTATGTGATATTTTATAAAGTTTATAAAAGTGGATTGAAAAAATATACAGGGATAGGGAGATAGTTTGTTGATTCTAAAGTCAAAATTTCAAATTTGAAAATAACTAACAGTATGGTTAAAAACTTAGGAAAATACATCAGTGTCGGTTATCGGTTCATGGTGAACGCTTTGAAGCGCGATCTTATGATACCCGGGAAGTCCCTGGTGCATATTTTGGTTGAAGTGGTGATGGTCGCGATAATGTTAATTTATTTCCAAGTGATCTTTAATAATACCCAAAGTATCGGCGGTTGGAATTATTACCAGACTATTTCGATGTACTTTATAGCCCGGGTGATGTTTGACACCGATCAAGCCCTGACTCGATCAGGGTTAAGGATGCTTATAAAAGGTTTGGTTCGTGAAGGCGACTTGGATTTCTTTCTGATAAAGCCGATGGACTCGATGTTTATGGTGGCTATGCATAAACCTCAAATCTATAAGCTTCTCACGGCTTTTGCCAATCTGGTACTTGCAATATACTTTGCCAATAAAACAGGTATCGCTTTGCACGTGGGGAATTATGTCTGGTTCGCCCTGCTAATAGTTGTAGGTCTGGTGCTATACTTTTGCCTCAACCTCATAACCTTGATTCCGGTGTTTTGGTTTATACGGCTGCAGTCTTTGAAGGATATAATCGGTAAATTGTCGACAGCCATGCGTTATCCGGCAGCGATATACCCAACGTCGATGAGATTTGTTTTTTACTTCGTTATACCTATTTTAGTCATTACCTATATACCGGCCGAGACACTTTTCTACCCGCCGAGTATCTTAAATATAGGATATGCTATAATTATTACCGGGATCTTTTTTGTCTTAACCAGAAAATTATGGAAGATAGGACTAATAAAATATAACTCGGCATCTTCATAAGATATTGATCAATTAATCAATAACGTCATTCCGGACCCCGTATCCAGTACGGGGCAGGCTTGATCCGGAATCCCATCATTAAAC
Source organism: bacterium (assembly GCA_021812945.1). Taxonomy (GTDB): domain Bacteria; phylum Patescibacteriota; class UBA1384; order XYA2-FULL-43-10; family JAKAMI01; genus JAKAMI01. The sequence continues at coordinate 7,362 of JAKAMI010000020.1, forward strand.
AACAGGATCCCCGTATCGAGTACGGGGCAAGCTCTGAAACAAGTTCAGGATGACGGAGCGTAGGTCATGAACATCATCGAAACCAAAAATGTGCGCAAAAACTACACCAGGTCCAGGTTCGACTGGCGGACTTTTAAGGTTGAAAAGATTCAGAAAAGAGCGCTTCTTGGCATCAATTTGGAGGTCAAGCGGGGCGAGTTTCTCGGCTTCATCGGCCCCAACGGCGCCGGGAAAACGACATTTTTAAAGATATTATCCGGTATCATGATCCCGACTTCAGGGATGGTAAATGTTCTGGGGCATTATCCCTTTGAGAAAAAGTATGAATACTTAAGACAAATATCGCTAGTGATGGGACAGAAAAACGCTTTGTGGTGGGACTTGCCGGCGATCGATTCCTTCAAGCTGCAACGCGATATCTACGATGTCAAGCGCTCGGATTTTGATAAACGGCTCAAGGAAATTTGCGAAATCTTGGATATTGAAAAAATCTTGGGCAGACGGCTTCGCAATATGTCGCTAGGCGAGAGGATGAAGTGCGAGCTGGCTGCTTGTCTGCTTCACCGGCCGAGGGTGGTCTTTTTGGACGAGCCGACCATAGGACTCGATGTGGTTTCGCAACGCGCCATTCGTAAATTCTTGAAAAAAATGAATGAGGAGGAGGGGATTACCTTTATTTTGACATCCCATTATCTGGCCGACATCGAGGAGCTTTGCGAACGAGTGGTTATTATCGGCAACGGTCAGAAAATCTATGACGGCAGACTTAAAGAACTGAAAGAAAAGTACGCTCCGGATAAAGTCATCCAGATATTTTTGAACGATCTGGAAGACAAGAAGAAGTTTGCGCATCTGGAGTGCAAAAACAAGAGGCTGGAGGGAGACCTGGGGGTTATCGAGTCTCACGGTCCGGAATTAGTTAAGGTATCGGAACAGGTATTTAAAAATTTTGGGGTTGAGAATATCCTGATCTCAGATCCGGACATCGAAGAAGTCGTGGTCAAAATCTTCGCCGAAACGCGCTGACCTGACACTTGCCTTGCCTCACTCAGAAGCAATAACAGTCTTTTTGAGTTTGTAAAGACTGTCATTACTTGACTACTGTCCACCCGGCGGGTGGACAGTAGTACCTAAAGCATATTGACCGGGTCGATGTCGAGGAGGAGATCAGGGTGTTTTTTTAAGATTTCATAGAGTTCTTGGCGCTCCGAGGGCTTGATCTTGATTATTAAATGATAGCGATAGCGTCCGCGGAGGCGTTTGTAAAAAGCGGGAGCCGGTCCGGTAAAAGTCAGCTCACTTTTTTTTAATTCTTGGACTAGGGATTTTAAGGCTAATCTAGCCTTATTTTTGTCCGTATGCTGGCTTAGGACACGGACAATGGAGCGAAAAGGGGGATAATTGAAAGTTTTCCTAACCCGAAGTTCCGACTCAAAAAAGCCGACATAATCATGTTTGGCGGCACAGATGATGGCATGGTTCTCCGGCCAATAAGTCTGGATAATTGTCTGGCCGACCAGATCACGCCGTCCGGAGCGACCGGAAACTTGGGTGATAAGATCAAAAGTTCTCTCGTTGGATTGATAATCGGGTAGGTGAAGCGCGGTGTCGGCGGAGATAATCCCGACCAAATCGACAGCCGGCAAGTCCAGACCTTTGGCTATCATCTGGGTGCCGAGTAAGATATCGAACTGATTATTTTCAACTTTAGCGATCTGCTTTTTGAACTGTACTTCCTTGAGGTCGGAATCGAACCGAATAATTTGTTTTCCTGGAAATTGTTTCTTAAGCTCTAGTTCAACCTTTTGTAAGCCGGAACCGAAAGACTTGATATAGACTCCTTTGCAACTCGGGCAACGAGCCGGCAGACCGGCGACGTATTCGCATTGATGACAGTGCAGTTCGTTGGCATTATTTGTGAGATGTTGGGTTAGGGGGATCGAGCAGTTGGGGCAGTCGTAGACGAAACCGCATTCGCGGCAGGAGACGAAAGTGGCCAAACCGCGCCGGTTCAAGAAAACTATGACTTGTTTATCGTTTGATAATATTTCCTGCATCGACTCTAGAAGTTTGGTCGAGATAACGGTGTAATTGCCAGCCTTGATTTCGTCTTTCATATTGACGATGGCGCTTTGCGGAAGTTTTTGTTGGTAACGTTCGGGAAGGTCGAAGAAATTGATTTTACCCTCTTTGTATCTTTGAAAAGTGACCAATCTCGGGGTAGCAGAACTGAATATCAACATAGCTTTTTGCTCCTCAGCGATCTTCTCTGCCAAGAGTCTGGCGTCGTAACGTGGCGCTTGTTCCTGTTTGTAAGAATCATCGTGTTCCTCGTCGACGATTATTAACTTTAGATTCTTCGGCGGCACCAGTAAGGCGCTGCGCGGACCAATAATAATTTTCAAATCGCCCTTATTAAATCGGTGATAAATGTCAAAAACCTCAGAACGGGAGATTTTAGAGTGCAAAATAGCAATTTTCGAGCCAAAAACCGCCCGCAAACGAATGAGAATTTGCGAGGCCAGAAATATCTCGGGCAGTAAATAGATGACCTGGCCGTTTCGATCGATAATGTTTTTAATAAGATGAACAAAGATCTCAGTCTTACCGCTGCCGGTAACACCATGTAGAAGATTAATCCTCGGATTTGATGATTGTCTAAGAAATGTTTGAAATATTTTCAGCTGATCTGCGGTTAGCTTTTTTGGTGCGTCCTTGTCTTTTACCGCAACCGACTCAATCTTTATGGGTCTGACCAATTTTGGCGGTAAGAACATTTTGAAGGCTTCGCCAAGTGAGACCAGATAATAGTTTGAAAGCCAGAGGATGGTTTTTAGCTGCTCATGGCTAAATTTTAAGTTGGTTTGGGAATAAATCGTCTTAGTGGGGTATGACGTCTTCATACTATGTAATTTTATAATCACAGCACGGAGTTTCTGTCGTCCAAAGACTACATTTACCACATCGCCAACCTTTAAAATACCGGCGAGCTCACCTGTTTGGTAGCTGAAAATCTGCCGGTCAAAAGAGGTTTTGGTTTCTACGATCAGATCAGCAAAAATCATAGTTAGATTTTTCCTTCGCGAATCTACAAATTATGCAAAAGTACAAATAGTGGCGCCGCGATCAATTTGTATTTTTGTTGGATTTGTAGATTTGCGAGGGAGTCAACGCAACTGGAAGTTGCAAACTAGGTAGCCCACCCCAAATGGGGCTTCGTAGCTTAGGATGTCGGGATGATAATCAAGCCTATTGATCACGCCCAGCAAAGTTACAAGTGAGTTGTAAGCGCATTCGCCGGCTGTCTCGCGGGATTCGGGGGAATATTCGATTATTGACTCTGTATCTTTAGATTTGATGAAATTGACGATATCTTGATCAAACTTTTTACCGATAGTCGAGGCGGGTGGATTCTCAATGAGACGATGCGACATATCGCCGCTAGCGATGAAAGCGATGCGTTCCGGACGTTTGGCAAATATTTCAGCTAAAAATTTACCAAACTCAAAATGGGTTTTAGAATCAGCATATGAGTAGGCCATGGGAATCACCGAAGTGTTTGAGCCGAGGTTGGCCATCAGAAAGTACAGCGGGACTAAAGCGCCGTGATCGAGCCGGAAGAAACCGGAGCCGTCGTCGTAGGGAACGACCGGAATCCTTTTCTCATCGGCTCGCTTAACAACATCGCTAACCAGATCAAGATTGTTAGAATATGAAAAAGATACTTCTGGAGCTCCAAACTGGCCGAAGTCACCCTTGAGTCTTTTGATGGCATTGACATTAAAACTGTCCGGATATACCAAACCGTGCGGCGACATTATTACCACCGTATCGGGCTCAGCGTCTTCGATTTCCTTGGCTAAAAGCTCATACGACTTTGTGGTATCTTTGACTTTTTCGGTCTGCTCTTTGCCGACTTCCGGAATCAAAAGCGGGGGATGGGGGCAAAGCGCGGCAAAAACTAGCGGCATACTCACTCCTTATTGATATCAAAAACTGTTGCCTAATTGTCATCCTGAGCGTGAGCGAAGGATCTTAAGAGATTCTTCACTGCGTTCAGAATGACAGTCAAAGTTGAATCGCGCAACAGCGGTCTTAATATCAACTTTAGCACAATTCCTCATTGAGTATAAGGACTATTTTTGATAAGATCAACTTAAGCCCCAGTAGCTCAGTGGATAGAGCGACTCCCTTCTAAGGAGAAGGCCGCAGGTTCGATTCCTGCCTGGGGTACCAGAATATCTCAAATTTCAAATCTCAGATCTCAAATTATTTAGCCGGTGATTGATCCCAGAGGGGTTTTTTGCTATAAATATATAGTCTATAGTCACGAACAACTATTCGTCATGGCGGCCATGGTGAAACGGTTATCACGTCAGTTTGTGGCACTGTCGTTAGCGGTTCGATTCCGCTTGGCCGCCCCATGGGTCTGTAGCTCAATGGTAGAGCAGTGGCCTCTTAAGCCATTGGTTGAGCGTTCGAGTCGCTCCAGACCCACCATTCCACTTCACTTCGATTCGCTCATGGCAAGCTATCCGGTATGAATTGTGTTGTGATTAATGCGCGCCCATAGCTCATTTGGATAGAGCGCCTGTCTTCGGAACAGGAGGTAGGGGGTTCGAGTCCCTCTGGGCGTACCATTAAAAATTCAAAGTGCAGATTTCAAACCTCAAAATAATTTTGAGATTTGAATTTTGAGATCAGAATTATTATTTTTTTTGGTCCCATCGTCTATCGGTTAGGACGACAGATTTTCAATCTGTAAAGAGGGGTTCGACTCCCCTTGGGACTACCAAACGCGATTCGATCTTTCAGTATGTTCACGAAAGAGTTAAAATTGGACTAGGCGCTTCCCCGCTAACTACAAGATTACAGTCAAAAGAAGGGAAATGAAAAAGAATAAATTTTCTAAACCGTTTATCTTTATCTCCATTATGCTCATCTTGCTGGCTCTGTTCGCTGAACCAGCTTTTGCAGGCTATAATTATTATAGTGCTAAACTTTATTTCTCAGCTGGCGACCGAGCTATGGGAGTTGATAATTATGTTGGAGCTGTTGACCTATACCAAAACTCTTTGACGCTATGGAGAAATTCCACCACTAAAAAGAAACTTGATAATGCAGCAGGCTTAAAGCAATCTTCATATAATTATTTTCTGGGTTCGAAGATTCTAGCCAAGGCAAAATCTAAGGAAGACTACCAAAAAGCCACGCTATATTTTGCTAAAGTTATCGCAGCGGATTTTCATAAGGTTAATGCTGACAGTAAAATTAAAATCTGTAACCAAAAAATCACTGAAATTGCAGATGCCGAAAAGAAAGCGACAGACGCAGCCGAAGCCGCAAAAGCGGCAGAATTCGCGGCACAAAATAAATCGGCCAGCTCAAAGGCAAAAAGCGCAACAACACCAAGACCGGCCATCGGATCATCGCAACTGTCTACAAGTTTTTATCAATGCCGCCATAATGTCAATAGCATGATTACATGGATTGATTGTCAACCCGATAACGCCTTTGTTGCAAAAGCGAAAACTGCTGTTAACATTTTGCAGACAAAAGCTCCCGAGTATTATAATTATTTTCTCCAGTGGGTAAAAATTGTTAGATGGGACGATTCAGACTGGGGTCCAAGTATACAGGACTGCGAAATTTCTTCCGGTCCATATCTAAATTGTTTTACGACAACATCAAGTTTTAGTAGTAACCAGCTCGCTGTGACATTTATCCGCGAGACCGCTGCTTCTGAGTACTCGCACACTTTGCCGTTGGGTTACTTCGACTATACCGATTGCAAAAACTATGCTTATGCGAAAATGAATGCAGTAGCAGCAATAATCGGAAATTGAACAATTTATTATTTTAAATTCCCAAATTGATTCATTTGGATAGACGCAGCCCCACCAAAGAATAACCGGTTATAGTTTCAATGAAGAAGATTTTTGCGATATTAATATTACTACTAGCATTTGCGCCGGCTCTTTCGGCTAAGGCGATTTGTCCCGTTTGCACGGTGGCTGTCGGCGCTGGAGTCGGCATACTGCACCACTACGGCGTAGATGATGTTATTTCCGGTATCTGGATCGGCGGTTTGGCCGTGTCGATCTCTTTGTGGACGCTTAGCTGGATGAAGCGCCGTAAAATAGATTTCTATTTCAAGGAAGTTGTGGTCTTAGGAAGTTATTATATAATGATATTCGCGTCTCTGTGGTGGTTGAAATATCTTTGGCATCCGCTCAACAAACTGTGGGGGCTGGACAAGTTGGTGTTGGGAATGATTATCGGTACCATAGTATTTTTCATTGCCGCATTGTCATATTTTAGACTAAAGAAAAATAATGGCGGTCACGCCAATTTTCCTTTTCAAAAAGTTGTCATGACGGTCGGTTCGATGATTATATTAACGGTTATATTTTATTTTGTAACTAAGAAATAATATGCCAAAAGAAATTGACTTGAAAAAGGCTCTGGAGAAATTTGACAATATGAAAAAGGAGGACAAGCTTGATTTGTCTTCCGATCAAGATCTTTCTGTCGCAATAATGAATCTAGTTAGCATTGAGGAGCACTTGTATTTCACCGCTGAAAAAACCGGCAAGGGCATGTATTTTGATTTTTTGCAGGAGATAAGACAAATCAGACAAGATTTACTGAAAAAAATCGTCAAGGATTACGAAGGTGAGGTCTGGTGTATCTCTAAGCATCTTTTGGCTGCCTCAATGCGGCTTATGGAGGTTGCGACCAAACAACAGAAGCTCGGGCGGAAGAAAGAAGCTGGGGAGTTATTTGACAAGGCCTATAGCCTATACAATTTATTCTGGGGGCTGAATCTTAAGGTGATTGACCCGGGCAAAGTGAAAAACATTGAAGAAAAAGCCATCAGCAAAGACGATCCTAAAAAAACCGGCTTTTTGGGCAAGCTAAATGACCTAGTTAAGAGGGCGATAGACTGCTGTATCGAGTAGTAGTTAGAATTTAGTACTTAGAACTTAGTTTTGGTAAAAACATGTTCAATTTTCAGAAACTTGATGTTTATCAGAAGTCTCTAAGTTTATCCATTGATTTGTGTGTAACGGCTTCTAGTTTTCCTTATAAATACAAAAGACTGCAAGACCAACTTGTTGGTTCGGTTAGTTCTATCTGTCTAAATGTTGCTGAAGGATCAGGGCGAAAAAACTCCAAAGAAAAGATACAATTTTATCGCATCGCGATAGCATCAGCATTCGAAACGGTTGGCAATATCGAAATATGTCATGGTTTGGATCTACTAAATAAAAATGATTGGGAATCACGGCTTGAAGAAATATGCAAAATGATTCAAGGACTGATTTCTCATTTGAACAATTAAAAAAAGCCTAGCTATTTTTAGGCTGATCTCTAAGTCTAAAATCCTAAGTTCTAAAATCTAAATACTAAGTTCTCATTTATTTTGGAGCGGGTAAGGGGAGTCGAACCCCTGTCTCAACTTTGGAAAAGTCGCATAATAACCGTTATACGATACCCGCCGAACGCGCAGAGCGCATAAATACCAAATTACAAATATCAATTATCAAACATAACTCAGAGGGACTATTTATCACCCCAAAATTTATGGGCTTCTTTTTCCATCTTTTCAAGTCTGGTGTAGTAGTCGGGGAATTCGTTTAAGTGCGCCAGGGCTATCTTGCCGGTAACAAGTAAATCGTCGGCTGTTACATCGGTATCGGCATCTCTTGTTCCATGTTCCAGCTCGACATTTATTCCTCGGCGAAACTGGTCAACATCAAACCTATCCCACCTGACGCCAAGCTTCTCTCCGATCTTTTTTGCTTCATTTAGGTTATATTTTGCCATCAATCCTCAGCACAAGATACAAATTTATTTTGAAAATGATAACTCTTAAACGATACACACATAGTAGCGCATTTTCTCCTAAATTTCCAGTTTTTGCACTAAAATGAATAATGTTGTAAAATAAAAACAAAGATTCAAGGAGGCTATGAGGAGGATCTACCGAGGTGCAAGGAGACGCCTGAAGACAATATCCGACCCCCTGCATTTGAAGTTAATGCAAAAAAGCAGGCTGTATTGTCGTTGGCATCAAAATCCCCACCACAGGAAAGTTCATCTTGGTGTTTTGATAATCTCGATCTTTGCTCTCGCCATAGGTTTCAGCCAATTTTTACCCGGAAACCAATCGGTTGCCCACGCCGCCGGCATCACCAAATACGCTCGCGCAGTCGGCGGTAACTGGTCGGCAAATGCCACTTGGTCGACGACCAGTGGCGGTGTTGCCGATACCGTGGCTCCGACCTCTGCCGACGATGTGGTTTTTGACAACTTCTCGGGAGCCGTGACTATCGACACGGCAGCGGTCGCCAAGACAGTCGCCTTCAATGGCGGAACAGGCTACACGGGGACTCTTACTCATAACTCTTTCACCCTGACGGTCTCCGGCTCGGTCACCTTTGTTTCCACTATGACCTATACGCCGCTTGCCAGCTCATCAGTTATTATGGCCGCCACGGGAACTCTGACAACCGGTACTAAACTAATGCCCTCGGTTAAAAACACGGCCGGAGTAATGACTCTCGGCGATAATCTGTCGTTTATGGCTTCACAGGCTATGACGTTGACCATATCCGGCACATCTATCGATTTAAACGGTAAAACAGTTTCGGGAAACTCGGCTATCAATCGTCTTCTTGTTCAATCGGGAACTATCGGTATCGGAAAAGGTATTACGGTTTCTGCCGGTACTTTTGCCTATGCCGATTTTCAAGACATCGTTTTTACCAACGGAGCAGACCTTAACCTCTCGACCATAACGGGACTTTCGGGAGACTGCGGAGGGAATACTTTGGCGGGAGGATATGCTCTCACCTTCACCCCCTCGGCCACTCAAACCTGGACCAATGCCGCCGGCGGCACTTGGTCAACCGCCGCCAACTGGAGCTCAAGGATCCCTCTGCCGCAAGACGATGTTAGCCT
>JAKAMI010000042.1 GCA_021812945.1 bacterium
TTTTGATTGATAATTAGAAAGTTAGCGTAAAGATTCAAGGAACATTTTTGTTTTTGCATAGACTAGAAACCCTCCATTTGTTTCTAGCATATGTTATCATAAAAACTGGGCAAACGCGTAAGTCCTAATATTATTTTGCAATGGTTAAGGCATAATTCATCACTGTTTGGACAATAAATCTAGAAAGGACTATTACAGCAATCCCGATACCGCCGTAAATGAGGCCGTTTAGGGCTTTTTTAACATTGTCAGGGTTGCCCGCCGTGGTCAGGTAGAGGATGCCGGAGTAAATGGTGAAGATGATCGCTATAATCCCGGCCACATCAAGAACAACACCTATCACCGTATTGACTATTCCCAGAAGTCCTTCATAAGTCCCACCCTTATCGGGATTGGCAAACTTAATACCCTGCACGTTGAAATCGGCGGCGTGAGCGATCGAAATAATATGTTGCCAAAGGTTAGTCATGTGGGGGTATTTTGCATAAAAGCGTTGCGGACGAAAACGATTATGAACCGTGCCATAATTATAACAATAAGTCCGATGACGTTAAAGAGCATATTTTTCTTTGCCTTAGCGGCCTTGGCGTCGTCTCCATACGAGGTTATATAACCGAGGGCGCCGAGGATGAAGCCAATGGCGGCGAATCCGCCACCAAAATAAAGCAACAGATCAATGGCGAAATTAATGTATTGGTGAATATAGCTCCAACCGTAAGTAGTTTTGTCTCCGGTGCCGACGATCAGCGAGGGCTCAGCCGCCTTTACCCGATCTATTAAACCGAAAAAAAAGTTAAACATAGTTATTTTAGTTATTTAACCCGGGAACATTGCCCGGATTCACAAAGAGATTTTTGGTCCAATCCGAAATAGTCGGGAAGAAGTTCATGATCAGGTTGATCAGCATTGGGGCGAATATAGCTAGTACCAGACCGATCAAAGAATACAAAATGATTTTCCTGGCTCTGGTCAACTTTGTCGCATCGCCATTGGCCGATATCAACATTATACCACCGAAAATTACCCCCAACAAAGCGGCTACCCAGACGGCATATTTTATGATCTTGATCCATACCTGAAAAAACTGTTCACGATTTGAAATTTTACCCGGCAGATTGAGCATTCCCAAGTCGGCTTTGCCATTTTTGGCGGAACCGTCACTGTTGCTATTTGGATCGGTTAATTTAGTGGCGGGATCGACTGTGGTTGTCAGGCTAAATGACTGTTGGGCCATATCGATCAATTTGTGGCCCTTAAGGGTCTGATCTTCGCGCGTAGTGTCGTAAGCTTTGGCCACGATTTGATAATTGCTGGCAACCGAACCTTTCGAAGTATCCCATTGCCAATCTAAAGTGCCGCCCTTGGCGTTGACGTTTTGTTCAAGCTTGGTGCATTCGGTGTTGGGGCAAGATTTGCCGTCTTTGAAGATTTCCAGAACCAGTTTGTCGCTTCCGGCATCTGCTAACTCGGTGTCATAATAAACCCGAATGTTGACGGTGCTCCCCAGTGTTCCGGTAGCCGGGGCCTCCAAGGTCATCATTTTACCGTCGGAGTAGGTAATTTTGTTTCGAAAATCGGGCAAAATGCTGAAACCGAACTCGGCCGTGGCGGGAATCCGTTTGTTATTTTGATCGGCAAAGGCAACCACGATTTTGTGTGCGCCATCCGTATAATACGGTTTACCGTCAGATTTGTTGAGATTGGTGTCGACTGTCGCCTGAAGGCCGGGGATGTCTTGAGGATTATCTGTACTGATCAAAGTGCTGGCCAAAAGCGGAGGATTATCCTCGCCCTGTTGATCGTCGTAGCGAGCCACCATTTTACTGACCCGATTGTCTTTTATTGACTTGACCAGGTCGGGATCGGCAAAACTGACGCTGATATTGACGGTCAATTTTTCTCCGCGAACCACGCTAACAGGCCCGGAGAAAGTAACTCCGCTTTTCGAGACGGTTTTGGGAATACGCGCCCGGTATGCTCCCAGAGTGTCTTGAATTATCTTAGCGTCGTTTGTATTCAAAAGCTCGGCAGCTTTCTTGGCTGCGGCGATCAGGATCGTCTCGGCCGGGGAGCCGGACTTCGGATTTGTATAAAGTACTGATTTGTCGGTGGCCGGGTTCTGATCATTTTGAATCGGCCGGCGGATTGAGCAAGAATATTGAGAGACCGGAATGCTCTTATTTTGATAAGTTTGATTGACAACCGGGTATGTGTAAAGGGTGACATCGGGGTCGTTAGTCGATGAGTTGCATTCTGTAGAGAAGCCGTACTGGCGCACGCCCGGCCAGTCGCTCGAAAACACCACAATTTGACTATAGCCAATCTGATAGTAGGCTTGGTTGTTGGCCACGTTTTGTTGGCGGATGGTCTCCAGCGTGGCAAGAGCGGCGGTGATTTTGACTCCGGCGATTCCATCCCCTTTGAGCTTAAACGCGTCTCCCAGCTGCTGATAGAGGTTGACCAAAACCTTGATCTGGCCCTCGGAAAACTGGCTCGAGTCTGCCGAGCCGAAAGCGGCCTTGGCGTCGAAAGGCACGACCATCACGCCCCCGGAAAAAGTAATCCCCGGCGCCTTATCTTGCACAAAGCCTATCGTGTCGCTGCTGATCGCTTGATAGTTGGAGACGTCGATATAATCCGAGTTGCTATATGAAACACCAATCCTGCCGCTGTTCGTGTCAGCGCGGATGAAAAGCTTACCGACTCCGTAAGTGGCGGACATTACCACGGCAAAAACCACCAGAGTCAGAAGCCAGAGTCGAATTTTAGATTTCTTGCTTTTTAGCATGCCTTTCCGTTGATATTACAAATACCTAGGAGGGCGGCCAGATAATTGATTAAATACAAAAGCGCCAGACCGATTATGGCGCCCAGGATGTACTCCTTGGCCGCGTTCATCTTGGTAGCGTCGCCGGCGGAAAACATATATAGGTATCCGGCCCAAACGATCATTAGAATGCCTAAGGAAGCTCCGACGATAAGGGCAAACTTGTAAAAATCACTGAAGTATTCGTTCCACTTTTTATAACTTGTGGTTTTGCCTTCAACTACGTTGCCATTATCATCAACCGTCGGAAGCGGCAGGCCGACGGATACTCCATCTTTCGGTGCGGTCGACGGAGCAACGGTAGCCGGCGGGGTGACGGTCGAGCCTGGGGCGGTGGCAGTTCCGGCGGCTGGCGTAGCCGCAGTTTGGGCTGAGACCGAGTCAATCTTAACAAAGATACCAGAAAAAACAACAGATATTGCAACGAATAATACCGTCAGTAACCACTTTTTTAATCGGAAATGTTTATTGCCCATTTTGAGAATTAAACGACTCCAGAACGGTCATGCTGAACTTGTTTCAGCATCCCAAAACTACTGCTGAGATCCCGAAACAAGTTCGGGATGACGAATAAAAGCGAATTTCATTATTTTTAATATTTGTAGGACTTACGCGTTTGCCCAGTTTTTATGATAACATATGCTAGAAACAAATGGAGGGTTTCTAGTCTATGCAAAAACAAAAATGTTCCTTGAATCTTTACGCTAA
>JAKAMI010000021.1 GCA_021812945.1 bacterium
ACAGCGGACTATTTCAATATCCAAACATTTCTGTTATGATTCTTAGAGAGAAGGGGACTTTTTTAGTAACAAATTTGAAGCAGTAACCCTCATTGATCAACTCCACTGATAAACCACTCCTGTCTGCCGGCAGGGATCTTGTTCCGATCTGTGGAATTAATCTGTAGTGGTCGCCCAACCTTTATTGGAACTCACCATGCCCAGAGACTACTCACTTGAAAAAACTAGAAACATCGGGATCGCCGCCCACATTGACGCGGGTAAAACTACAGTCACAGAGCGGATTCTTTATTATACCGGCAAAACTCACAAGATTGGCGAGGTGCACGAGGGCGCCGCGGTGATGGACTGGATGGAGCAGGAGCAGGAGCGAGGCATCACTATCACTTCGGCCGCAACCACCTGTTTTTGGAACGATCACCGGATCAACATCATCGACACTCCCGGCCATGTCGATTTCACGGTGGAAGTCGAACGGTCTTTGCGCGTTCTAGATGGCGCGGTGGTGGTTTTTGACGGTAAAAACGGGGTTGAGCCACAGTCGGAAACCGTCTGGCGCCAGGCTGAAAAATACAAAGTTCCGCGCATTTGCTTTATAAATAAGCTGGATGCTATCGGCGGCGATTTCTATATGAGCTTTGACTCGATCAAAGAACGTCTGGGGGCCAACGCTGTGGCGATGCAAATTCCGGTCGGAGCCGAGTCTGATCTTAAGGGCGTAGTGGATCTTATGACCATGAAAGCTCTGATCTGGCACTCCGACGACCTGGGTAAAACCTACCAAGTCGAAGAGATTCCGGCCGAGCTTAAAGAAAAAGCCCAGAAGTTTCACGACGAAATGATCGAAAAGATCGCTGAGATGGATGATGCCTTAATGGAAAAGTTTTTCGACGGGCAGGAACTATCCATCGATGAATTAAAAGCCGCCCTGCGCAAAGGGACAATATTAAATAAAATCGTGCCGGTTTTCGCCGGTACCGCTCTTAAAAACAAAGGCGTTCAGCCGATGCTTGATGCGGTGGTTGACTATTTACCCTCCCCTCTCGATATTCCACCCGCCAAAGCCATAGACCCCAAAACCGACGAGGAGATAGAGGTCAAAGCGACCGATGATGAGCCATTTGCCGGTTTGGCCTTTAAGATTGCTGCCGACCCGTTTGTCGGTAAACTTTGTTTTTTCCGGGTCTACCGCGGCGTCTTGGCCTCGGGATCATATATCCTTAACTCTACGACCGGCGAGAAGGAACGTATCGGCCGAATTCTAAGAATGCATGCCAACCACCGCGAAGAGGTCAAAGAGGTTTATGCGGGGGAGATAGCCGCCGCCGTTGGTTTGAAGTCAACCACTACCGGAGATACGCTTTGCGATCCCGCTCATCCGGTCATCTTGGAGAAAATTACCTTTCCCGAGCCGGTTATTTCCATTGCCATCGAGCCCAAAACTAAGGATGACCAAGAGAAGATGGGCGTGGCTTTGCAGAGATTGGCTGAAGAAGACCCGACTTTCCGGGTTCACACCGACTCGGAGTCCAACCAAACCATCATCGAAGGCATGGGAGAACTTCACCTTGACATTATCGTCGACCGGATGAAACGCGAGTTCAAGGTCAACGCCAACATCGGCCAGCCTCAAGTCGCCTACCGTGAAACTATCCGTTCCAAGGTCAAGCAGGAAGGCAAGTTTATCCGCCAATCGGGCGGCCGCGGCCAATACGGCCATGTATATCTGGAAATCGAGCCCAACGAGGAGGGCCTGGGCTTTGAATTTATCAATAAGATTGTCGGCGGAGCTATTCCCAAAGAATACATTCCGGCTGTCGGCGAGGGGGTCAAGGAAGCTTTGGACAAAGGAGTCATCGCCGGTTATCCGGTTATCGATACCAAAGTTACACTCTATGACGGAACTTTTCATGAGGTCGACTCAAGTGAGATGGCTTTCAAGATCGCCGGTTCTATGGCGACCCAGGATGGGGTTAGAAAGGCTAGTCCGGTAATTCTGGAGCCGATAATGAAAGTCGAGGTCACTACTCCGGAGGACTTCATGGGCGACGTCATGGGCGACCTAAACGCCAAACGCGGCATGATAGAGAAAATGTCCGATCGCGGCAACGCCAAGATCATCGACGCTATGGTCCCGCTGTCGGAGATGTTCGGCTACGTTACCAACTTGCGCGGTATGACTCAGGGCCGTTCTTCCTATACTATGGAGTTTGACCACTACGCCGAAGTTCCCGGCAACATCGCCCAGCAGATTATCGAGGGGAAGAAGAAGTAAAGTCGAAGTAACCACACGGATCTAGACACAGATTAGACACGGATAAGTCAATTTCGAATAATAAAAAATAGTCCAGACTTAAGAATGCCGGGGCTATTTTTGTAACTGAAAAATCCGCCCTAACATCGAGCGGACTTCCAGACATTAGAACTTCAAATTGTCAACATCATTCGTGAAGTTGATTTACTGTTAAAAAAAACGGAAAGAAATATTGACTGGTGCGGTGAATCGTGCTAATCTCAAGCCGTGATGTGCAGGAACCTGGGTAGGGCTCAGCTCCCATCAGGAGGCGATACATGGCAAAGTATGAGTTTGAACGAATCGGAGATGTGGGATCCAAGGAGTGCAAGTTCTGCGGTGCGGTGATCTCAGGAGCGCAGATCGAGAATCCGTTTGCGATTTGCCTCGGGACTCGTGACAAGACCGAGGCACTCAGACAGCAACTCGCAGCAGGGAGGCTCAGGGTCTATCTGGGGACAGGGATCAGCGACTGGCAAGGCCGTCTGGGTGGCCCTTACACCACCTTCATCACTGACCCGGAGAGGCCGAAGTCCTTGCTCATCGACAACGTCAGGGAGG
The DNA here is from genome assembly GCA_021812945.1 of bacterium. Lineage (GTDB taxonomy): Bacteria > Patescibacteriota > UBA1384 > XYA2-FULL-43-10 > JAKAMI01 > JAKAMI01. Next base: position 2,855 of record JAKAMI010000021.1, read on the forward strand.
CGAAGGTGGAGTTGTCGGCCCAGGGTGAGCTTATCGTCTGGAGAGAGAACGATATCGTGCTCACCTTCCCCAAGAGCAAGTATGATGACGGTCTGACCTACGTAAGCAGGGAGCCAGTCGAAGGCGCCATATGTCTCGAGCCCCAGATCGCCGAACCAGTGCGGGGTCGTCTGAGAGCCGATGATGACGATGCTCGTGGCGAGCAGTAGCCATTGCGAGGGAGACCGGACCGGTCGTTTACGCGGCCGGTTTCCCAGTTTATATGGAAGGATTGCTTTTCTATGTCCTGATATTACAATTATCATATTATGATAGAGACAGGTTTAAGGTTGGCTCACTCCTAGCTTGGCAGGTTTTCGCCGGGGCATTGAGACCGGTCTAAAAACATCCAAACCGATAACCACTTCGACATATTGCGGGATTCTGAAACAAGTTCAGAATGACAGATCGTTAGAGTAACAGATTGAAACCAAAAAAACTGTTGACTCAAGGGCTATTTTACGCTATAGTTGGAACTAAAGAAGCGAAATGTCGCTCATTTTGATTGTCTTGCGGTATTTTGAGACCAGGTTTTAGCTTAGAAAGCACGATAAATCGCGGGCCCAAGATACTTGAGAACAAGCTTTAGCTTGTCAAAACACGCTAAAGCGTGGTCTCAACAAAAATTTACAAAATAATCAAAACATTAATTCCCCAGAATATCAAAAAAGGGGAGGTATCCCACCCAAGTTAAGGTTGAGGAGGACAAAAATCCTCTTTCGCCAAGGCTTTGGGAGGATAAAGGAGAAAAATGGCCGCAGAGAAATTTGAAAGAAACAAGCCTCATGTCAATGTCGGTACTATCGGCCACGTTGACCATGGCAAAACTACCCTGACCTCCGCCATTACCAACGTTTTGGCGAAAAAGGGTATGGCTACAGCCAAGAAGTTTGAGGAAATCGACAACGCCCCAGAAGAGCGCGAGCGAGGTATCACCATCGCTACCTCTCACCAGGAGTACGAGACTGAGAAGCGTCACTACGCTCATGTCGACTGTCCCGGACACGCCGACTATGTCAAAAATATGATCACCGGCGCCGCTCAAATGGACGGAGCTATTTTGGTTGTTTCTGCCCCCGACGGTCCGATGCCTCAGACTCGCGAGCACATTCTTCTGGCTTATCAAGTCGGGGTGCCGAAAATCGTTGTCTACCTCAATAAAACCGACATGGTTGACGATCCCGAACTTTTAGACCTGGTTGAGATGGAGATTCGAGAACTTTTAACCAAATACAAATATGACGGCGAGAACACCCCGATCATCCGCGGTTCGGCTTTAAAAGCTCTCGAAGGCGACGCCAAAGCCGAAGAATCCATTATGGAATTGATGAAAGCTTTGGACGAATACATTCCCGAGCCGGTGCGCGACATCGACAAACCGTTTTTGATGCCTGTAGAAGACGTCTTCTCGATCAAAGGCCGAGGCACAGTTGCTACCGGTCGAGTTGACCGCGGTATCGTCAAAGTCAACGACGAAGTCGAAATTGTCGGCATTAAACCGACCCGAAAAGTGGTCGTAACCGGTGTCGAAATGTTCAAGAAAATGCTTGACCAAGGCCAAGCCGGCGACAACATCGGAGCCCTGCTGCGCGGTATTGAGCGCGAAGAAATCGAGCGTGGCCAGGTTTTGGCCAAACCCGGGTCTATCACCCCTCACACCGAGTTCGAAGCTGAAGTCTATGTTTTGACCAAAGACGAAGGCGGCCGGCATACCCCATTTTTCAAAGGCTACAAGCCGCAATTTTACATCAGAACCACCGACGTGACCGGCGAGTGTGTCTTTGATCAAGAAATGGTTATGCCCGGCGATACGGTCAAGATGAATGTCAAGCTTATCGCTCCTATCGCTATGGAAGATGGCCTACGTTTCGCCATCCGCGAGGGCGGTCGAACTGTTGGAGCCGGTGTTGTTTCCAAGATCAATAAATAACAGTCAACATTTATGGCAACGGTCAAAACCCCACCCAAACAAAAGATTCGCATCAAACTGAAGGCTTACGATCACCGGATTATCGACAAGTCAGCTAGGATGATTATCGAAGTTGCCGAGAGAACCGGTGCGCAGGTTGCCGGTCCCGTGCCGTTGCCAACCGAGATCAACAAAGTCACTGTGTTGCGCTCGCCCCATGTACACAAAGATAGCCGAGAACAGTTCGAAATGCGCACCCACAAAAGACTTATCGACGTTATCGACCCTTCCAGCAAAACCATAGACTCGCTGATGAGTCTGGACATGCCGGCCGGGGTGGATATCGAGATCAAGATGTAGAGACAATATGTCATTCTGAGCTACTGCGAAGAATCCTCTCGTTTGCGACGGGATCCTTCACTAACGTTCAGGATGACGTAGCTAATTAGATTAGGTTCTTGATAAGTTGATTGCCCACGGGTAGTCAACTACCAGCGACCAGTAATCAAAATGAATCCTGTCTTGGATAACATTCCGATATTTCGGGACAGTTCCATGATCCTTGATGATTTATTTAAACAATGAAAACGATGGTAATAGGCACAAAAGTCGGCATGACCAGAGTATTTGACGAAGACGGCAAGGCCGTTGCTGTTACAGTAGTCAAAGTCGAGCCAAATATGGTTGTCAGCGTCAAAGAGCAAGCCGATGTCAAAAGAGTCCAGATTGCGGCTATAAAAACCAAGAATCTTAACAGACCGGAAACCGGACATCTAAAGAAAGTTACCGAAGACAAATATCGCATTATAAAAGAATTCAAATCGGAAGATACTGAACTTAAGGCCGGCAAAAGCTTCGGAGTCGGCGAGTTTGGTAAAGGGGATGTTGTTAGTGTCACCGGCCTGTCGAAAGGTAAAGGTTTCGCCGGTGTCATTAAAAGACATAACTTTAGCCGCGGCCCAGAGAGTCATGGCTCTGATCATCATCGCAAACCCGGTTCGATCGGTTCGATGTTTCCCCAGCATGTCCTAAAGGGCCAAAAAATGCCCGGACGCATGGGAGACAGCAAAATCACTGTTAAAAACCTAAAAATTGTCGATACGGACGAAAAAGCGGATGTAATATTGATCTCCGGTGCAGTGCCGGGAAACAGGAAATCGGTCATCTACATCAGCAAGTAAGGAAACAGTGACCGCCACTGATTAATTTCACAGATCGGGACAGGATCCCTGCCTGCCGGCAGGCAGGAGTGGATAATCAGTGGGGTTGATCAGTGGAGGTCACCATACAAATGAGTAAAACAACCCTGTACAATCAAAAAGGCGAGAAGAAAGGCGAAGTAGAGTTGCCGGCTTGCTTTGGGGTTAAGGTTGATGATAAGTTGGTATCAAGGTATATTCGATATTTACTGGAAAAGAAACGTGAGGCTGTAGCCAATACCAAAGATCGAGGTTTGGTTTCCGGAGGAGGCAAAAAACCTTGGCGTCAAAAAGGCACAGGCAACGCTCGCGCCGGTTCCAGCAGATCGCCTTTGTGGCGCGGCGGCGGAGTCACTTTCGGTCCCAAGAGCATCCAAACCTATGAGCCAAAAATGAATCTCAAGGAACGCCAAAAAGCCTTAATTATGTCCATGGTTTCCAAATCGAAAGACCTTGTCGTTGTCGATAAGTTCGATATCAAAGACCCGAGAACCAAAAACGCCCTGAACATATTAAATAAATTACCGGTCAAAGAAGGCTCGCTTATGGTTATTTGTCCCGAGTTTTCCGATGCCACCTATCTTTCTTTTCGTAATCTGCCATTTGTTAATTTCACCAAAGTCGGCAATTTGAACGCCCTGGATATCTTAAAAACCGATCAATTGATTTTTGACCAGCCGGCGATCAAAGAAATGGCTAAAATTTACCCCAATGTTAAATAAAATCATCAACCTAAAACCGCAAGTTACGGAGAAGGCATTTGCGCTGGCCGGTCAGGGCAAGTACACCTTTGTGGTGGAAAACAACGCCAACAAGCACATAGTTGCGGAGACTATCGAGAAGTTGTTCAAAGTCAAAGTTACCGCCGTCAACATCTTGAACATTCCCGGCAAGGTCAAAAGAACCCGCCGAGGAGTCGGAACCCGTAAAGATTATCAAAAAGCTGTCGTAACCCTGAAAAAAGGCGATAAAATAGACATTTTCGAGACTGAGGAAGAGAAGAAAGACACCAAGAAGGATAAATCAAAAATCAAAGATCAAAAATCAAAATCAGAAACTGAAAAGGAATAATAAACTATTCGTTTCACTTTATACTTTATAACTTTCGACTTTTAACTTATTCCCATGGCAATGCTACTTAAAAAACCTACCAGTCCGGGACAGCGCGGTATGACCGTGTCTGATTTTGCTGAGGTTACTAAAACCACGCCTCAAAAGGGCCTAGTCAAGAGAATTAAAAAGTTTAGTGGCCGTAACAACACCGGACGTATCACCGTAGCTCACCGAGGCGGCGGAGCCAGGACTCTGTACCGGATGGTCGAGTTCAAAAGAACCATTGACCAGAAACTTCAGGTTGAGGCTATCGAATACGATCCGAATCGGTCAGCCAATATAGCTTTGGTTAAAACGGACGAAGGTGGCAAGAAGTACATCTTGGCTTCTTCGAAGATGAAAGCTGGCCAGAAGATCGGCGCTGGGATCAAAGAGGGTAGTTGTATCGAATTGAAAAACATTCCCTCAGCCACTTTGATTCACAACATCGAACTTCGGCCAAACCAGGGAGGGAAAATTTGCCGAGCGGCAGGCGCTTATGCTAGTATGCTAGGCCTGGATGGCAAATTTGCAGTGATTAAACTTCCCTCGGGTGAAACCAGAAAAGTTCTATCAGACTGCAAAGCGACCATTGGCATCGTTGGAAATATCGACCAGAATAAAGTCAACATCGGTAAAGCCGGCCGGAAACGCCACATGGGCATCCGCCCAACTGTCCGCGGTAAAGCCAAGAATCCGGTTGACCATCCGCATGGCGGCGGCGAGGGAAATACCTCAATCGGTTTGAAGCGTCCGAAAACCCCTTGGGGGATGCCGGCTCTGGGCTTCAGAACCCGCAAAAAGAGCAAAAAATTAGAGAATTTTATCATCAAATCACGCAACAAGAGGAAATAATGTAGAAACCACACGGGTCTAGACACGGATCAAACACGGTAAGCACAAAGCCGTGGCCATCTGTGTCAAGAATCCGTGTAGTAACATCGAATTATATGTCAAGATCACTAAAAAAAGGTCCGTTTATCGAAGAGAGACTGCTTAAAAAGATCGAGAAGGCTCGCGCCGATAAAAAACCTATCAAAACCTGGTCCAGAAGTTCAACCATTTTCCCCGAAATGGTCGGTTTGAACTTTTCCGTGCACAACGGCAAAGAGTTTTTACCCGTATTTGTGGTAGAAGAGATGGTCGGCCATAAGCTCGGAGAGTTTTCGCTCACCCGCAAGTTTCGCCGGCACGGCGGTAAGATGGCTAAAGAACAGGAGTCAAAAGGGGATAAATAAGGAAGCAGTGACCGCCACTGATCAATTCCACAGATCGGAACAGGATCCCTGCCTGCCGGCAGGCAGGAGTGGATGATCGGTGGAGTTGATCAGTGGAGGTCACCGAACAATAAAAGCGATGGAAATTACAGTCAAAAACAGATTTACAAAAGACACCCCGCGCAAGCTTCGGCTTGTGGCTGATGCGGTTAAAAGAATGCCGGCCTTAAAAGCTCGGGACTCTTTGACTTTCATCAACAAAGCCGCCGCCAAGCCGATCCTAAAAACTTTAAATTCCGCTTTGGCCATTGTTAAAGAAAAGGGATTAGAAGCCGATCAATTCAAACTAGGCGCAGTCCGCTGCGACCAAGGCCCCAGAATCAAGAGACGCCTGATGAAATCACGCGGCCAGTCAACCTTAATCCAGAAGCGAATGTCACATCTGACTTTGACCATTACCGACGAAATATTCAAAGAAAAAATCAAGAAACAAGATACAAGAAACAAACAAATTAGAAATATTTCAAATTCAAAACCCCAAACTCTAAACTCTAAAGAAATTCAAAATATTAAACCAGAAAATTCAAAAAGTTAATTTAGGATTTAGAATTTAGAGTTTAGAATTTAAGGAACACAATGGGTAGAAAAGTATCACCAACAAGTTTTCGACTGAAATACAACGAGATGTGGCGTAGCCGCTGGTTTTCGGATAAAAACTACACCGAAAACTTGATTTCAGATATGAAAATCCGCGAAGCCTTGAAAAAACTGCTCTATAACGCTGCCGTGTCCAAAATCATCATTGAGCGCGACAGCGCTCAGATTGTAGTCAATATCCATACCGCAAGACCGGGAGTTATCATCGGCCGCAAAGGTTCGGGAACACAGGATCTGAAAAACAAAATTCAAAAACTGGCCAATTCACGACTGACCATTAACATTGTTGAAGTCAAAAACCCGGATGCCGACGCTTCCTTGGTCGGTCAAAATATGGCTTACCAAATCCAAAATCGTGTGGCTTTCCGTCGGGTGATGAAACAAGCGGTCGAAAAAGCGATGCAAGCCAGAGTTCTTGGGATCAAAGTCATAGTTTCCGGACGACTGGGCGGAGCTGAGATTGCCAGAAGCGAAAAATTGATCCAGGGACTCGTACCTTTGTCGGTTCTCAGGAGCAAGATTGATTACGCTTTGACTGAAGCCAAGACTACCTACGGCATTATCGGGATTAAAGTCTGGATGTACAAAGGTGTCGCCGATATTAAAGATGAGATTGTGGAGTAGCTATGTTGATGCCGAAGAAAATGAAGCACCGAAAACAGCAAAGAGGCAAGAGAGGCGGAATCGAAGTCCGCGGAACTGTTTTGTCTTTTGGTGATTTCGGGATGAAAGCGCTTGATCGGGGCTGGGTTACCGCCCGACAGATCGAATCGGCCCGGCGAGCCATGACCAGATGCATCAAGCGGGGCGGCGAAGTCTGGATCAGAATATTCCCGGACAAACCGGTTACCACCACCTCAGCCGAAACTCCCATGGGTAGCGGTAAGGGTACGCTAGATCATTTTGTAGCTGTTGTTAGACCCGGGCGAGTTATGTTCGAAATGGGCGGCGTGCCGGAGGCCTTAGCTAAAGAAGCTATGAGGCTTGCCTCCCACAAGCTGGCCATCAAGACTACTTTCATCAAGAAGGATACATAATAATAACCCGATGACAGTCTTTCAAGGCAGTAAAGACTCTCATCTCTACAGGTCGATCAGTGGGGATCAGGGAATAAAATCAGTGGTTAACATTACAATGAAAGCGATTGAAAACAAGAAAAATTTAAGAGGACAAAAATTTGAAGAGCTTGCAAAGGCGCTGTCTTCAGAGTACGAAAATCTGGCTCTTCAAAGGATCAACGTTGCCTCAAGAAAAGAGAAAAATTTTAACAAGATAAATGGATCCAGAAAGCAGATTGCCAGAATCAAAACCCTAATGAATGAAAAGCTAAAGGAAGCAAATGACTAAAACGGTTATTGTCCAGAAAAAAGTCGGTGAAGTTATAAAAACCGGTTCAGAGAGAACTGCAACTGTTCTGGTCAGTCGGATCAAAGAGCATCCGCTTTATAAGAAAAAATACAAAGTGGGACGGAAATATCTTTGCGAGAATCCGGAAGACAAGTTTAAAACCGGCGACATGGTTGAGATAGTCCCCACCAGGCCGCTTTCCAAAAGAAAAAGATATCTAGTTTCCAGGAAATTAAATGATTAAGATGCAAAGCCAATTAGTAGTCGCTGACAACAGCGGAGCCAAGATGATCCAATGTATCACCGTTCTTGGCGGTGCCTCAAAAAACGGTGCTCAGATTGGTGATATTATCTCGGCCTCAGTCAAAGACGCTATCCCCCGTGCCCAGGTCAAGAAGAAGGACGTGGTCAAGGCGGTTATCGTCCGGCAAAGAAAGCCATTCGGTCGCGCCGACGGATCCTGTATCGCTTTTTCGGAAAATGCCGCTGTTATTATCAACGACGACAAAACGCCCAAAGGGACTAGAATCTTCGGATCGATCCCCAGAGAACTTCGCGATCGCGGTTACAACAAAATCATTTCCCTAGCTCCGGAAGTATTATAAGGATACTATGATTAAGCTGAAAATAAAAAAGGATGATAACGTGATGGTTATTGCCGGTAAAGACAAAGGCAAGACCGGAACGGTGGACAAAGTCTACGGTGCCGACGGTAAAGTTGTTGTTTTGGGAGTTAACATCGCCAAGAGGCATCTGAAGCCGAGTAAAAAGTCGCCCCAAGGCGGCATTATGGAATTTCCCGCCAAACTTGATATTTCCAATGTTATGATAGTATGTCCAAACTGCCAGAAGCCGACCAGGGTTGAGTACAAAATTACCGATAAAACTAAACTACGAATCTGCAAAAAATGCCATGAATCCGTAGAGGGAGCAAAATAATGACTTTGTATGACCAAAAACAATTAAATAAAATCTTGGCCGAGAAATTTGGGATCAAGAATATAATGCGAGTTCCTCGGCTGGTCTCAGTTTCGGTCAATGCCGGCATCGGCCGATTGGCCGGAGACAAAGGGTTGATTGAGAAAGTCGCCAAAGATCTCTCAAAAATTACCGGTCAAAAAGCTATTGTCACCAAATCCCGAAAGTCGATTTCAGCCTTCAAGCTGCGAGAAAATATGCCGGTTGGCGTAGCCGCAACTTTGAGGGGCAAAAAGGCTGAGGATCTGGTCATTAAAATCATCAATATTACACTCCCCAGACTTCGAGATTTTAGCGGAATTAAGAGGACCAGTCTCGATGGTCATGGCAATCTGTCGATCGGCTTCAAGGAGCAAGTATTTTTTCCGGAAATCAGATTTGAGGAAGTCGATAAATCTTTCGGTTTGCAGGTAAATATCAAAACATCCGCCAAAAACGATGAAGAAGCTATCGGATTTTTCGAGGCGCTGGGTCTTCCCTTTAAAAAAGAGGTGAAAAATGGCTAAGAAATCACTTATCGCTAAAGCCGAAAGAAAACCGAAATTTTCCTCCCGGACCATCAATCGCTGCAAACGTTGCGGCCGGAGCCGGGCATATATGCGAAAATACGCGCTTTGCCGCTTATGTTTCAAGGAGCTCGCAAGTCGAGGCGAAATTCCAGGCGTAACTAAATCTAGTTGGTAGGGAGCTTTTATCGGCCAGCCATCACAGAATTTCTAGGCGCTCTTTGAAATCGTTGTTTCAAAGCACTTCTGGACCGTCGAAATTCTGGAATGGCTTGCCAAGTAAAAGCAGGAATAATATAAAAAATATGGACACAATCGCAAACTTTTTAAATCAATTGAAAACTTCCAGCGTTGCCGGCAAAGAAAAAGTCGTTATTCGCTATTCGGGTTTGAAATTGAATATCCTGAAAGTCCTGAAGACGAACAATTATGTTGTTGATTTTAAGGTTGACGAGAGTAAAGATTTTATCGAAATCACTATCAGACGAGATATATTTTCGCACGTGAAAAGAATTTCCAAACCAGGACAACGTATATATACCAGATCCGTTCATATCCCCAAGCCATTATCCGGTTACGGTTTAGTTATATTGTCTACCCCAAAGGGTGTAATTTCCGGTAAGGAAGCCAAAAAACTGGGTGTCGGCGGAGAAATTATTTGTGAGATTTGGTAGATAAAATGTAAGGTGACCGCCACAGATTAATTCCACAGATCGGAACAGGATTAGCGGAGTAGATCTGTTTAAGGTCGCGGTACAATTTTTTCCGTGTCATATCAGTGTATAAAATCAGTGTGGTTGTATGAGCAGAATTGGAAAACAAATTATCCCCGTTCCCGAGCAAGTAACTGTTGAAATTGTCGGGAAAGAAGTTAAGGCTCGAGGCCCGTTGGGCGAGCTCAGTTTGAGATTGCCAAATCAACTTGATGCAAAATTATCAGAAAATATCCTGCAAATAAATCGCACAAATGACGACAAAACCTCGCGATCGCTTCACGGACTTTATAAAGTATTATCTAATAATTTACTGACCGGAGTGAGCGAAGGCTTCAAGAAGAGCCTGGAATTCAAAGGTATCGGTTACCGTGTGGCTGTGCAGGATAATCTCCTAACAATGTCCGCCGGTTATTCTCATCCTATCGAAAAAACCATTCCGGAGGGTATCAAAGTTAACGTTCAAAAATCAACTATTACTGTTTCAGGAATCGATAAATATAAAGTCGGAGAGTTTGCCGCCGAGATTAGAGAAATCCGAAAACCGGAAGTTTACAAGGGTAAGGGCATCCGCTACAGCGACGAACATATAAAAATCAAGCCGGGCAAAACTGCGGCGAAGGGTTAAAATGGAAAAATCATACAAAAGATTACGACGTAAGATAAAAATCCGCAAGAATGTTTCCGGAACGGCGGCGAAACCCAGAGTCTCTGTTTTTCGAAGTAATAGTTTTGTTTACGCCCAAGTCATCGATGACGTCAAAGGTCAAACTCTTGCCTCGGCCTCAGGTCTTAAATCCAAAGAAAATTTAACAAAGCAATCCGAAAAAGTTGGTAAAAAACTGGCGGATGATATGGCTAAGAAAAAGATCACCGAAGCGGTCTTTGACCGAAACGGTTTTCTGTATCACGGCTGTGTCAAAAAGCTGGCCGAGACCTTGCGTGAGAATAAAATTAAAATATAACAAAGTAGAAACCACACGGATCTTGACACGGATATACACTGTAAGCGCGAAACCGTGATTCCGCCAGCTGGCGGACTGTGTCGAAATCCGCGTAGTATCTTCAACTTAAAGGAATTATGAGAAAGAACAACCAATTCAGAGAAGTCAGGGAAGAGAAAAAGTACGACGAACGTGTGGTGCAGGTTGATCGTGTCACTAGAGTAGTTAAGGGTGGCCGTCGAATGCGTTTTCGAGCTTTGGTGGTTATCGGCGACCGGGCCGGTAAGATCGGTTTTGGCGTGGCCAAAGCCAATGAGGTTGCCGGAGCGGTCAAAAAAGCCAGCGCCAAAGCCCAGAAACATATGTTCAAAGTCAATGTGGTCAATGGAACCATTGTTCACGAAGTTCGCGCTACTTACAGCGGCGCCGACGTTCTTCTAAAACCTGCTTCTGAAGGTACTTCGATAGTAGCTGGAGGCGTTGTTCGGACCATCTGCGAACTAGCCGGCATTGAAAACCTGCTTTCTAAAATGCTCGGCTCTTCCAATAAAATGAACAATGTCCGAGCCACTTTCAAAGCTTTGGACAGCTTCAAAGACGTCGCAAGCAAATAATCGAATAAAAAGGAAGCAGTAACCCCCACAGATCAACTACCACGGATAGATCACAGATCATGGCAAATCAGTGGAATAAGATCAGTGGCGGTTACCGTTCAATATAAAGATGCTTAAATCACTAAAAAAACTATCATCACAAAATAAGAAGCGACTCGGTCGCGGGATTTCGGCTGGTCAAGGAAAGACTGCCGGTCGCGGTACCAAGGGTCAAAAGTCACGTTCCGGCTACAATATCCCTCGAAAGTTTGAGGGCGGCCAGATGCCTTTCTCGATGCGGATGCCAAAAGTCAAAGGTTTTAAAAGCCAATCCAAGGATGTCGCCATCATTTCACTCGATACCATCTCCGCCAATTTCAAGTCTGGCGATAAGGTTACTATTGAAAAATTGATTGAGAAAAAGCTGGCCAAAAAGGGCGACTCGGTCAAAGTTCTAAACAA
>JAKAMI010000022.1 GCA_021812945.1 bacterium
TGACTCCGGAGAAAGGACCGAAAATTATCGAAGGTAGAGCTGAAGAAATTAGGACCAGCGATACGGAAGTAATCGAACCTGTTGTTCGATAGATTTTTAGAATCAAAGCAAAGTTGAGCATGTTGAACGCCAACTGCGACAACACCTGAGCCGACCAGAGTTTAGAGAAATCTTTATTCTTCAATATTGAGAAAAAGCCCTGAGTCATATCCCTCCGGATTGGTTATCAAAGTTATAAAGTTCATAAAGTTATATTTTTAAATTACGAAATTACCTCTAATCTGTCATGCTGAATTTATTTCAGCATCCCAAAATATTTTAGGGGATCCTAAGAATAAGCTTGTCCCGTATTTAATACGGGATTCGAGATGACGTAAAGACATGAATGTGTCGTATTTCGTAATTCAAGGGTATAAAGTAAAAGTGAAGCTAATAAATGATATGGATTCCACAACTTTACAGACTTTACAAACTTTATAAACTTTATAACTTTATGAACTTTACGAACTAATTTACAACTTTACGAACTAAATACTCGACCGCTTGCTTGCCGCTTTCCGGCTTGTGCGGATCCAGTTTCCGTTCTTTGATAACTTCGCCGATCAGGAATCCGATGCGAACATTTTTCTCGGCTTGAGTTTTCATTTCCGAGCGAAAAGTGGCTTGATCTTTTTTCAGACTTTCCAGATATTTTTCGAAGTTTAATCCTTGGGCTTCAACCTGCTGGCGGAAAGTTGTGAACATCCGATCTAACTCCTGCTCAACTAGTGACTCTGGTACATCAACAGTAAGAAGAGGTAATACTTTATTAAGAACCGCAATTTCCTCCGTTTGGCGACGCTTTTCGTCCAGCTCTTTTTGTAAACTGTCCTTGATAGCATCTTTCATCGCCTTGACATTTTGATGGCCGAAAGTTTTAGCCATCTCCGTGTCAACTTCGGGTAGTCTCACTTCTTTATGATCAACCACTTCAACATTGAACTCGGCCGGCTCGCCCGCTAAATCCTTAGCGTGATAATCTTTGGGAAACTTGATCTTAAAAGTTTTCTTGTCGCCTTTCTTTAGACCGATTATTTCATCCTCGAAACCTGGAATCATCACTTTTTCGCCGATAATCAGCGGATGATTTTTACTGCTCATCCCCTCCTTTTTGACTCCCTTGACCATACCTTCGAAATTGATCTCCACTCGGTCGCCGTTTTGAACCGGCCGGTCGACTTCTCTGAAGGTCGATTTTTGCTTGCGCAAATATTCAATAACTTTATCGACATCGGCCTCTTTAGCCGACTCCTGCGGGACTTTTTTGACCTTAATTTTTAAATAATCATTCAGTTTTGCCTCTGGCAGACTGTCAAACTCCACAACATAAGACAAATCTCCTTCGGTCAGAGTCGGGAAACTCTCGATGGAAATTTTCGGTTGGTTTAAGGGGTAAAGTTTTTCCTCCTGAACCGCTTTGGGATAGCTTTCTTCGAGCGCCATGTCGACGGTTTCCTGGATTATCCGCGCTTGGCCGGCGGCTTCTTCGATGACTTTCTTGGGCGCCTTGCCCGGTCGAAACCCATCGATCTTCAAGCTCTTACCGACTTTTTCGTAAGCGACTTCGAGATATTTACTTAGTTCTTGATGATTTAATTTTATCTTTAGTTTAACATGAGATTTCGGCAATCTCTCGACTTTTGTTTCCATAGTTTCGCTCCGCTATTCTCCATTATTATTGAACGGTGACCTCCACAGATCAGCTCCGCTGATCTACATTGATCAGATGACAGTCTTCGCAAATGTGTTTAAAGACTGTCATCGCTTTGTAACCTCTCTCTAATTTATCATAATAACAAGTCTAAATAAAGCACGAACCGCCCCAGTGAGGGCGGTGTCGGCTTCGTTTACCGCTTCTCTGTTCTGAAGCGGCAGACTGGGGGGGATGTTGCCCGGGTCATGCTACCGACCACAGGCTATACGTCTCGGGAGGGCACTCCATGGCCCGCATTTGTGCCCCTAGGGGCCCTCAAACAGTGAAGCAAAACGCTTCTGTGCACACCACGGAGCTTGCGGGGGCGCGGACACGGTTTGGGCAACTGAGCTTGCCAATTGACCCATTCCATAAGCGTTCTATTGTGGCACAGCATGGCCATGCCTCCTTCCACTACATTGTTTTGACGATATTTATTTTATACAACAATATCGTATTTTTTGCAAATTCGTTTGAGTATATCTGAAGGTGTGAAGCTATTACACATCGGATGTGTAATAGCTTCACACCTTCAGCACTAAATTGATTATTTAGTTCAGTACTTGATAATTTTGCTGGTTTTAGTAGACGATTCGACCGGAGATCTTTTGAAGTTTCGATACCAGTTCTTTCTTCTTTGCCGGATCGCCGAAAAAGAGCAGACAGCCCCCGGCGCCGGCGCCGCCGGCACGGTGTTCGAAGCCTAGATTCTCGCCTACTTTCGCAAGTTCACGGAGGCGTGGGGTATACCAGTTGCCGTCCGTCAGCTCAAACCAGTTCTCTCTATCGCGTTTAACGATTCTTTTCAAGAGTTCTATATTCATTTTTTCAATGGCTACAAAAGCATTCTTGGCCTCTTTGGCCAAGACGGTTAATATTTTCGGATCTTTTTTTACTCGTTTCTCAGCCTTGGCGTTGGCCACCCCGGAAGAACGCGACTCGCCAGAAAAATAAACTAATAGATGGTCGAGAAGCCACTTATTTTCCTTTGAGTTGTCGTCAAAATGACTAACCAAGCTGACCATTCCTCTGTCCGGCCCCCAAAATTTCAAATGATTGATCCCTCCCAAAAAAGAGGCGTAAGAATCCTGTTTTCCACCGGTGACACCCATCGCTTGTTCTATCAGGTAATTGAACTCCGGCGCGTTAATACCTTTCAATCCGAACATCTCCGACAGGGCTCGCACCAGTCCGACGCCAACCGCAGAGGAAGTCCCCAAGCCGGAGGCAGGCGGGATCTTGCCGTTTGAGGTAATGGTGATTTTTAAACCTGCGCTATCAAGCGCAAACAGCCGAATAAAGTTTGAAGCAACCTGCGAAGCATTGTTGGATTCCTGAGCCGCCAGATCGACCAGATCGCCGACAATTTTCTCCTTCATATCCGGCATTTCCAAAGTGATCGGGTCTATCTGCCGTCCGGCCTCAATGATTACCAAAAGATAAGCCGGCAAAGCAACATTTACCACCTCGCCCTGCCCAATGTTATACTTTGCAAGATAATACGGAATGTCGGAAAATGCTCCGGCGACGTCGGCACGCACCGGAACTTTAATTTCAACTCGATTTTTTATTGGCTTAAGCATATGTCCTCTGTTATTAACCTCAAAATTCAGATCTCAAATCTCAGAATCTAATCCAAAGTTCAAATCTTTTTGTAAACACGGTTCAGCCACCAAAAAAATATTTGAAATTAATTATTAACTTTGGATTGTCATTTTGAGATTTGAATTTTAATTTTTGAATTATTGCTGCCACTCTTTCAGCACCTGCTCATACGCTTCGTGGGTGCCGGTGTCGAACCATTGGCCCTCGAAAGGATAGCCGTAGACTTTTCCCTGCTCGGCCAGTTTTGGATAAATGTCTTTCTCAAACATGGCAAATTTTCCCTTGGGCAAATGTTTTAAAACTTCCGGCTCGCAGATAGCTAATCCGGCATTGATAAGATTACTGGGTGCTTCTTCTTTTTTCGGCTTCTCGACAAAGCCGGTGATTTTATCCCCTTTCAGAGTGACGACACCATAGCGTGAGGGATCGGCCACCGAGGTTAAAGCGATGGTGATAAGCCCGTCATTTTCTTTGTGTATCCGGATAAAATCATCTAAATCGATTTGTGCCAGAACATCGGCCCAGATAACGAAAAAAGTCGATTTTAGATATTTTTCAGCCAATCTAAGAGGGCCGGCCGTGCCAAGTTTTTCCTTTTCGATAACGTATGAGAACTTCATACCATAACGGCTGCCATCACCGAAATACTCTTGGATTTTGGCGGCTTTATAACCCAGAGACATTACAATGTCGTCTACCCCGTGGGACCGTAAAAGTTCCAGGGTATGCTCCAAAAGCGGTTTACCGTGGACGGGGATCAGAGGTTTGGGTATTTCGTAGGTGAGAGGTCGGAGCCTTGTCCCCTCGCCGCCAGCTAAGATGAAAGCGGTTTTAACTTTGTTGACTCCCAAGCCTTCCTCGATCAAAAACTCCGTGGCATGCGAACGGTTGCGAATTTTACGACCATCGATCATTTTGTCGATCTTGGGAATCAAAGCTTTTTTAATTGTCACCGTCAATTTTTCTCGTTCAACCATTTGGCTCCTTTCAGTCGCCCCCTCGCGAATATACAAATTTTACAAAAATATGTCCACAGATTTTTCTGCCAATGCGGTGCTTTTATCAGACTTGTTGCGATTTGAACACAGATAATCTAGTTTGGGTGCTTCTGTGCCCTTTCTGTGTATTATTTCTGTGTGTGTCGTGGTCAATAATCGCTAACCAACATATGTTTAATAGGACTATCCTCTTCGATTTTGGGAAACCGACTTACTTTACTCAAGAAGAAATTATCATTCTCATCATCATTGTACGTCGAAACCTCGCCGAGTAAAACCCCTTCGCCGGATTCATCGGCGTAAAACTCGTGGGCTTCCTTCGGAGTCAAGGTAACTGATTCGCCGGGATTTAATCTCAATGTCTCTCCGGAAATGATCTCGCGTCGGTCGGAGCCGTTGAAAAGTACGGTCATCTTCTCCCCGTCGATTTTCCCTCTGTCGCTCGGCCAGATTTTGATCAGGGAATCAGAACCGGCGCGAACAAAGATATCCTCGGTTTTTTTCTTGTGGTAGTGACAAGGAGTTTTTTGGTCCGGTAGACAAAACATGGTTTTTTCACAATAAGGAATTGTATCCGACTCTGACGGATTACCGTTGCGAATAGTGAATAGTGCTAATCCAATCTTTTCAAATTCCCCTCTGCCGTAGTCGGTAATGTCGAACCCCAGCTGACGAGCTTTCAGTTCTTTAATTGTATCCGGATTTTTGTAATCAAAGTCCGGCAGTTTGTACTGATGTTTTTTACAGAACTGAATAAACTTTTCGATGTGGTTGTTAATCTGTGATCGCTTCATTTACTCCTCCGTCGCCGCTTCCTCGCGTAATATTGAAAAATCTCAACTACACCTAACCCATAACTTTCTTTGGCGATGTAGCCATTCTTACTTTTAACCGTCTCTTTGACATTTTCAGAAGCGTTCGCAGGACAAGACAGACATCCGACAATGCTCATCAGCGGCAAATCACCCCCCGAGTCTCCGATTGAGATTGCTTTTTCTAAGTCTATGTCTAATTTCTTTGCCAAATCTTTTGCGGCCACGGCTTTGTCGATTTTCTCCGGAACAATGTCAATCCCGCCGGCCGAAAAATGCATCGAAAGACCTTTTGGCATATATTCTCTCAGAAGCATCCCGAGACCCCTGACGCTTTGGCCATCGGCGGCCAAAACGTTGATAGTTCTTTTGCGGCCATCTTCTAAGTTGTATTTATAAACTCCCTTTAATCTTTGTAAAACTCCTTCAAATTGAACGAGGGCGTCATGTTCGACATCGGCGGAAATGGCGTAAGTATCCGAACCGTAAAGATGCGTGACTCCTCCGGATTCGCAAATTGCGTGTTTGTGTTTTTCTGTGTCCATTAGAGCGAAAAACTGCATCACTGCCTCAGCATACGGAGCGGGTCGGGCGGTGATAATAATGTATTCATAAAAATCATCATACTTTTTGAAAGCCTCCTGTAAGGCTTTAATATGCTCCCAAGGAACTTTACTGTTTTTGCCGGGGGTTAGGCAGCCGTCGATATCGATGAAAATAGGTTGTTTTCCGCTCTTCATAAAAACATCGTATAATATACGATGTTTTTATGCAAGACTGTTCATTTAAGACCCTGATTATTCGGATTGCCGATTTGGACAAAGTGACGATTCTGCGGTAGAATTTTAAGTGTTTGATCATCATTAAAAGAAAGAGTCGGCGAAAATTAGCCAATGAAAAAAATACTCTGGATCACCTGGAAAGACATCAAGCATCCCCAAGCCGGCGGCGCCGAAATCGTTGATAACGAGATTGCCAAAAGGATGGTAAAAGAAGGTCATCAAGTTATTTTCTTGACTGGCGGTTTTGAAAATTGTCAACCCGAAGAAAAAGTCAACGGTTACCGAATTATCCGGTTAGGAAATCGATTTAGCATCTATTTTCAAGTTTTCAGATATTATAAGAAATTTTTGGGCGGTTGGGCCGATCTGGTCATTGAAGAGGTCAATACTTTGCCTTTTTTTACCAGGTATTACGTTCGAGAGAAGAGACTCCTCTTTTTCCATCAGCTCTGTCGAGAAAAATGGTTATATGAGATGTTCTGGCCGGCAAGTTGGCTTGGCTATTTTCTCGAGCCGCTTTATCTCAGATTGATCCGCCGAGAGAAAGCCATTACCGTTTCCAGAGACACTCGCGATGATTTAATCACAATTGGTTTCGAAAAAGAAAAAATCGCCTTGATTCACATTGCCAGCAATTTTCGGCCGCAAAATAAATTTTCGATAAAAAGTTCTAACTACATCTTGAGTCTGAATTCGATACGGCCGTCAAAAAAAACTCTTGATACGATTCGGGCTTTTGAAATCGCCAAAACGAAGCTGCCGGAGCTTAAGTTAATAGTTGCCGGCAAACCAAACGGCCGTTACGGCCGGAAGGTTCTCCGAGAGGTTATGAACTCAAAGTACACCGACTCGATCGAGTTTTACGGCCGGGTGAGCGAAAAAGTAAAAAAAGAGTTGATTCAAAAATCAAAGCTGGTTTGTGCACCTTATGTCAAAGAGGGTTGGGGGTTGGTTGTGGCTGAAGCCAACACTCAGGCCGTTCCGGTGGTTGCTTATCGAGTCTCGGGACTGAGAGAGTCGGTTGTCGACAATGTAACCGGTTTACTGTGCGATCAAAATCCAAGAGATTTGGCTAAAAGTATTATCAAACTGTTCAATGATCAGAAAATATATGAGCGATTGAGTAAAAATGCTTGGATGGGAACAAAAAATAGAAGTTTCGACCAAACTTATTTAGATTTTTTAGACGGTCTCAAGCGCCTAAGATATGGCCAGTTCTTTAGATAGGTCGGCTGAACCTCGCAAGTAGTCCAACACCCGGGACACCGGTTTTCCTTGATCTCTGTACGAATTTTCCGGCCGTGATCGCCGAACCAGATTTTCTCTATCGAGTCGTTTCTGAGATTACCTAAAGATTTTGGCCAGCTAATACACGGATAAACCTCGCCATCGGGTTCGATAAAGCCGGAATAATCGCCGGCGGCGCAGTTTCTAGTCTTCCAGTCCCTGGCAAGAATGCGCTCCTCTAATGTTTTGAGGTAAAACGACTTAAAGTTATTCTTTAGTTTAAGGATTGGAGAGGTTTTTGAGGGTTTGACCGGACTTCGGGCTTGGACAATGTCTTGAATAGCCGGTTTTTGGTTTAGAATTAAACTTTTCTTCTGATGATACAGGAAAGCATCTTGGCCGTAGGCGATCGAAATATCCTCGTCTTTCAGCTGAAAATCCCTCGTCATCTGGTCTCGGAAACCAGAAAAACGGCCGGCATTTTCGGGAAAGATGGTATAGGAAAGATGCGGCATCAGATTGGGATAATCTTTAGCTAACCGCTTCAGATTCAAGAAAGTCTCGAATGATTTGGCGAAAGCCTCGCTGACACCCCTAACTTTTTCTGCCATTTTCCGGTCGCCATCAATCGAAATACCGACGGTCAGGGGTTGTCTGATTTTTTGAACAACCGATTTTATCGTCTTAATAATTTGGTCGGTTAGAAAACCGTTGCTGGTTACTCCCAAAAAAGTGCCGAAGGGCAAAATTTCCCCGGCCGAAATAAGGATTTCTGCCAGATCTTTTCTCATGAACGGCTCGCCCCCGGTCAACTCCACAAAGGCTAATTGGTCTTTTAGGTCGGAAAAAAGTTTTTGATAGTCCCCAACTTGAAGTTCTGTCTTGGAGTCGGCTTTCATCTTCCAGATTCCACAGTTTGAACAACGGCTATTACAACGGTAAGTCACGGCAATACCCAGTCTCAGAGGTAAATTTCCGTTGGGCAGGAGTCGCCTTTTTAAAATCTGGCGCGTTAGGTTTGAATAATCCCGAATACTCATGGTTTAAACCAGTTGATGATAAAATTTGATCATTTCCTTAATGTTCTTATCCGAGGAAAAGATTCTCTCGGCTGTCTTTTGAGCATTCTGGTGAATCTTGAACCAGTTTTTCTTGAGGGAAAATGCTCGAAGCAAAGTTTGTTCGATATTTTGGCTGGTTGACGGCCAAGGGATAATAAAACCATTGACCTGATCCTTGATAACTTCGTCGATACCCGGAAGTTGGCTAACCACCGGAATCGCTCCCGAGCTAATTGCCTCAATCAATACTCCCGGCATCCCCTCTCGGGTTGATGGCAAGACAAATAGATCACACTCTCGATAAACTTTGGCCAACTCCGATTGGCTGACCAGACCGGCGAGAAATTTGCCATTTAATTTTTTCTTTAGACGACCCTCGCCGTAGATATTCAAACTGATCTTATACTTTTTAGCGATCAAACTCTCAACTGCCTTGATTAATTCGGCAAAATTTTTTTCTGTCTCTAAGCGGCCGGCAGCCGCTATTTTGATTTCTCGATGTTCTTTATTTATTGCCAAACTTTTGAATTTGTCCTCGACGATCGGCATGATGACTGTTGTCTTCATCCGGCTGAGCGGCAATAATCTAAAAGCAGCTTCTCTTACGGCCTTGCTGACAAAAATCAAACCGTCCAACCTTGGATAAATAAAGCGGCCAAAAGCCAATCTAAAATACTTTTCCATAACTGGTGTTCCCCAAAACGGTTGACTCCCATGGAGAGTAGCCACCCGCGGCACCTTTTTTATAAATACCAAGGGCAGAGAGAAACCGCCCTGTCCATGGATGATATCGACCGAGTACCTTGCATCGATTCGGCGAAAATCTCGAACAAATTTGAGCAGGAGAAAATTTTTCCGAAGGGTCGAAAAACCGCGATCGGGCAGAATCCAGTAGATTATCCCTTGTTCTAGGAGTTTAGTCTCTTTTTTTACCTTTGGGCTAAAACCATAAACAACCACTCGATGGCCGAGTGACACCAAGGTTCGGGCTAGCGCTAAAGTATATGACTGAATTCCTTCGAAGACTCCACCATAGGGCGAATTGGCGGTCACAAAACAGATAGTCATCGGCTAAGTATTTTAAAATCATTGATCTGGACAGTCTTGTCAGCATTTCCGGCTATCTTTGGAATAACAAAATTTATCTGTGAAATACGGTTAAAATCGGTTGACTTATCAGAAATCTGCGTCAACGATTTGGCGGAAACATAGATTCGAAAATGATTAGTCCCCGGTTTCGGCTTGATGACTTTTCGGGAATAATTTCCGAAACTATCAACCAAATCGAGATAAAATTCAGTCATCGATAGATGGTAATCAAAATCAAAAAAAACGTCGCTAAAGTTTTGCGGACTTTTCAGTTCTTGAAAAAGGGTATAATCGACGAGCGGTAGATATTTCGCTGTTAACCGACCTTGATCGGCTTCGATGGTCGCCCCGCTAAAGGCGCTTAGATTTATAGTTGTCGTTTTTTGATATTCTTTCGGATCAAGTTTTGAAAAAAGCTCAACCGGCAGATAGTCAAGTTTCCCCGGGTATGGTGAATAGGAATCAAAAACTTTTTCCAAGCGGAAGTTGGCGACAATTTCATCATAGAGTCGATTGACCGGGGCAAATTCCGGATATTGCGGCGGTTGGCCGCCGATTGTCAAAACATTTTCGACTTTCCGCCCCTTGAGCTTGCCGATCAAAACATCAGCCTCGTCTTGAGTCAAACCCCTGACCGGTACGACAAAGGATAGCCGTTTTTCCAAGAAAGGCGGGCCGCCATTTAGAAAATAAATCCAGGGACTAATCTTGGCATGCTTGGTTTCCAGAACAAAAAGATTCTCTCCGCTTAGATTTTTTTCTTTAAGGTAACTGGTGATCTCATTTAAAGTCGGGATGTCGTTGTCCCGCCATTCGCCTCGGTAATAGTTGAATGAGAACGATACAATAATCGCTACCACCAACAAAACCCGGAATAGGCTTCGCCATTTTTCCGAACCCCGATATTTTAGTTGATCGAGCCCGAAGGCGGCGAGAATTGAAAGAGGCGCGATGGTTTCGGCATATTCATGACCGTAACCGGGAGCAAAAGAAAAAAAGAAATAAAATACGGTTGTGAAAAATAACCAGCCAAAAAATAGAACCAGCCACCGGTTGCGTTTAAAAAAAATAAAAACCGGAATTGTTAAGACCCATAGTGGCAGCGACGACCAGAAATAGTTCAGAAACCAATCGGGTTTGTATGCCATGCGACTGGTTGCCGATTGGTCCAAAAACCAAAGTCTCTCCAAATAAACCTGATAGAAGAACCCGCTAATGTCTGAGAAAAACCAGAGATAGAAAAAAAGCGCCGACAAGCCGATCAACATTCCATAAAAAATATACTTTAATTCTTTAACTAAAAATGACTGCCTTCGGGCAAAAATAAAAATGATAAAAGCCAGGATAAAAACGATTCCGGTCGGTCGGACCAACGGAGTCAAAATAAGAAAAAAAACCGAAAGAATCAGTTCCAGTTTTTCATTCGTCGAAGGTAAATTTATTTGCGAGAACTGTTTTCCGTCGGCCAGAAATGAAAAATTTTTCCGGCGCTGGCTTTTCAAGAAAAACCAGATTGCTAAAAGCCCGAATAAAATTACATACGGCTCAGACATGATCCAAAAAAGCTCTGCCAGCGGCAGTGAAGAGAAAACCACCCAAAAAATAGCTGCCCACAAGCCGATTTTGGGTTTTTGAGTATAAGCTTCGGTAACTTTAAAAATCAGAAAGGCGACAAATGAGACTATCAGGTTATACCAGATAAACGATCCGAGAATTGTGGCGCCAAACAATTTCTGACCGATTTGGATCAAAAAAAACATGATCGGCGGTTTGTCGACCCAGAAATCTTTGTAAATCACCAAACCCTTGTTGGCCAGCTTCGGAATCAAAAGATAAAGTCCCTCGTCGAAATTACGAGAATTGTAAAGCCAAATCCGACATAAAATTAGTAGAACGAAAAAAGAAAACCAGATAAAGATCTGATTACGCCAAATAAAATCTCCGGTCTTACGACAAAAATTTTTCATTTCTCACGATAATGAAAAGTTGGGCCTTGGACAACTTGGGACTTAGGCGATCCTGTGTCATTCCCGCCTCTCGGTTGCACTCGAGACAGGCTCCGGCGGGAATCTGCTAATTTATGGAAGCCATTGCTGGGGTGAAACCGAATCGAGTTAATTCGACTGTGGAAGTCAGGTAACTGAGGCTATTCATTTATCCCCCACTGAAAATCGGTGTAGCATGCCTGAGAAAGTTTTTGGTCCCGATAACACTTATCGTAGCATCGTTTGAAACTTTCAAGGTTTGTAGTAGAGGAACAACTGTTCTTGCAGCTGTTTTGAGCAGTCTCGCATTCCTCTATCCCGTTAGGATAGATGGACTCTATTTTTTTACCTTGAACGAGAAAATAACGAACTAGAAAAAAAACTAAAATAAATAACACAATCAAAACCCCCCAAATCTTGAGAGAGAATTTCTCAACTTGACTCATCCCGTAGTTGTTCATCGGTTACAATTATAGCAAATCGCGAATATTTAGGATAGCACTTGCCAGCCGCGGCGATCTCGATGGTGAAATTTGACCGGAGCTACATATTTCTGCGGATTTTTCAGAAAAATCACCGAGAGATAAGAATTGCCGTCAGCAAATCTGTTGAATAGTCGGGTATCAATAGCTGCCAGTTTTAGATAATCTTTTTTAATTTGCCTCAATTTACCGGAATTCAAGCTATCAAAGAACAAGACATTTTCCACTTCAACCTGGCCGGCCGCATTTCGCCCGACATTTTGCACGTAGACTCTATCCCCCTTCATCACTTTGAGATAAGGGGCAATCTTTTTTTTGGCGAACCGCAAATCGACCGTCTTTTCGCCGGAGAGGACGAGATCACCCAAATTGTGAGAAAATATGGCTAGATGCTTGTTCATAATGAAGAATTTAAAAAAACAAAAAACCTCGTTTTTGTTTTTATTTTGCCTCAGATCGACCAGACTGACCCAACTGTCATTCCCACCTTCGCGGGAATGACACATCAACAATACTATAGTACCTCCGCTCTGAGTCTTGGATGCTTCTCCATTTCTGTTTCAATTTGGGATGCTGTGAGGAGTCCGGTTTGTGCGCCGACCTTGGTTATAACCGAGGTCGATTCCACTATAGCGTATTTTAGAGCTGTTTCAATAGTTTGGTCATAGATCTCAACGTCGATAAGCTGCGAAACAAAGGCGGAAGTGAAGCTGTCGCCGGCGCCGGTGGCGTCAACTTTTTTTGCGGGTAAAATATCAATAAAACGAAGCTTGTCGAGCGCATAACAATAAGCGCCGTTATTTCCATCCGTAATCAAGATTACCTCCGCTCCAAGTCGATGAAGCCTTTTGGCGAGTTCCTTGATATCCGGCCGGACCGGAAAATTGGTAAACTTAATAGCCTCCTCGCGATTGAGCGATAAAATCGTGGTCAGCTTGAGCATTGATTCGTAATGACTGGCGCCTTTTTCTATTTGTTTCGAACCCGGATTCCAGGCAATTTTCAAATTTTTTTCTGAAGCCATTGCAACAATCCGGCTAAACATCGCATCCCCGCCATGACCGACATTGGAGACGAAAACCCATTTTGATGAGATATCTTTAGGGATTTTCAGCTTGGAATAATCGTCTAAGCCGTGATAGACAAAAATTGTCCGATCAAAACCGAAGTTAAAAATGATCGAAAAGTTGGATTTGATGTCGCGGCGTTGGTCGATCAGTTTAAGGTCGACATTTTCAAGCTTTAATCCTTCGAGTAATTTTTCAGCCATCAGGTCGTAACCGAAGGCGCTAATGATACCAGTCTTCAATCCCAGTCTGGAAAAAGCTACCGCGGTGTTGCCGGCGGTTCCGCCCATAAAAATATCGGCGGAGTCAAGAAGAATCTTCTCCCCCAGCTCGAACTCGACACTTTTCCCGCTGATAAACCCTCGGTCATTTTTAACCATCGTTCCATGGGGTACGACAAAAAAGTCCAAGTTACAATCGCCGATTGTGACAATATCATACTTTGTCATACTATCCCTTACTGTCGCTCCCCAGTATTTTAATATAGCGCTTAACTACCCCCTTAACTTTCTCCTTGACCTCCCCCAAGACAGCTCGGTAATCATTTGGGTTCTGCTTCAGTTCTTCGCGCATTGCGTCTATTGAAGCT
This sequence comes from bacterium, assembly GCA_021812945.1. Classification (GTDB taxonomy): domain Bacteria; phylum Patescibacteriota; class UBA1384; order XYA2-FULL-43-10; family JAKAMI01; genus JAKAMI01. The sequence continues at coordinate 13,430 of JAKAMI010000022.1, forward strand.
TTGCGAATGTTGGTGTCGATGTTGATTTTGCAGATACCGTTTTTGATAGCTTGGTGCAAATCTGTTACGGATAATCCCGAGCAACCGTGAAGAACTAATGGGATATCAACTTTGGATTTAATTTTTTTTAACAGCTCGATATTGATCTTCTCTCTCGCCGGCGCCCCGTGGGCGTTGCCGATAGAAACTCCCAGCGAATCGACTTTGGTTAGCCGTACAAATTCAGCGGCTTGCGCAGGGTCTGTATACAATGTAGAGCCCTCCCTGACTCCCTCTTCGCCCAAACCGATAGCACCAATTTCCGACTCGACAGCCACCCCGTGTTGGTGAGCGTAGGCCACGACTCTTTGCACCAGATGGACATTTTCCTCAAAATTTAATATTGAAGCATCAATCATTACCGAGGGGTAACCGATATCAATTGCTCGTTTGACGATTTCATAATCTTTGCCGTGATCCAAGTGGAGCACAGCCGGAATTTTAGAGTTAACAATCGCCGTCCAGACAATAGTGTAAATTTCCTCCAAACCGGCATACTCTATTGCTGACGGAGTAGTTTGGATTATCACTGGTGCCTTAAGTTCCTCTGCAGCTTCAATGATGGCTTGGGTAATTTCCAGATTATTGGTATTAAAAGCCCCGACGGCATAACCGCCCTTTTGGGCTTTTTGTAAAATTTCTTGAGATCTGGATATCACAATTGGATTATAGCAACTTTTAAAAGCTAATTTATTTTTGGACCACGATAGTTACCGACAAGTTTTGATTGTCCGCTAGGATTATTTTTGAATCCTTGGGTAAGCTGACCGGTAAAGTATTGTTTGACTGGGGATCAATCACCGAGATTCCAACTTCACCGGCCGGGACATTTAAAATATCCGTCGAGGCTTCTCCCGGATTGATATATCCGGTCATTGTCCCGGCTCTGATAAACAACCCCGAAAGTGTTATACCGTTCTGATCCGTCACCGTTAGAC
>JAKAMI010000023.1 GCA_021812945.1 bacterium
GATCCAGTCGATTACCGACCAGAAAGAGCTCAAAAGGCAATTAAAATATGGAGATTATGATGATCACAACTTCTCGGTTCAGTTAAAGAGGCTAATCAGGACGGGTTATCTCGAAGAATTAGAAAACGACGGCCAGCATAGTATAAGATTGACCAAAAAAGGTCGATTAAAGCTTCTAGAAAATATGGTCGATAAAACTCTTGACGGCAAATGGAGGATGCTATCTTTTGATGTTCCAGAAAAAATGAGATCTCAACGCGACGCTTTTAGAAAATCCATTAAGAGAATTGGATTTAGACAAGTACAAAAGAGTCTTTGGGCTTGTCCCTACACTCACGCCGAAGAAGTGGAATTATCAATTACTGAACACAAAGTTGATAAATATGTGGCATACATGGTTGTAGAAAGAACCGATATCGAGCCTCATTTAAAGCGACTTTTTAGCAACGAATGGGGAGAGCTGGAATAGTTGAGATATGTTCAAATAATCAGTCACACTTTGATCACGATCGTGATCAAAGTGTGACTGATTGGATTCGTACGTTTTCTTAAATATACTTGGATTCTAATGGATCCTAATAAATAATGCGATATAAATATGTGTGGCAACCTCAGAATGTCAAAGTTATTAATAGGAATCAAGTAGGGTTGTTTGATTTTTGATTAGTCCGCCGGGGCTTCAGTGGATGAACTTTATTTTAGAGTCCTTGGGGAGTTCGATTTTGGAGATAGACGGATCGGAGACAATCCGTTTTTTGTTTTTGAGATTCTTTTGTTCAGCGATTATTTTACCTAAAATATCACGGTGAAATATTTTCCTGTCGGAAAAATCAATCTCGGACCGAGAGATCTTTGAACTCATAAGTCTAAAATAAGGGGAGCCGAATTGATTACTTAAGATTTTATCTTCGTTATAATAATCATATCTATCGATCACGATGCCGAAGTGATGCCAGACAAGCTCGCCTTTTTGAACTTTTAGATCTTTGGGAATCAAAACTTTTCGAAAGAGTAAATCCTTTGATTTCGAAAAGTCAGAACCCGTTTCATAGGAATCATAACCCACAAGGTCTCTCACCCCCGAGGAGTCAGAGCCCACCTCGCGGGTGTTTATCACATGATTCAAACCGGTTCTGATGTCGGCAAACTTTTGGGAGCCGATTTCATACATTTTATTTATTTTCCCCGAAAGAAGTATATGGCTTAAGGCATATACCGGGTTGTAGATCTGGTCAATTTTATTATCTTTGATCGCTTCTAGGTGATCGGTGGCAAAGCAGTTTACGATGTCGGTATGATGAAGTAATACTTTGTTATGTTTATTTGCATAATTAGCCAGTGTTGATGGAGCGGCAGTCAGCATATTCTCTGCAATGTCTTTTAGAAAAATTATATTTTCAGCATCGTCTGATGCTTTCGGTTGGGGATTATCGATTAAGTCATCCAAATTAACCAGACTAATACAATCGGGGTTGTAAAAAAGACGACCAATAAGTATAGCCGCGTTTTCGGTAAGAGCGATTTTATTAAAGTTTATTAGAGAACTTATCCGTGCTCGATGTAAATCAGCTGCAAGGATATTTAGATCTTTCAAGTATGCGTCCTTTGTGTCATTCCCGCGCAGGCGGGAATCTACCCGATTAATAATTATTAGTGGATTCCCGCCTGCGCGGGAATGACAGAACGAAACTCGAACCAGTAATTAGAATAATACCAGCTACAATAATTAAAACCGCCACTGGCTGGCCGGGGAGCAGGCTTTTCCCTTGGAGGCCAAGGGTAAGGAGGGAGGTAATGGGTACGGCGAGGGTTAGAATGGCAGTCGTTTCTGAGGCGGGAAGCCTTTTTAACCCCTGATAAAAAGTCAGGACATAACCAAACAGAAGCCCGCCACTGACCAAAAGCCAAGTCCACTGGTGCAAATTCAACGTCAAGAGCGGGGCAGTCTGCCGGCTCATGATTAAATAAACAAATATCAAAACGGCGCCCAGAAACATCCGACTAAACGAAATTAAACTCGGCGAAATTTTTCCCAGCAATTTTTTGGAGACTAGTATCTCCCCTGCCCAAAGCAAAGTTGCCAAAAGAATATACAACTCGCCCATCCCAAGTTTTGAAGGATCAAGTTTGAAGAACATTAAACTACCAAAAAGCAAAACAACCAAACCAGATATCGAGACCCAGTTTAGCTTTTCCTTGAGGTAATAAACCCCGAATAGGGTAATATAGAGGAACATGGTTTTGTGGATGAAGTTGGCGTTGGCCGCCGAAGCCATCGACAGACCCTTGAAGAACAGCAAGAATGGTATCGAACCACCAATAACCGCAATAGATAAAAACAAAACCTTCTCTTTAACATTAAGCTTCTTGATTTGCCGGTATAGCGGGATCGATAAAAACAAAAACGGCAGGGCGGCTATCAAGTTTTTGACAAAAGTAAAAACATAGGGGTTGGTTTCTTTGACCCCGTATTTGTTGATAAAGACTGAAAAACCAGAGATGAGAGCGGTTGCCAGGACGAGTAATATACCGGTGGTTTTTTTATTCATTAGTTATGACCATTAATAATTTGTCTCCCACCTACGAGGAGTCAGAGCCCACCTCGTAGGTGTTTATCGCATTTCTGACAATTTCTAATATGAGATTGCCACGTCGTCCGGAAGCGACCGGACTCCTCGCAATGACAGGGGAGGGTTATTGTGTGGCGCAGGTGATGCAGGGGTCGTAAGCGCGGACGAGCATTTCTATCTTACGCATTTGTTCCTCTTCCGGCAAGTCTTTGATTTGCGGATACAAAAGTTTGATGTCGTGTTCCAGCGATGGCAGGTTTTGAACAGTCGGGGTGACAATGTCGCAATCAATAATTTTTCCATTATTATCTATCGAATACTGATGATAGAGTGTACCCCGAGGCGCTTCGCACGCCCCAACACCGGTGCCAGGCTTAGTTTTGAAATCCGGAAACTCGGTTTTGATGCCGGCATCGATTAATTTCATAATCTCTTTCTCGGTGACTAAACAAAAGTTATATACTTCGACAGCTTGAGCGATGATGTTTTGAAACGGCGAGGTCAAGGGTGTCGAAATCTTAAGATCATCAAGCTCTTTCAGAACCTCCGGCTCAAGCTTTTTGAAACTAATATTTATCCGAGCTATCGCTCCGACCATAAACTCTTTGCCTTCAAAAAGGCCGAATTTGGTTCTGGTGTAGGGGCGAATAATTTCTTTGACAAACTGCTTATGATTATGAGCAGAAAAAACTTGTCCCTGACTAGATTTTATCTTGGCATCATAAATTTCATAACTTGCGGGAGAGGATAAAGCCAAGTAGTTCGAAGGCCGGTTGAGCCTTAGGAAGACCAAAGAATTAAACAGTCGAAGCATCAAAAGTGCGTCCTCCTTGGCCAAAGAAACCATTTTCAAAAGCTCGTAAAGTTTTTCTTTTTGAGGGTAATTGGTAAAACCCCCGACTACCGAGGAGATGGGGTGAGTAGCCCGTCCGGCAAAAACTTCGATAATTTTATCGCCGACTTTTTTTAAGTTGACCGCTTTCTGCCAATGCTCCGGGTGCTCTTTTTGTAAGAGAAAAGCGTTGTCGACTCCCAGATAATCCGGCAAAACCAAAAGGTAAAGATGAAGGGCGTGGCTTTGAATCAGCTGGCCGTAAAGCATCAAACGTCTCAGGGTCTTGGTTTGAGGCGAGACTTTTACCTCCATAGCTTCTTCGATAGCTCTTATAGAGGTCAGATTGTGAATAGTCGGGCAGATACCGCAAATTCTCGAAGTTATTACCGGCGCGTCTTCAAAATGCCTGCCCCGAACCAGACCCTCGGTAAATCTTTCGCCGTTTAGCCCAACTATTCGGGCATCTTTAATTCGCCCGCTCTTTAGGTGCAGATAAAATAGGGCGTGGCCTTCGATTTTTGGGACTCGTTTGCGCATAATATTGTATAGCGACCTCCACTGATCAATCCCACAGATTATCCACAGATCGGTGTGGATCAGTGGAATTTATCAGTGGCGGTCACCCTCCTTGATAATGTTATCAACAAATTCCCCATAAATCTCTAGTCTCTGATTGATCTCTTTGTCCGTCAGATATTTTTTCAGCATTTCCTTGATTTTGTACAGATTGGTTTGCTCGACAGGGCCCCGGCAACCGAGACAGACAAAGCCGTTTGTGGTACAAATGGCGTTACAACCACCGCGAGTGATCGAACCGAGGCAAGGTTTACCCTCTTTCAGTAGACATTTTACCTGGTTGTGACGGCATTCAAAACAAACCGGGTAGTTAATCTGATACGGTTCGCGTCCGTGGTAAATATCGACTAAGGTTTGGTAGGCCTCTTCTCTGTTTATCGGACAACCGGTGATAGCGTAGTCGATATCGACAACCTTTGAAACAGGCAGAACTTTCCTTTTGCCTTTGACCTCAGACTCTTTAAAATTTCGCTGAGCTTGAATGCCGCCAAGGTGGGCGCAGGTGCCAAGCGTGACCAAAATTTTTGATTGTTTCCGTATTCCCTTCAATAATTTCAGTTCTTCTCTGGTTTCCGGTGTGCCTTCGACCAAAGCGACGTCGAACGGACCGGGTAAATTTTCTTCCTGAGCTAGGGAAAAATTTAAGATGTCGTAAAAGTTTAAGACGTGGGCAAAGTCGTCATAAAAATTTAGCAATTCAAACTGGCACCCTTCGCAGCAGGTGAGAGAGAAGATACCAAGGGTCATTTTGGGTAATTGATTATTCATAAGATTAACGAATAGATTGCCATGTTGCTGACTCCTCGCAATGACAAATGATGAATGCAACTCCTTAACGTCTTAACTCATCTTTGATTGTTTCCCAATCAAAGATGGGACCATCTTGGCAAACCAGATATTTGCCGCAGTTGCAGTGCTGGCACAGGCCGAGACCGCACTTCATCCGGCGTTCCAAAGAGATAAAAATACGATCGCTGGGGATTGATTTTTGTTCCAGGCTTTCGACGCAGAAAGGGCACATTACCTCGGGTCCGCACATCAGCGCTACGGTCTTCTTTGGATTAAGCTTCAGCGGCTTAAGAAGGTCGGTGATAACTCCTTTAAGACCCAGATAATTGTTAGGAGCCTGATCGACAATGGTTTTAAAATGAAAAAACTTTTTCTTCCAAACGGCAAAATTATCACGGAAAATGTGACTCTGCGGATCTTTAGCCCCCAGGAGGAGGTAGATTTTTCCATACTTTTTAGGATTATTTATGATGTTAAAAAGGAGCGGTCGAAGCGGAATGATCCCCGTGCCGCCGGCCAAGATTATCAGGTCGTGGTGCAGTAATTTTTTCAGGGGCCAGCCGTTGCCGTACGGGCCGCGAAGGTGAATTTTATCGCCAACGGCCAGACTGTTTATCGCTCGTGTTAAAGAACCAACGTCTCGCACCACTATTTCGACAAATTTATTATCGATCGGATCGGAGCAAGGAGCTACCGGACTTTCGCCAAATCCCGGGAGTGAAATCTCGATAAACTGGCCGGGTTTAAAATCCAGTCGGTAATCGAGTTTTAACCAAACCTCGCCCTCGAAGAGGGTTTTTTTGTCCAAGATGGTGACAGGGATAGTTCGGTAGGGATTCAACATAATAAGTATGGCGACCGCCACTGATCAATTCCACTGATCAAGACAAGATCTGTGGCTTATCTGTGTTGTTGATTGGTTTAAGGTCACTACTTCCTCATTTAATTAGTAGCACGATCAAACACATTGTCTATGGCCGATAAAATCCGGATTATATTTAGATTGGCCGGGCAGGCGGTGATACAGCGGCCGCAACCGACACACAAAAAATCACCGTTTTCTTTTGGCCCTCGGACAAATTTATGATGGTACCAATTATACAAACGATCCACATTCTCAGGCCTGAAGTCATGGTTGGAAATCTTGGAAAAATTGGCGAAGAAGCAGGCATCATCGGTGCGGGACCGGTGGCAGTTCCCGCCTTCCGGATCGGTGCGATCTATGGTATCGAAGCAGAAGCAGAGAGGGCAGACTGCCGTACAGGCGCCACAGCCGAAACAGTTGTTGGCAATTCCCTGCCAGTGTTGCTCAAACAACCGGCGGTTTTCTACTGCATCAGTTAATTCGCTCAGGTCAATCTCGTTTTGATTTTGTCCGATGGGTTGATAAGATGCAGACATTAAAATCTTGCCTTTGGATTTTTGGAGAAGTTCGACCCCTTTTGCCGATTTGGCGAAAACCGTGAACATTCCATCGTGTTCTTCCTGGATAAAGAGATCAAAGCCTTGGTGTTTGTTCGCTCCGAAAACATGGCAAAAACAACTCTCGGTCGGCTGGCAACCGGTGGCAACGATCAAAGAATCATCCCTCTTGGCGCGGTAAAACGGATCCTTCGCAAATATCCGATCCATGGTCGCGATAGCTTTGACATCACATAAATGAATGCCGAAAAAGGCCAATTTTTGCTCTTTGGGATTCGATTCGAGATCGTAAACATTTTCGAGCAAGACCTTCTTGGGCGGCATGATCGTTTGGAATTTGAAAAGCGAATAACGATCGAAGTATTTTTTGGGCTCCAAAGAAACCAGGCCGCCTTTTTGGCTTGGGGAATACACGGTGTATTCCGCGGCAACCAAAGCATAGAACTTTGAAATATTGTCGAGCGATAATCTTTTGACCAACGACCCTCCGCCCCCATTTTACCTCTTTTGTTTTGAGATTTGAAGTACTATAATAATGAGTAGACCAACGCACCTGCCTGCCGGCAGGTGGGGTTTTATTCACAGATTTAACACAGACAATCTGATGCTGAAGACTGTTAAACAAATCAAGGAGTTGAAGGGCAGGAGGGTGTTTTTGAGAACGGATTTTAACGTGCCTATCGTAAACGGGAAAGTTGCGGATACAAACCGGATCAAAGAGTCTATACCCACAATTCAGTATTTGCTGAAGGCCAAGGCCAAAGTTATCATTGGCAGCCACCTGGGGCGTCCCGAAAAATCAGGGGACCAAAAAACTTCGCTAAAACCGGTGCAAAAAGTGTTGGCGAAGCTTCTGAACCGAAACGTTCGAATCTCTCCGGAGGTGGTCGGTAAAAAAACAACAGAACTGGTAGAAAATCTCAAAGAAGGGGAAATCTTAATGTTGGAGAATCTGCGTTGGGAGGAAGGGGAGGAAAAAGGCTCTTCGGAATTTGCCAAAAAATTGTCTCGGCTAGCCGATATATATGTAAACGACGCTTTTGCTGTCTCTCATCGGCCCCATACATCCGTTTTCGCTGTCGCCAAGCTGTTGCCGAGTTATGCGGGGTTGTTAATCGAGAAGGAAGTCGAGAATCTCTCAAAGCTATTAAGCAGGGCCAAATCACCCTTTATTTTGATCCTGGGCGGAGCTAAGATCGCCGACAAGATCGGGATGATTGATAATCTGGCTGAAAAAGTCGACCGGATTTTAATCGGCGGAGCCATGGGCAATACTTTTCTGGCCAGCCAAAACGCCGAGATGTCAAAATCGCTGCTTGAACCCGAGGCTTTGCTTCAAGCTGCGGATTATTTGCAAAAATACCAAGACAAAATAAAATTACCCGTCGACAGCGTCAAAAAGGAAGTCGAAGGCGGTTTCAGCCTGATGGACATCGGCCCCGTAACGGTTAAAAATTATTCTAAAATTATTTCAGGGGCCAAAACCGTTTTTTGGAACGGGAATCTCGGTTACACGGAAGAAAAAGAATATGCCAAGGGGACTGAAGAAATAGCCAAAACCATCAGCAAAAACCGCGGTTGTTTCTCGGTGGTCGCCGGAGGCGACACGGTTAGCGCCATCGACAAACTCAATCTCAAGTCGAAGTTTAGCTTTGTCTCCACCGGCGGTGGCGCGGCTCTGGAGTTTCTGGCCGGGACGGAGCTACCGGGGTTGAAAGTCTTAGAAGGTAAAAATAACCATACTGGGTCAGGAATTATCAGTACTTCATAAGGTTATCACTTCCCGACAAAGGCTACGATTCCTTCGGCGATTGTTTGTGCTAGTTGGTTTTCATGGTTATTGACTTTAGAAATATCTGATACGTTGTCATGAGCGAACATTTCAATGATAACTGCCGGCATTGTCAAACCACGAAGCACTCCAGCGTGGCCACCTCGGAATTTTTCGCCGCCAGAAAAACTAAAAGCAGCCTGAACTTTATCAACAATACTTCGAGAAAGTTGTTTCGACTTGTCGGTTAAATCATTTGGCGGACAGCTTGAATCATCAGACAGAGCAATAGTGGAATCTCCCGATGACTTCCCATTATCACAGTAAACTATCCCCATTATGCCGGAGCCACCATCATTACTATCATTACTATGAAGGCTGACAAAAGCATCAGGTTTGGAAGTGTTACCCTCGGTGACTCTTCTTTGCAAGTCTGCGGCGTCATTGCTTACCGGAGAACCGGATAAGACAACTTTATAACCTCTGTTTTCCAGGTTCTGCTTTACCTTGTTAGCCATTAAAGAGTTGTCATCTCCTTCGTTATTTGTCCCAGAAACTACATATCCATTTGGAAAATCATTGTAACCGCTACTATGACCAGCGTCGAGAAAGATGGTCTTGCTGATTTTTGGGCAGCTATCGGATCTCGTTGAGGCAGAGCAACAACTAAAAACATCACGAGCATCGGCCATGTTTGGTTTATCTAAATCAACAGTCTCAATCGGACCTAAAATGACTGGATTGGGTGTCCCTGCGATCAGTGCCTCGCCGCTAACATTGGTGGATATTATTTTGTGATTTGTATCTCTTTTGATCTCAATAATTGTTTTTTTAGATTGATATCCAGGAGTACTTGAGGTAATTTCAAATTTTCCATCCGGCGCGGCGGTTTCGGCAACCCAGAGATTCGCAAAATTATCAATCGCCGGTGAACTTGAACCGCTGATGGTGACAGTACCCGAGAAGAGAGTATTGTCAGATTTTCTGCGTATATGGGGTAACTCGATGGTGTAATTTTCCTGATCTTTAGGAAAGATTGAACCTCGCAGAGCATAGTCCGTCACTATAACTTTAGCTCCAGAAAAATCAATTAGACTATCGGTCAATGTTTTGCATACTCCGGCATCCGGGATGCCGATACAACCATGAGTCTGATCAATATTTGTAAAATGAATGCCTATGTGTCTACAAGTTTTTCCGCCCAAGGCCGCAACTTTAGATGAACAAACAGGGTCGCCACCAAATACTGGTTGGCCTTCCAGGTTTAGAAACCACTCGTTTTGAAGAGGCGCAGGCAAAGGTTTGGTCCAGTCAAGAGCGGTGTAAACCCCAAGTGAAGTCATACAGGAGCCAGATTCTCTGGAGCTGGTGCAGCCAGCCACGGATTTTTGATACAGATTGTTGATTATCTGGTCAGGATGTAAACCGACATAAACCGGGGTATTACCGATTATTTGCTGCTTTTGATTATAAGCGGTCAAAGTGCCTTTGCCACTCACTGGATCGATTTCAACTAGGACTAATTTTATTTTCCAATTGGAATTAGAACTGACGGTATCGGCCGAAATTTGGTTTTTATGTAGAAAATAATAAAACCCGGCCACAATTGTTGCTCCCAAAACAAGTAACAAAAGTTGAATACGTAGTCGAGACCTATTTCGCTTTTTACTCATTATCGGCTAATTAATAATATCGGTACTTTTCATAACCACTCTTTCTGTCTATAATTATAGTGAACAAAGAATAATAGAGCAAATTTTTAAAGTAGGCTGATTGGGAGGGATGATTCTGAGAAAGCTGTTCAAAACAAAAAGAAGCAAAATGATTGCCGGCATTTCGGCATTATTATTTGTCGTTCTTGTAATATTTGTTGTCGCACTAGCGAAAACTGGTCAATTAAAAAGCTTCGCCGATGTAGTGGTCGGGAAAAGTTACTCGGTCGGCGACACCGACCAAGACGGTAAAATCGACTCGGTCGATGCCGCCAAAGTATCAAGGATTGTTGCCGGTCTTGATCCTGAACCGGCTGATATTTGTCTTTACGACGTAAACGGCAATGGCATCATAGATATTGGCGATTCGATAGCTATCAATCGGGTGATTGTTGGTCTTGATCCGGCGCCGACAAAGACTTGTTCTACCGGCGGAGTGGTAGCCGAGACAAAAAAGGTTTTGGAAGACTCCGGAGTGGTTAAACCACAACAAGCGACTGTCAAATCAATTATCCGGATATTTCTCGATAACCCAAATTTGCCCGCTTCCGACCCGAACAAACATAGCGATGGCCCGCCGATATATCTTATGGATTCTAATGGATCTGTTCTCGACACCCGCGCTGCCAACAAAAATGGTCTGGATTTCCCCAATTACCCCGCCGGAATATATCGAGCTTCGGCCGCTCCCCCGGGTTGTGTCACTCCCGCCAAAGTTTTCCAACATAACGCGTCTCCCCCCCCCGCTATCACCCAGGTCAATTTGGATTTTATTTGTTCACAAAACCAAACTCAGACAAATTATTCCATTAAAGTCGTAGACTCGGCCGGTGCTGCAGTTGATGCGTCTGAAGCAAGTTTAAGCGGAACTAATTATCAAAAAACCCAATCCACGTCAGTCGGGTCAGTCGATATTGGCGGAGTTAAGTATGATACGAAGTTTGAAAATATTGCTGTCGGGGTTTATACCATTAGTGTTTCCAAGGCCGGTTACACCTCTTTTACAAAATCGGTCAATCTCGCTCAGGGCATGATGGACTGGACCGATATTATCACTCTGACAAAAGCGAAAGAGACTTATACCGGACCTTTTAAACTTAATGGCACGGTCAAAGATAAAACAACCGGAGTCGGTATCCCGGGAGCCAATGTCAGTCTTTATTTTCCAAACAGCAGCGACCAAACGCCGGTCAAGAGCGGCGTATCACACGAGGCGGGCCAGTATGGAATCAGTGATATCCAGAACGCCGACTATATGGTTCAAGTGACCGCATCCGGTTATCCGCTTTCTGTCTACAATTTAAAAAAATCAGATATCACCGGTGCCACCGTGACTTGGGATTTTGCTCTGGTTAAAAGTCCCGATGTTTCGGTCACAACTGTTATTTCCGGTAAGGTTTATGACAAAAGTAAACAAACGACCAACAGACTGGTCTGGTTGAGCTTTTTGGATGCAAATTCCAAGACTATCAAAAGCACCGCGACCGATTCGAATGGAGACGCCGGCTTTCAGTTTAGTTTCAAGGATAATGAACTACCCAGTTTATCGAACATTCGTGTTCAATTGTTGGTAAACGGCAAACAAGCAATTTACTACAATCCGGACCCGACCACCGGAACAACTTATTTTTCGGTTGAAAAAGGCAAGAGCTATACCGACAAAAACATTTATCTGAATGAGGCTGACATTTCAATTCGGGGTCGAGTGCTCGATGAACTGACGATGTCGCCGGTTAAAGACACCAAGGTTGGTTTGTACGACAAGGACAACAAGCAGGTTGGGGAAGTGATAACAAAGGACGACGGCGGCTATTATTTTGGGAATTTAAATCCGGAAACCGACTACAATATATCTGCATTGGCGGCATATTATGACTCGCAAACAGTACCGGTTAAAACCGCCAAAGACGGCGTCACGACCCAGGATTTGAAACTCAAAAGGATCACCGTAAAGCTGGTTGGCACGGCCGCTATCGCTGAAACCGGCGAATTGGTTAAAGATGTGATCGTCAATGTATGGAACAACAATTACAATATTACCCGATTCGCGGCTACTTCCAGTGAAAACTATGTCTACAAAAACACAAATTTGGTTATCCCAAATGTCAGTAGCGGCAGTTTTAATTATCAAATAGACAAAATTCCTTTTACCCCGACAGGTTTATCGGTAAACTTCGTGCTTCCGGACAACCTGATTCTTGCCGAAAGCGAGTCGGCTTTGCAACCAATCTCTACTGCCGACTTACAAAGCGACGGGACTTCCGATCATTTCGTAATCAAAAACATAAGGCTAAATTACAAAGTCAAGCCTCTTGTTTATTGCGAGAACCTTGGCAGTAAAAGATTCTGCACCTATTACGATCGCCGTTCGGAAGTGTTTACCGACGACGTACGAGTGAAACTTTCGAAAATTGGCGAATATCTCAACTATGCTTTTAGTAATTTTAAACTGCCGGATATTTTTGTAGTGCCGGAGATGAATACTACTTGTTTTGCTCAGCAAAGCTACAACCGCAGTATTGATCTAAAAGGCCAGGAAAAGAATTATTTATATATTGACCTCAGTATTGCTTCTGCCGAGTTCAGAGAGTGCGCCATTTCAAGACTTCTTTACGAAATTGGCGACCACCTTTACGACAAGCTAATACTGAAAAATAGTATGCTGGTAGAGAACCTAAGCAATATTTATACCGCAGCCAATAACTCTCAATGTATCGGCAAGTTAAATTTTTATCCCTGTGGCACAGTCAAGGATGCTCGGGATATGTGGGATAAAATCTTTGCCTATTACATTCTGGAGAACCGGCTTTTTCAGCAAGACACGACTTTGTCAGCCAAGACGACTGTCTGTAATAATATTATGTCGGCAGCTTACGGGTTGATGGGTGGCATACTCGGTCAACAGGCTTTCATATTTTCTAGCGTAGCGCCCCAGAGTTATGCTCCGGCCTCGCCAAAAATTAGCGGTTGGTTTTTAGGGAGAGCTAAAGCGGCTGAGGAAATTAAGCCCCCTCAGGCGGTAGCGGATTTGGGTCTTAACCAAATCGCTCCGGTTGATATTGCCCTGGCGCGGCCTTTCACCGATACGATTTATACGGTTGATGAAATTATCGATGGTAGCTTTTTGGCCGAGAATTATCAAAAATTAAGTATTTCCGATAAGGCAAGATTTACTTATCAGAAAGTCATTGTTCCGGTTTTTGGTTCCTCTTCTTCCATAATCAATTCGGCTGCTGCCTCTTTTAATTCAGCCATTTCCGGGCTCATGGACTCATTATACGGTAAGGAATATTCGGTCGGTGATATTAATCAAAATGGCAGTCTCGATACCGGAGATGCCGTGGCGATACAGCGGATTATCGTCGGTCTTGATCCCAAACCGGCTGATATTTGTCTTTATGATGTCAACGGCGACGGGGTGGTCGATCTGCAGGACGCCACGGCCATTCTTAGAATAATCGTCAATCTGGATAAAGCGCCGACTAAAACCTGTACCGTCAAAACCCCTTGGTCAAAGGGTAATCTTCATCTAACGGTGACGGATCAGAACGGTATAACACTTTCGGGGTTGTTTATCAGAGCCGGGACAATGACCGGATATATCAATCCGGGAGAAGCCTCGACGGATATTTTAAATGTCCCGGCCGGTGAAGT
>JAKAMI010000024.1 GCA_021812945.1 bacterium
TACCGGTAAGATTCAAAGATCAGTCATCGATATCATCATCACCTCCCTCCAGAAGAGTCTGGGCTGGCTGTTCGGGCTGAGTTTCGGGAGGTGAGATTGAGCCCCTCGCGAAAGTACAAATAGCGACACAAAAGTACAAAAGTACGAATATACGGAATATTAGGCAGGTTAATAGAATTGACGGAACTGTTTTGCTATAATTAGTTTGTAGCGAAATGTAGCTTGTTCTGTCATCCTGAGCTTGCGAAGGATCTATTCTATAGATCCTTCGCAAGCTCAGGATGACAAAATATCATGAGAAACGCTACAGACTAAAAATGTAACAAAATAAGCGAGGGGTAAATGACGCATGAAACTGTTATAAAAATCGATCGGGTCTCAAAAGAATTCGATCTGGGCTTGAGTAAATACCAAGCGCTGCGCGAGGTTTCGGTGGAAATTGAGGCGACCGACTTTGCCATCATTTACGGTCCCTCGGGTTGCGGCAAATCCACGCTTCTAAATACGATGACCGGTCTGGAAGAGCCGACCGCCGGCAGCGTCAATGTGCGCGGTACAAATCTCTATAGTCTTTCCGAAAATGAGCGCTCGCAGTTCAGAGCGGCCAAATTTGGTATAGTCTTCCAGCAGCCGCTTTGGGTCAAAGCGTTTGATCTTATCCACAACGTGGCACTCCCGTTGCTCTTGAACGGGGCAAACGAGCAAAAGGCTATCCAAAAAGCCGCCGAGGCCCTTGAGGAGGTAGATCTTTTGAAATTTTCCAAACACAAACCGGCTGAAATGTCCGGCGGGCAACAGCAAAAAGCGGGATTGGCCAGAGCCTTGATTCACAACCCTTGGATTCTGGTGGCAGACGAACCGACCGGAAACCTCGACACTCATTCTGCGGACGAGGTTATGGGCCTGTTAAACAAGTTAAATAAATATCATCGAAGAACTATAGTCATGGTAACTCACAACTTGGCCTATTTGCCCATGGCCTCAAAAAAGATCGCCATGCGCGATGGTACGACTGCCGAGAATGCTTTAGATGTTAACAAACTCATTCGAAACGAGTATCAAACGGTGCTTGGCAAGGAGGCCAAATGAAGCTGAAATTTCTCTTAAAATTCGCCATCCTGAACTTTTGGTCTCATAAAATGAGAGCCATTTTGACGGTTGCCGCAGTGACCATCGGTGTTGCCGCCATTATCTTTTTGGTCTCTTTGGGCTTCGGTTTGGAGCATCTAGTGACTCAGCAAGTGGTAAACTTCGAAGCTTTCAGTATTGTCGATGTGCCTTCTGCCAGCCTCAAAACTCTCGGAGTCGGCCAGAGCATCATCGATAAAATCAAAGCTGTGCCCCATGTGGTGGAAGTCGAGCCGGCAGTCAGTTTTGCCGGCCGGTTTAAAGTAACCGGGTCGGATAACTCAACCGAGGTGGTGGCCAACGCCGCAACACAGCGCTACTATGAATTTTCAAGTCTGGCAACCGAAAACGGCGCTATGCCTCAGGGCGAGAACGAGGTTGCGATCTCGGCAGATTATCCCAAGCTAGTGAATCTGGACGAAAAATCACTTATCGGCAAAAGTATCGACCTGGAGGCGATTATTCCACAGGAGTATCTACCAAGGGATGAAATCGTAGATCCAGACAAAAAAGTCGCTTTAGAGACCGGTTCGTACAAGGTTGTAGGAATTGTTCCTTCGCAGAACACGCCAACCATTATTATGAATCTGAGCGGAACCAAAAAACTCAAAGTTATCCAGTATACCTCTTTGAAAGTTAAGTCTGACAGCTCCGATACGACTGTTATTCAAGAGGTGCGCAAGGGGATCGAAAATATCGGCATGTCGACTGAATATGTCGGTGATACGATTGCTCAAATTACCCAAGTGTTTTCGGTTTTTCGAGTCATTCTCGGCCTTTTCGGCCTGATAGCTTTGATCGTTGCGGCGATAGGAACGTTTAATACTTTGACAATCTCGCTCTTAGAGCGGCTGCGCGAGATAGGACTGCTCAAGGCGCTCGGTATGACAAGTCCGAATATCTATCGGCTCTTTATTACGGAGTCCCTGTTTATTAGCTTTAGCGGGGGAATTCTGGGGATTATTTTGGGCACCGGAGTAGGACAAGCCATCAATTACGTTTTGTCATATATGGCCAGACAAGCCCACGTCGATAAAGTTGCCATATTTACTACTCCTATTACCTTTGGTATCGGCGTCGCCATATTTTCTCTACTTGTCGGATTTTTGACTGGCTGGTATCCCGCCAGACGGGCCGTCAGAACCAACGCTCTGGATGCCTTGCGATACGAGTGAGGACACGGCCTATTCGCCTCTGTTTTGGCGGTACCACCAAGACTATCAGGGTTGAATTGCAAACAAAACGACGCAGAACCTAAAATTAATAATGACAGTCTTTGCACTTCAAAAAGACTGTCATTGCTTGTTTCTCTGATAATTAGCGGTCAGTTCCGGTCGATGTCTTATCCGAGACCGCGATAATCAAAACGACAACTCCAATCAATATTTTTAACCAGCCGCGCCACACTGATCCTAGGGACACTGCCCAACCGGTCGCGTGGCCCCAAACGGACAGAATACCCGCCACAAGTATCACCGACCCGATTATTCCCAATGCAGTCCTTGACATTTATTCTCCTTTTTAGATTACCCCTATCTTACATCGGCTAGTGACAGATTTCAACTGATCTGCTACAATGGTTTTGTCGTAGCGCGCAGTCAGGGCGGTTAGCTCAGGTGGTTAGAGCGCATCGTTGACATCGATGAGGTCACTGGTCCGAGTCCAGTATCGCCCACCAAAAAATCACCAGACGTCTGGTGATTTTTTGGTGGTGTGTTCTCAATGATGCTCGAACTTTCTTCAAGTCCCTCGTAGCTCGAAAAGCGAAGTGGGATTTCGAAAATGCTGAAATGCAATAATATATGCTATCCTGTTTTGGGATATTCTATTTTAGAATATAACATTAATTATAGTTGGGGTAAATATGACAAACAACATCTACTCTAAAGAGTACAAGCAAGTAACAGAAAAATTGAGAAGTGCTAGATTAGCTTCTGGTTTTACACAGGAGACGGTTGCCGAGAAATTAGGCAAACCCCAATCTTATGTTTCCAAATCAGAGGCCGGAGAGCGCAGGCTTGACGTCACTGAACTAAAAAAATTTGCCGAACTTTATAAAAAAGATATTAACTACTTTGTTGAATAAAATGGACTTAAAAACACTACAAAAGAAGCTTAAAGAAATTGAGGCTATGGGATTCGTAGAATCGCACCGCACAAGCGACACCGGCATTGGAAAAACTTTAGAAGATTTGCTAGGTATAAAAGAAAACAATATTCCTCTGCCCGATATTGGTGAAGTTGCCGAATTAAAGTCATATCGTTCAAGTGCAAAATCAATGATGACTTTATTTACTCTTGAACCGCTTCCAAAAGGTGGGGATCGCGACAGATTGCTTCTCGATGGATTTGGTTATTCAAAAAGAGATAACGGAAGATTAAGAGAATTACACTCAACATTGTCATGCAAAAAGTACAATGCTCAGTCTTTGAAATTATGTGTTGAAAAAGACAAAATCCGAGTGCAAGGTAAGGGCAGAAAGCTAAATATTTTCTGGGATATAAAGTCCCTAGAGGAAAAGTTCAGTAACAAATTGCCAGCTCTGGTTTATGTTCTAGCGGAAACAAAGATACTAAAGGATAAGGAATATTTCCACTACAACGAGGCCTACCTTCTAGAAGATTTCAGCTTTGAACTTTTCAAAAAGAGAGTTAAAGCTGACGACATCCTCGTGGATTTTAGAATGTACTACCGGCCCAATGGCTCAGTAAGAAATCATGGAACCGGCTTTAGAGTCAAAGTTCGCAAATTGGACAGCTGCTTTGCAAAAAGAACAAAACTGATTTAATCCTTCCTAAGGATTACTATGCTTTCCTTATTCATTGTTTCCTCTAGTTCACCGGCAATATTTGTCGGAGAATTTTTTGCTGGCATTCTTTTGCCTGGGATATTTCTCACGATAATATCCTCGCAGACAAAGCCCATGTTTTTGCCCAATTCGGCAATAATAAAGTCTGTTGGTATTCTTATCTGTTTAACCTGTCTATTTCCGATCACTAGGCAAAAATAACTATTATTTTTTAACATTTTGTAGGCTTGTTTCATACAATCGTTCAAGCCAATATTGAAACCTAAAACTTCTTTTGCCCGTTTCTCGTCCTTGATAGCGATTTTCTTTAGGGAATCCGTCAAATATTCCGATTTAAGCGGATTGTTCAACCTTTTTATACTTTTACCCCCCAATAACTCATTATCCACCCCGGACGCTTCGTTTGGGTTTTCAAAAATATCTATCCACTGCGCAGATAGCCGAGAAAATTGGCCATAGGCAACAGTAGTTCTGCTGTCGCCATAAGGAGGAGAAGTAATAATACAATCAACAGATTTTTCCATAATCCCGTTATCTTTCGATGAATCACCGAAAATGACTTTTGCTTTTGTGTCTTTGTCAACATTTTCAAAGTATGATTTCATGCCGGCAATATTTAATTCCGTCTTTTTCTTAAAAATATTAAGGACATCCGGTTCGTGATTTTCAAGTTTCTCCTTCTTCATTCTGACCAACTTGAATTCGCCGTTTTTGGTATTTGAGGAGAATCTTACGACCTCGCTAAAACCAACCATAAAGAAATTTCTGATTTTTGGGTCTTCCATCTCGAGAATAGCTTTCTTGATTTTTGCGAGTTTGATAATTACTTTTCCATTGAACCAAAATTCCAGATTATTGAATTCCGGTTTGATTATTTCAGAATCTTTGATATTTGGAATTCTCTCTAGCAGCGCAAAATATTCAGTCTGTAATATATGGGGATCAATTTCAGTAGTCTTGGCCTTTGCCAAAAATATCGCAAGAGGATTTAGATCAATTCCAATTGTGTTCCTTCCCAATACGCGACTTTCGATAAGTGCTGTGCCTGACCCGCAAAATATGTCGCAAATAAGATCTCCTTTTTTGCTATATTTTTGTAGAAGGCGGTTTGCAACTTGTGGAATAAACATTGCCGGATAAGTATGTAACCCGTGGGTATAAGATTTAGTTTTTTCGCCTCTGAAATCCCAAGAATAGTCAATGTGTCTCTGGTATTTGGAGTCACTAGCACTTTCTCTTTCAACGGGGTAATCTAAACTTCTGATTACCTTGACGACTACCCCTCTTATTTCAACTTCTTTTCGATAAAACGGGAATAATTCAGGGTTGGCTGGCTGAAGTCTAATACGATCTTTCTCTCTGTAAAATTTTTTGAGAGTTGCTTCATTTTCGTCAATTATCGCAACAATCGTCTGGCCATTATCGGCGTATTCTTGTTTTCTTAGCACTACTGTGTCACCATCGAAAATCCCCTCATCCATCATACTGTTGCCAACCACTTTCAGCGCATAAAAACTGCCGAATTTTCCAACCTCATCTCTCGAAAGAGTCACCGTTTGTCCGGGTACCTCGATTGCCTCAATCGGTTGTCCGGCGGCGATTGTACCAACAAGCGGGATGTCAATAACTTCTTTTTCGTCTGCTGTAGTAACCCCGCGAGGTTGATTATATTCCTTTAGTAATTGACCAGACTCCTGTAGCTTTTTAATGTGGTGGTGCGCGGTAGACACCGAAGCAAAACTAAAATACTTTCTAATTTCTTCGAGAGATGGTGAGTACTTCTTCTTGTTAATAAAGTTTTTGACATAGTCAAAAACTTCTTTTTGTCGCTTTGAGATCATAACAACCCCTCCATTTGACATTCTAAAAAGTTTCTAATATATTTATATTGTATAGAAAGTTAATAGAATATGTCAAGAATCTATCAATTATAACAGGAGGTAGCATGGATCGTAACGACCTTGAACAAAGAATTATTAATGAGGTGAACATAAAAAGGGGAAGAATTATTGCTAAGTCGAGTGTCAGAGCACTTCTTGGTATTTTCCCGAATCCAATTAAAAGTCTGGGCGAAATATTTTTTAGCTCAGAGGAATCTATAGACTCAGAAAAGCATAGTGTCGAGCAAGGTATAATTATTGATTTATTGTGTAAAATTGACAATAACATCCAAGAAATGATCGAATCCACCAAAAATAAACTAGGCAATAGGGCCATAGCTATAACTGGTGAAATTATCTCAACTGGCAACAATACTGAATCGGTAACTGGAATCGAAATTTCATCTGGTTCCGGACCGGTAGAGTTTAAACCCGGAACAAAAATCACAGCTCACGGTAACAACGTACATAGTGTAACTGGGTTAAAAATCGGAGATTAAATAAATTGGAGGTTCTGTGAATCAAAGCGAAGTTATGGTTGGCGCGCACTGTCCAAAATGCAATGTCAACATTGGTTTGGCAGCAACTGCGGGCGGTTCAATTTCATGTCCATGCTGTGGCGGTGAAATGAAAAGTTCCGAAGGGAAAATTGAAACACATGTTATTGCAAATAGTTCTTGTAGTTACTGTGGATCAAAAGTAGGGCTTATGAGTGTGGTCGGTGGTCCAGCAAAATGCCCAAGTTGTGGAAATAACATTAAATGGAGTTACTAAAGAAAGATTAAGACTATCAACAACTCCACTCCTTCCCGTCCCAAATCCCACGTGGCCGTTTTCTCCCCATACAGAGAGATCTCGAGTTCCGCCCTCGAGATGCCGCGGCCGCGTAAAGAAGTATTTTTTAAAAAAAGAGGGAAGAAAGCGAGCGTCCCGCTTTGCAGGCCGCGAGCATCAGTATTAAACATCAGTATTTTCGAAATCCCATTTCGCTTTTTGAGCTACGGGAGACTTAAGGGAAGTTCGAGCTTCTTTTAGTAAGCACCAAAAAATCACCAGACGTCTGGTGATTTTTTGCGTCTTGTGCCGGTCGACAGACTACAGTCGATCGACTATTAACTGGTTGCTATCTTAACTTTTTTGGCCTTCTTTTCTTCAACTTTTGGAATGGTTACGGTCAAAACACCGTTTCTAACCTTGGCCTCGGCTTTTTCGGCCACGACGGCGGAAGGGAGAGTAACGGTTCGCGAAAAGGAACCGTAATGAGTTTCTTTATGAAAGTAGTCTTCGTCCTTGGTTTCCTTTTCGTCTTTGCGTTCTCCGGAGATGGTAACCAAATCATCAGCCACCTCGATATCGAGATCCTCTTCTTTGACCTCGGGCACTTCAGCTTTGATAACGATATTGGCACCTTTTTCAAGGACATTGATCTTGGGCGCCATTCCTAAAGCGCTTCGCGGAGAGACAATGCTGTCCTCCATCAGGCGATCCATCGCCTCCCTCAACGAAAGGGACTCGCGATAGGGTCGCCAAGGTTCTAAAAATCCTGGCATAGTAGCCTCCTTACTCTTAATGATCTTAATACTCGGCTGGTTGTTTTCAATATTTTCAATGCCGTCCTCGGGTCCGTCATATTCGATCAGATCTTCAAATGCCCGATCAAAGACCTGGCAGAGTTGGACAATGATGGGGAGAGAGGGAAAAAACTTGCCCTGTTCCAGAGAAATAACCGACTGCCGAGAAAGCCCGAGCCTCTCGGCCAGTTCAGTCTGGCTAAGCTCGTGCTTTTCTCGAAGTTCTCTAAGTTTTATAACAATATGTTTTGGTTCCATGTCGATTTGCATAGTTTAACACCACATCTAAAACAAGTGTAAAGTAAACTTTACATTTTGTCAAGAGCCGAATCTATCACCACCCTGATTTTCTCTCAGTCCACCTCATATCCCTTGTCGATCTTCGTTTTTCCCTATGACGTCTTCTCGTAAAGATAAGCAAAGGTTTTTCTTCCCAGCTGAGCAACTTCCACTTTCTTGACAGGTCGATGATGTTCAAATTTGAAAGCTACCGTCACTACTCGGCAGGATGGTTTGATTTTAGCAAAAAGATTTTGTTCGACGGCGTCCAGAATACTGTTTGTCAGGTAAAGAAAAATAATGTCTGCCTGCCCAAAATCCGCTTCCTGCAAGGGTTTTTTATAAACCTTGACATTATCCCTGAATTTTCCGGATCGATTTTTAAAATAATTCACCAGTATGCAATAGGGTGATATTTCATAACCGATGCCTACCACGCCGTACTTAGTTGCCGCAAAACGTAAGATTCGGCCGTCTCCACAGCCCAAGTCGAACAGTTTTTCGCCGGCCTTCGGTTCCGCCAGCTCTAGCGCTTTTTGATAAGCATTACCGGCGGTCGGCACATAGGGCGCCCTAGTCAGGCTGGAGATAATCATTGATACCAGCCAGAACATAAAGAACCCCAAAAATGCTAGAACAACAATATTAAATGCCAGAAACATTGTTATAAATTACTAATCTAGTAGTATAGAAAAACTATCTCTTTGATGCTTAAAAACTTTTACCTCAATACAGCGCTGTATTGAGGTAAAATACCCTAACCGTTTGGATTCCATCAGAGTTTGAAAAATTCCAGGGCCTTGTAGACCAGGATGGCCGGCCAAACCAGAGCCTTGAAGAAGCCGTAAACTCCTATCCAGAAAGTATCGGCGTGCTGGATAAAGTAGACCAGTGCTCCCAAAAAGGCCAAACCGTAAATGCCTCCGGAGGCCCCGCTCCGCATTTTGTGATACTTTGGCTTACAATCGCAGTCGACTGCGCTTTCTTCGTTTTTGCTCACATTCCTCCTTATAAAATTAGTTATCTTCGGTATCGACTTCCATTTCTTGACACAAAACTCCGACCGCATTTTTGCTGGTCCATTTTTCTGTCATTTATAATTATGATACTATAAATTTTATTTTCAAGCTACTTGCAATTTATTTATAAACGTGTTATAGTCACAGGGTTGTTAAAAATTGTTCTATAGATTCCCGAAAAATATTTCGATGTTCTATAAGGCAATGTCCTCGTTTAGCGGGGAGCACGAAATATTATTAAATACGGGATGTTTTTCTCGTGGAAAGAAAAAAGTGTATAAGACAAGAAATTTCAGAAGTAGTTTCGGCGTCAAAAAAAGCGGACATTTACCCGGAAACAGCACCAGTCGCAAGAATCGAGACTTTCAAAGATCATCAGCTAATTTTAGCGGCCGTTCTTTTCGCCGAAGCAAGGGCGAACAAATCGATGTTACAAAATTCATCCGGCGCACTCCATCGGCAGGTAAAAATGACGGCTACTCGGCGCGCCACAGTTTTAAAGACTTTGGCTTTTGCCCGGAGCTCCAAGCCAATTTAGACAAAAAACAGTTCAGTGCACCGACTGCTATTCAGGATCAAGGCATCAAACCCGTTCTCGAGGGGAGAGACCTCATTGGTCTGGCTAATACCGGAACCGGCAAAACTGCCGTATTTTTATTGCCCCTAATAGAGAAAATCAACAAAAGGCGTTACGAAAAAGTCTTGATCATCGCTCCGACTCGCGAGCTGGCCATCCAGATCGACAACGAGCTCAAAGCTTTCGTTGCGGGCATGCGAATATTTTCAACTATCTGTGTCGGCGGTACGAATATCGGCCGGCAGATTTCGGGCTTAAAACAAAATCCCAATTTTATTATCGGCACCCCCGGCCGACTCAAAGACCTGTCCGAAAGGGGGCTTATTCGCTTCGACGCTTTCCAAAGCGTAGTTCTCGATGAAGTCGACCGGATGTTGGATATGGGTTTTGTCAATGAAATAACGAGGATAATGAACGCGCTTCCGGTCAAACGCCAAACGTTATTCTTTTCGGCCACCATGCCTCTCAAGATCAAAACACTGGCCAAGCAGTTTCTGACCGACCCCGTGACCGTTGAGGTCAAAACAGGCGATACGGCGGCCAACGTTCTGCAAGACATCGTTCAGGTCAATGATAAATCGGAAAAATTGAACAAATTAAAAGATTTGCTCAATCTTCCCGAAATGACCAAAGTCCTGATTTTCACCGAGACTAAATGGGAAGTTGAAAAACTGGCCGTTAATTTATCTAAAGACGGCTATCTGGCCGAATCGATTCACGGCAACAAACGTCAAAGTCAGAGAGAGCGATCGCTGGCCTCGTTTCGAAACGATCGTTGCCGCATCTTAGTGGCGACCGATGTCGCCGCGCGGGGACTTGACATTGGCGACATATCTCATGTAATCAACTATACAGTCCCGCAAACGTATGACGACTACATACATCGTATCGGTCGAACCGGCCGAGGCGGCAAAACCGGCCAGGCTTTAACTTTTGTCGAGTAAATCATTTAAGTTATTTAAGAAGCTTGAATGACTCGGGTTAAAAAAATGAATAATTCTTCCCACATCCGAAACATTGCCATTATTGCCCACGTCGATCACGGCAAAACTACCCTTGTAGACGGACTTTTAAAACAGTCCGGTACTTTTCGCGCTAACCAGCTGGAGATGGAGCAAACCACCATCTTGGATTCAGGAGACCTAGAGAGGGAGCGAGGCATCACCATTTCGGCAAAAATTGCTTCGGTTAACTATCGGGATTACAAAATCAACATTATCGATACCCCCGGCCACGCTGATTTTTCTGGCGAGGTTGAGCGTACTCTCGGCATGGCCGATGGAGTTTTACTGATCGTTGACGCGCAAGAAGGGCCGATGCCTCAAACCAAGTTCGTCCTAAGCCGCGCTTTGTCTTTAAACCTTAAGCCTATTGTTATTATCAACAAGATAGATAAACGCGACGCCCGGGTCAAAGAAGTAATTTCCGAAGTTGAGCATTTATTTTTGGATTTGGCTACCTGTGACGACCAGCTGGATTTCCCGGTCTATTTTGCCATTGGACGGGAGGGGAAAGCATTTGAAAAAATCCCTGAGAATTTAAACCTTCCGGGCGATCTCAAGCCGATCTTCGATGCCATTATCGAACATATTCCATCGCCCCGAGCCGATCTTGAAGGTGGTTTTCAAATGATGATTTCGTCTCTGGACTTTGACTCCTACAAAGGAAAATACGCCATCGGCCGGATAAAACGCGGCCAAATCAAAGTAAACGATCAGGTGCTTTTGATTGATGCCGAAAGTAAAATTATCAAGACCAGAGTTGAGAAAATCTACGTTTCTTCGGGTTTGGGTAAAGTTGAGGTTGCCGCCGCCGCCGCTGGAGAAATTGTCAGACTATCCGGAATTACCGAGGCCAAAATAGGAGAAACCCTGACCGGTATCGATAACCCCGAAGCTTTGCCGACCATCGAAATTGAGGCGCCGACTTTGCAAATTACCCTCGGCCCCAATACCTCGCCATTTGCCGGCCGCGAAGGCAAATATACTACTTCCCGGCAGATCGCCGCCCGTTTGCAAAAAGAGTTGGAAACAAATGTTAGCCTTCGGGTTGAGGAGCACGACACCACTTTTACGGTTTCCGGACGCGGCGAACTTCACTTATCCATTCTCATCGAAACTCTGCGGCGGGAGGGCTACGAGATGGAGGTCGGACGCCCGACAGTTATTACTCAAGTTATCGACGGAGAAAAAATGGAACCGGTCGAGGAACTGATTATAGACGTAGCGGATGATTTTAACGGTGCGATTTCTTCGGAACTCGGCCGGCGGCGTGCTATCCTAACCGAGACCAAACCGACCGATCGGGGGACTACCAGACTTACCTATAAACTCCCGACTAGAGCTCTGATCGGTCTTAGAAATGTACTCCTGACTAAAACCAAAGGCACCGCGGTAATGAATAGTTTGCTTCTCGGATATGAACCGGTGAGCCAGGCGCTATCAAAACTGAGAAACGGCGCACTCATCTCTGCCGTTACCGGTACGGCCGTAACTTATGGCCTCAAAGTGGTTGAGGATCGCGGTATTTCTTTTATCGGTCCTGCGACTAAAGTTTATGAAGGTATGATCATCGGCCTCAACCGCCGGTCTGACGATATGGAGATCAACGCTTGTAAAGAGAAACAACTAACCAACGTCCGAGCCTCGTCCAGCGACATTTCGGTTCAGTTGGTTCCACCGACCATTCTCTCGCTTGAAGAGGCGCTTGATTTTATCGAACCCGATGAACTTTTGGAAATTACTCCGTTATCTCTCCGTATGCGCAAGAAATATCTAAGCAGCCTCGATCGCCGGAGAAATTCTTAGTTGGAATTATTCCCTTGGTTATCCATCAAAATCCTGGCAATTTTCAGTTCTTGGTAGGAATATTTTCCCTTAAAATAATCAAAAACCGGCGAAAATTTCTCGGATTTTAGTTTGCTGAAAACAGCTTGGATCTTCGGCAGATCGTCAACAAGTTTCGGCGGTACGATGCTCGCAAGGTCGGCCCTTCGGATTCTACCCCCGGCTGCTAGCTTATCCAAATGTTTCAAAATGGTCTCAGTATTTAGATCGCGGGTTTTTGCAATCTCGATTAAGTTTTTACCTTCTTGCCAGAGCTTCAGAGTTTGTTCGTAGGTTGAAACTTTCTCGATACCTTCAGAAAAGCTCTCAACCGTCTCGATGACGCCGCCGCAAGCGACAATAAAGTCTTCCCGAATTTTATTTAATTCCGACTCCGATAAAAATTTATAGGTACTCTCGGACTCGAGGGAAAGAGAATGAAACTCTCCGTCTTTTTCTAAAACCGCCGGATCAACCCGAAAGGCAGTCTCGTTCCAACCCAAAATATGAACTCCGGACAGTCTTCGTACCCGCGAGAGAGCGACATAGCCTTGACCATACTCAAAAACCCTGGACAGATCCACCACTGCTTCGTCTAAGCTGATGCCTTGACTCTTGTGAACTGTAATAGCCCAGGCCAGACGAAGGGGGATCTGCGAAAGTTTGGCCTTGACCATACTGTTCTCTTCAACCGTCCAATCAGAGTATGATACCGTAATCTTTCGTCCGGACCTGATCTTAACTACCGGTAGACCGGAGTTTTGGTCGAATCCGACTATTTCCCCTACACTAGTGTCCAAATAAAATTTCAAAAATACAAAAAACCTCCTGTTTAGGTTAAGCTTGGTTTGTAACAACAAAACCAACTTAAAGCAGGAGGTCTATGGAAAACTCTATCACAATTCTCAGCCAGT
>JAKAMI010000025.1 GCA_021812945.1 bacterium
CCGCCCCTTGGCTGACGGGGTCATTTCGGATTTTGAGATTACCGAGCAGATGCTCAAGTTCTTTTTTGACAAGGTTCACCGAGAGAAATTTTCCTTGTTGCCGCGCCCCCGAGTCGTTATCGGCATTCCCTACGGGGTGACGGAAGTGGAACGTAGAGCGGTTGAAGAGTCGGCTTTAAATGCCGGCGCGCGCGCTGTTTTCCTCATTGAGGAACCAATGGCGGCGGCAATCGGGGCCAAGTTGCCGGTGCAAGATGCGGCCGGAAACCTGATCGTCGACATCGGCGGCGGCACGACCGAGGTAGCGGTCATCTCTCTGGGCGGCATCGTGGCATCGCGATCGTTAAGGATCGCCGGCGACGAGATGAATGAGGATATAATTCAATATGCACGCGATAATTTCAACTTACTTCTGGGCGACCGGACGGCCGAAGAGATCAAAATGAAAATCGGTACCGCCGCCCAGCAGAAAGGCAAGCTTGAAACACCGATGCGCGGCCGAGACCTGGTAACGGGATTGCCGAAAGAAATAATCGTCAACGACGAACAGATTCGCCAAGCTATTTCTAAGTCGGTCAAGGCCATAGTGGAAAGTATTCACGATACCATGGAGGAAACCCCGCCGGAACTTTTGGCCGACATCATGGATCGAGGCATTGTCCTGGCTGGAGGCGGAGCGCTGCTTAAGGGACTTGACCAGCTGGTCGCCGAACAGACTCAAACCATCGTCCATATCGCCGACGACCCCCTGACCTGTGTGGTCCGCGGCACCGGTATAGTTCTGGAAGACTTGGATCTCTTGAGCGAGGTGCTCCTGCCGACCCAGTTTAGCAAAAGATAAATACAAGTTAGACATAGTAAGACATAGAAAGAGGTGGCAAGAGGTTGTCGTTACGATTTCTATCTAAGTCTTACAACGTCTAACTATTTCTATCAGTATTGTGGAGTTACTTTGCGATCCAAGATACCATTGATAATTCTCCTGATCTTGCTGCTAGTCGGCTATTTCTACCTGCCGGACCAAATCGTTAATCCGATCAAAAGTATCGCCGGCTACGCGGCCTCGCCATTTGAAAAAGCGGCCTCGGTTTTGAGTTCCAAAAGCCGGGACTTTTTCCGAGGCATTGCCGAGATCCGAAATTTAAGGGATGAAAATAATGATCTAAAACAACAGATTGCGGATCTCATGGACAAAAATAGTCAATTAATGGAAGTCAAAAATGAGAACGGGTTGTTAAAAAAAGAAATAGAAGTAAACACGGCCGGCAACAATTTCAATCTCTTGGAAGCCGTGATCATCGGTCGCGAGCCGGCCAGCTTTTTACAGTCGTTCACTGTCGACCAAGGGACAGATTCCGGGGTCAAAGTCGGCCAAGCCGTCATTTATCAGGGAGTTTTGGTAGGCAAAGTCACTGCTGCTTACAAAACTACCTCGGAAATAACTTTGATCCTGTCTAGCCATTCAATAATCCAGGCTCAGCTTCAGGAAAATCGCACTTTAGGAATTGTAAAAGGCGGACTTCAAGGGCTTTATTTGGATAATATTCCGCTGGACGTGCCTTTCAAAAGCGGGGAGATGGTTATCACCTCCGGTTTGGGCGGGGATTTACCCAAAGGCATCATCATCGGCAAGGTGGACAAGCTGACCACGCCGAAAAGCGAGATTTTTCAGACTTTTTCCCTGATCACCCCGCTTGATTTTCAGAGGCTGGAGACGGTGTTTGTTGTGAGGTAGCAAGACATAGAGATATAGTAAGAAATGGTTAGACATTGCAAAAAAACGGAACGAACCATGTCTATCAATGTCTTGCGATTTCTATCCATGTCTATACGTATTTTGAGGAACCATGCTTAAAATATTTTACATTATGATCGTATCGTTGGTACTGGCGGTGGCGGCCGTGTCGTTTTTGCCAAACCTGACGATATTTGGCGGGACAGTCAATCTGGCCATCATTATTATCACCCGAGAGCTCTACCGGACTTCGGCCAAAAACCGGAATCTCTGGCTGACTTTGGCCATATTTTTCGGACTTGGTATAGATCTTCTCTCCGGCTCTATTTTTCTCTCCGCCACTATCAGCCTATTGCTAACCGCTCTAATCGGCCGGGCGGTCAAGCGTTTGGTTCCGCTGGAGGAGCAGATTTACCTCGCGGTTCCGGCAATCTTTGGCCTGACGGCGGTCTATGATCTGCTGTTTCTGCTTCTCAACCGGTCGTTTGCGGCCGGCATTTCCACCTTTGTCCCAGTCGCCTTTGATGCGACTTTATCTGCTCTGGGCTTCGTTATTATCAATATAGTCGTCGATCGTTTCCGGGGTTTGCGGCATCAAAGCGAGCGGATGAAGGTTGCTCTTAGTAGCAAATAAAAGGAACGGTGACCTCCACAGATTAAACACCGATAGTTAGTGATGACAGTCTTTTTAGGGCAAGTAAAGACTGTCATCGTTAACAGATCCGCTACGGGATCGGATGACAATCAGCGGAATTGATCAGTGGCGGTCACGGTACAAATTAGAGATGGACATTTTTGGCAATTTCAAAAACTTGGGCAAGCGAAAGGGTCGGGAGTTCAAATATCGGGAATACCAGCATCAGGATGCCACGCTGACGGGGATGAGCGACTTGCCGACCGAGAAACCGAAACATAATTTTATGTTTTACTATTTCGTTTTTTTTGCCTTGATGGCGCTCCTAGCCATTCGTCTTTTCAATGTTCAAATAGTCCAGTCCGGCTCCAACGAACGTTTGGCCGAAGGCAACCGTATCCGTCCCAAAGTCGTCCAGGCCCCGCGAGGGATCATCACCGACGACAAGGGTGTCTGGTTGGCGCGCAATACTCCGAGCTTTGCTTTGGCTATCTCTCCGGCTGACCTTCCCAGAGACGAAAATAGCCGTCGGAAAGTTTATCAATCGGTCTCCGACCTATCCGGTATCTCAGTAGCAGACATTAAAAACGCCTCTGAAAAGGACGGCCTATTGTCACTTGATACCGTGATTATCAAACAAAATATCGCTCGCGAAGATGCCCTTATTTTAGAACAAAAAACCGCTGATCTGGCCGGGATAACGGTGGTGAAAAAAGCCATCCGCGAGTACGCAACTCTGCCCTCGTTCGGTAATCTTCTGGGCTACATCGGCAAGGTGGACGACTCGGATCTAAAGAAAAATACCGGTCTTCGGCTGACCGATGAGATCGGTCAAGACGGCTTGGAGAGCATTTATGATACCGTGCTTCGGGGCAAACCGGGGATCGAAAATGTCGAAGTCGACTCGATGGGCCGGGTCGAGCGAGTTTTGGCCGACAAGGAAAACCAGGATCCGGTAGCCGGAAACAACCTGGTTCTAAACATTGATTCAGTGTTTCAAAACAAAGTGGTCGGTTATTTGCAGGATGGAATAAATCAGGCCAAACTGACTCAGCCGGAGGTTAAAAGCGGGGCGGTGGTAGTGATGAATCCGCAAAGCGGCGCCGTCTTGTCGATGGTGACCATCCCCTCTTTCGACAATAATCTTTTTGCCAAGGGCGTCTCGCAGACAGACTACCAGAAACTTCTGGACGATCCCGGCAAGCCGCTTTTCAACCGCGCCACCAACGGAACTTATCCTTCCGGCTCCATCATTAAACCGCTCGAGGCTTCAGCGGCGCTTCAGGAGGGTACCATTACCAAGACTACCTCCTTCAACACTCCGGCGGCTATCACTATCGGCCAATACGTCTTTCCGGACTGGAAAGATCACAGCTACGAATCGACCAACGTGGAGCGGGCGATTGCCGAGTCGAACAATGTTTTTTTCTACTCGGTCGGCGGCGGATACGGGCCTATCCAAGGGCTGGGAGTGGAGCGGCTGAAGAAATATTTTAATCTTTTCGGGCTTGGAAATGACACGGGCGTGGACCTACCGAGCGAAGCTTCGGGTCTGGTGCCGGATCCGGCTTGGAAGAAAAAGGTTCAGGGTGCGGATTGGTATATCGGCGATACCTACCACGAAGCTATCGGTCAGGGAGATTTGTTAGTCACTCCCTTGCAAATGGTTACAGCCGTCTCGGCTATCGCCAATGGCGGTAGGCTCTACCAGCCGCAAATCGCCAAGGAATTTCGGGATAGTAGCGGCAATCTGGTGCAAAGTTTTGCTCCCAAGGCCACCCGTCAAGGTTTTATCTCTCCGGCCAATCTGCAAACCGTGCAGGAAGGAATGCGGATGTCGGTGACCGACGGTTCTTCGCGTAAACTCGGCGAGTTGCCATTTTCCTCCGCCGGCAAGACCGGCACGGCGCAGTTTTTCGACAATCAAAAAACCCACGCTTGGTTTGAGTGTTACGCCCCTTACGAAAATCCGCAAATTGCCGTGGTTGTTCTGATAGAAGGCGGCGGCGCCGGCAATGAGGTTGCCGTGCCGGTGGCCGAAAACGTTCTCAAAGCTTATTTCGGGCTACAGTAAATTAGTCCAAAAGTCCTGAGTCCTAAGTCTTTAGCAAGGACTAAGGACTTAGAACTTTTGGACTATCCAACCCTTGACAAGGCGGTTTAAAAGAGTATCATTATCTCTACCGAGGGGGTTGTACACAAAATAGGGACAAGAGCACGATCCAGTGATGGCTCGTGAATTTTTTTCTCAAAAAATGCCGGAAATAACATAAGGTCTGGATCCCGGGTCAAGCCCGGGATGACAGAGGAGGTTAGGAACGGCCCAGGATCGATAAACTATCAACAATTTACAATTAACAAACTAATAACCTACTATATTAGCGGTAAACAAAAACAAAAACTCTTTGAAAGGAGACTATGAGTAAAGATTTCACTATTACGTCCCATGGACTAGAAAAATTAAAGGCCGAATTTCATGACCTCAAGGAGGTTCGTTTGAAGGAGATCGCTCAGAAGCTGAAAGAAGCTAGAGAACTTGGAGATCTTTCGGAAAATGCGGAGTATGAGGAGGCTAAAAATGAACAAGCTTTCGTTTCCGGCCGTGTTCAGGAACTTGAACAAATGATCAAGCATGCCCGAGTCATCAGCGATAACAAAAACTGTACCAAAGTCGACGTCGGCTGTAAGGTGACTATCAGCATCAATGGCGAAAAGGAAACCTATGCTATTGTCGGTAGCGCCGAGTCCGATCCGGTCAACGGTTTTATCTCTTCCGACTCGCCGATGGGCAGGGCTTTGGTGGGCGCCAAGATCGGGGATAAGGTAAAAGTGACCGCCCCCGCCGGTCAGATCGAATACAAGATTGTTTCTATAGACTAATCTCAGTTGATTTGCTAACCCTCGCTGAATTTCTAGGCGCTTTTTGAAATCGTTGTTTCAAGCGCTTGCGACCGTCGAAATTCAGCGAGGGTTAGCTTTTAAATAATAAATAGGACAAGAAGAATTAATTTCTGAGAAGTGCCGGTTGAATGAGCCATCTTGATTTTGAGTCTGTAAGCTAAAGCGAAAAATCAAGAGGCGAATGAATAGGCTGGCTAGGGAGGCCGAGAGCAGAAAATAATTCTCCTTGTCCGAAACACCGCATAGACTTCATGGTGTTTTTTTGTTATGTTTAGTGTGAAACAATATGTAAGATATTACTCTTTTGTTTGTCATTCCCGCGAAGGCGGGAATCCACTAATAATAAATTGGGTAGATTCGCACGCCTCAAGCGGGAATGACCAGGGAAGGAATATGGACACCAAACCAGAGCAAAAACATTCTACCATAGATGACTTGATCAAGTCGCGGCTGGATAAGCTGAAGGAATTAAGGAAGGGAAAAGTCGATCCTTATCCGGCTAAAGTGGCGGATTTATATTGTTTGCAACGAGCCAAAGACGAGTACGAAGAATTGGTGATCGCCGATGCCAAGATTGTGGTCGCCGGACGGATTATGGCTCTAAGGACTCACGGCGGGGCTTCTTTCCTTGATATAGTCGATGAATCAGGTAAGCTGCAGCTTTTATTTAAGAAAGACGATCTTAAAACATACGACGAGATACGGCTTTTGGATTTGGGCGATTTCATCGAGGCCGAAGGTCATCTTTTCAAGACCAGAACCGAGGAAATAACTTTGGTGGTCAAAAAATATCGCCTTCTAACTAAAGCCCTAAGACCTTTACCGGAAGCTCATTTCGGTTTGTCCGACATCGAAACCCGTTATCGCGAACGCTACGTTGATCTTGTGGTCAATCCGGAAGTAAAAAATATATTTTACAAACGCTCGGCGATTATTTCTACGCTTCGATCCGAGCTGGTCAAAAAAGGTTTTCTGGAGGTCGACACGCCGGTTCTGCAGCCGCTGGCCGGAGGGGCGACCGCCAAGCCCTTTGCGACTCATTACAATGCTTACGATCGCGAAGTGTTCTTAAGAATTGCGCCGGAACTTTACCATAAGCGGCTGGTAGTCGGCGGGTTTGAGCGAGTTTTTGAGTTTGCCAGATGCTTTCGCAACGAAGGGGTAGACGCGACCCACAATCCCGAGTTCACCAATTTAGAATTCTACTGGGCCTATGCCGATTATGAAAAACTTATGGACTTGGTCGAAGAAATGATCCGCGAGGTGGTGAAAAATGTCAACAACGGCAAGCTGATATTTGAAAGAGATGGCAAAAAGTTTGCTTTTTCCAAAAAGTTTGCCCGAGAAACATTTCATAAGTTGACCGATGGCAAAAACACCGACGAAGCCTTCAAAGAAGGGCAAAAAAAGATTGTCCAGCCCACTTTCATTATTCATCATCCGGTTGATATTTCTCCGCTGGCCAAGAAACTGGACGAAAAAACGACCCAAAGGTTTCAATTACTCATTGACGGCCGCGAGTTTGCCAATGCCTTTTCCGAGCTCAACGATCCGATAGACCAGCGCCAGCGGTTTGAAAAACAGATGAAACTGCGGGCCCGTGGCGACGAGGAAGCGCAGGCGATGGACGAAGATTTCGTCAAAGCTTTGGAGTACGGGATGCCCCCGACCGCCGGCTGTGGTATCGGGATAGACCGGCTGGTGATGTTTTTAACCGGTTCGAATACCTTAAGAGAAGTATTGCTTTTTCCATATATGAGACCGCTAGAAGCAGGAAAGGTGACCGCCACTGATCAATCCCACAAATCAGAACAAGATCAGCGTGGATCAGTGGAATAGATCAGTGGAGGTCGCGGTTCAATCTTTTTATACTTTTGCTAGATTTGTAGATTTGCGAGGGGGCGACTGAAAGGAGCCAAATGCTCGACATCAAACTGATCCGTGAAAACACCGAGGAGATCAAGAAAAAGATCGCGCGCAAGGGCGCCGATCCGGCTTTGATCGATGAACTTATCATGATCGATCGCAACCGCCGCCGAGTCATGGCGGAGTTGGAGCGGGCGCAAAGCGAACTCAACCGAGTTTCCAAAGACATCTCTAAGCTTCACGGCCAGCAAAAGATCGACGCCATCAACGACGCCTCGGTCTACTCCGATCGGGTACGCAAGCTGAAGCCGGAGCTGGAACAAGCCGACAAAGAATACTTTGAACTAATGTATCAGTTGCCGAATCCGCCGGCCGACGATGTCATCGACGGCAAATCCGACAAAGACAACACAGTCAACAGAACGGTGGGCGAACTGACCAAGTTTAGTTTCAAACCGCTCGACCATGTTGACCTTGGAGAGAAACTTGATCTGATCGACATCGAACGCGCCTCCAAAATCTCCGGCAGCCGCTTTTACTTCATTAAAAACGAGCTGGCGCTTTTGGAATTTGCTCTAGTCCAGTACGCATTATCGATATTAGTCAAAGAAGGTTTTGTTCCGATGATCCCGCCGATTCTGTTAAACCGCTCCGCCATGGAGGGAGCGGGGTATCTGCCGGCCGGCGAGGACGAAATCTACAAGACTCAGGACAACACCTATCTGGCCGGAACCGCCGAACAGCCTCTGGCCGGTTATCACAGCGACGAGATCATCGAGGCCAAAAACCTGCCGCTTCGCTACGCCGGCTTTTCCAGCTGTTTCCGCCGCGAAGCCGGTTCTTACGGTAAAGATGTTCGCGGGATCCTGCGGGCTCACCAGTTCGACAAAGTGGAAATGTTTTCTTTCGTGACTCCGGAACAGTCCGAGAAAGAACATGAGTATCTGGTGTCGTTGGAGGAAAAAATCGTCTCCGGGCTAAAACTACCATACCAGATAGTCAATATCTGCGCCGGCGATCTGGGTGCGCCGGCGGTCAAGAAGTTTGACCTGGAGACCTGGATGCCCGGGGAAGGTAAATACCGCGAAACCCACTCGTGCTCTAACTGCACCGATTTTCAGTCTCGCAGACTAAATATTCGCTATAAAAACAAAGAGGGAAAGATCGACTTTTTACACACCCTAAACGGCACGGCCGTAGCTGTCGGCCGTATGCTCATCGCGATTTCAGAGAATTATCAGCAAAAAGATGGTAGTATAATGGTTCCGGAGGTGTTGCAGAAGTATTGTGGCTTTGAGCGCATTAAGGGGCAGAGCCGATAGAAATAGATAGACATGGCTAGTCAAAGATAGACATAGTAAGAAGTAGTTAGACGTAGTGAGACGTGGCAAGAATCGGCTAGAGGTTGCAATTACAATATTAGTTTGTAGCGAAATGTAACTTGTTCTATCATTCTGAACGCAGTAAAGAATCTCTATCATGGAATAGATCCTTCGCAAGCTCAGGATGACAGACATCAGCTTAAGGGTGACAAAATATCGTGAGAAACGCTACAAACTAAATTTCTAACTACGTCTTAACTATATCTCTCAATGTCTTAACAGCCTTTAGTATTTAAAAAGAGGAGGCCGATGAAAATTAACCTTTCAGTCAAGAAAGAGATCGTTTTGACCGCGAAACAGCAAAAGTATATTGAAAAGCGTTTACATAAACTGGACCGGTTTCTGAGCAACAAAGACAAGGCTCTGGTGGTAGATTTGGCCATGTCCGATGAGACCAATGGAGCAAAAGGCGGCACGGATAAAAATGTCAGCATCACT
Source organism: bacterium (assembly GCA_021812945.1). Taxonomy (GTDB): domain Bacteria; phylum Patescibacteriota; class UBA1384; order XYA2-FULL-43-10; family JAKAMI01; genus JAKAMI01. The sequence goes on from JAKAMI010000025.1 coordinate 8,957, forward strand.
ATCCAGATCCCGGGAGAGCAAGCACCCGTTCACATCGCCGACCGCGAAGACAAGATAATGCGGGCTTTCAACCTGGCCATTGACCGGGTCGAGAGAAAGTTAAGGGAAGAACATAGAAAACAGGTAAAGGATAATCGTACCGGCGGACGCCTCGACAAAATTTGGAAGATCATTAGGAGGAAAAAATGAACACTCCGGAAAGTTTAAATCCTAGCGAAGCGACCAGCCCTTCATTAACTTTGGAGACTGACGACGAAGGCCGAGTCTCGGTTCACGACCCTAGGACCGGGGAGGAGTTAAGGTTCAGCAGCCAAAAAGAAGCCGGAGAATACCTAAAAAGGTGGTCGGACGAAGCACTTAGAAGAGCCGCCTGAGGGGTTGCGCGGGAGATAATATTGTACGGTGACCGCCACCAGCCTTCGCTAAAGCTACGGCCGGCAGGCAGATCAGCTTGCCCCTCGTAGCTCTTAAGAGCGAAGTGGGGTGGAGTTGATCAGTGGGGGTTGCCAATCCTTTTTATTATGGCATTTTTAGACAAAATACTGGGTGACCCGAACAAGAAAGTGATTGCAAAATTGCAACCGCTGGTTGATCGGATTAACGATCTCGAAATCGACCTGCAGAAAAAAACAGACAAGGAGCTGAAAGAAAGAAGTTTAGAACTAAAGAAAGAAGCCTCGTCAATAGAGAATTATGAGGAGCAGAGCAGGTTTTTGGACAATATTTTACCTGAGGCTTTCGCTTTGGTTCGGGAGGCCAGCAAGCGCACTATCGGCCAGCGGCATTTCGACTCGCAACTGTTCGGAGGTATAGTCCTTCACCAAGGAATGATTTCGGAAATGATGACCGGCGAGGGCAAAACTTTAGTTGCTACTCTCCCGTTGTATCTCAACGCTCTGACCGGCCGGGGAGTGCACCTAGTAACAGTCAACGATTATCTGGCCCGAGCCCATGCCGAGTGGATGGGGCCGATTTATCATTTTCTGGGGCTGACGGTCGGTTGCTTAAACCACGAATCTTCATATATTTACAAAGCGGCCGATGAAAAAAAGATAGAAGAGGACTCAAAAAAAGGCCAGCAAGCACAGCTCGGGGAACTTAATTCGCCAAATCTCCAAGCGATTTCCAGACAGGAGGCTTATCGTCTGGACATTACTTACGGCACCAACAACGAGTTCGGATTCGATTACCTGCGCGACAATATGGTGCAAACTTTTGAGCAGATGGTACAAAGAGAACTCAACTATGCCATTGTCGACGAGGTTGACTCAATCCTGATCGACGAAGCTAGGACTCCGCTCATCATCTCGGCTCCGGTCGAGCAAGAGGTCTCGCTTTACACTCGTTTTGCTATGCTTGTGCCAAACTTAAAAAATGAAACCGACTACACGGTCGACGAAAAAGACCGGACGGTCTCGATAACCGATTTCGGAATCAAAAAAGTCGAGGGGATGTTGGGACTAAAAAATATTTATGAGCGCGACGGAGTAATGCTGGTTCACCATTTAGAGGAAGCGCTCAAGGCTCAAGCTTTGTTCAAGAAAAATCGCGACTACATTATCAAAGAGGGCGAGGTGGTGATCGTCGATGAATTTACCGGCCGGATGATGCCGGGGCGGCGTTACTCCGAAGGATTGCACCAAGCCATCGAAGCCAAAGAAAAGGTCGAGATTAAGCAGGAATCGGTGACTATGGCCACCATTTCTTTCCAAAACCTTTTTCGCATTTACAAAAAATTGGCCGGGATGACCGGTACCGCCCAGACCGAAGCCGAGGAGTTCTTTAAGATTTACAAGCTGGAGGTCGTCTCCATCCCGACCAACCGTCCAAACGTCAGAAAGGATCATCAAGATCGGATCTACAAGACCGAAGAAGGAAAATATGCGGCTGTGGTCGAGGAAATCAAGCAGCGAAACAAAAAAGGCCAGCCGGTTTTGGTCGGTACGGTTTCGGTATCGAAAAATGAAAAACTTTCCAGACTTTTGAAAAAAGAGGGTATCCCGTTCCAATTATTAAATGCCAAACATCACGACCGCGAAGCTAAAATCGTGGCCAAAGCCGGACAAAAGGGGGCGGTGACGGTGGCGACCAATATGGCCGGGCGCGGCACCGACATTCGTCTGGACAAAGGCATAGATGGGCTCGGCGGTCTATTCGTCGTCGGCACCGAAAGACACGAATCCCGCCGTATTGACAACCAGCTGCGCGGCCGCTCCGGACGACAGGGCGATCCGGGCGAAAGTGTTTTCTTTGTCTCGATGGAGGACGACTTGATGCGCATTTTCGGCGGCGAGCGGATGAAAAACCTGATGAATATGCTGGGACTGCCGGAGGATATGCCGATCGAAAACAGAATGATCTCCAAAAGTATCGAAACAGCCCAGAAAAAAGTTGAAGGCCACAACTTCGACATTCGCAAACACCTGGTCGAGTATGACGATGTCATGAACAAGCACCGCGAAGTGATTTACCGTTTGCGCCGCCGAGTTTTGGAGGGTTTGGCCGAGGAGACGGTCAACGAGTATGGCGATATCCGGAAAAAAGAGATCAAAGACGAGATCTTTGAGATCGCCGATGAGGAATTGACCCGGATAATGTCGCTTTATGCCGGTGATTTAGAAAAAATTAAATCCGAACTTAAGGCGATTTTTGGCGAGGGGTTTAATATTGACTCGGATGAAAATGAGAGAATCAAAGAAGCGGTTATCTCATATTACAATAGGCGCGAGGAAAAGGTCGGGACAGAGTTGATGCGCAAAGTCGAGCAATCGATTTATCTGCGCTCGATAGATATGCTCTGGATCGAGCACTTGACCTCGATGGAGGAACTGCGCACCGGCATCGGCCTGATGGGTTACGGCCAACGCGATCCGCTGGTCGAGTACAAAGCCCAAGCCTACGCTCGTTTTCAGCAACTTTTAGGGGCGATCAGATCGACACTTCTACGCAACATTTTCCGGGTGGAGATCACGCCGCAGGCCAGTCAGCAAGTCAGTAAGTCAGCGGGTCAGCTGAAAATGCAAGGGGCGGATGAATCCGACGCCGGCGGTGGTTTTGGGAGCGAAGTCCAAAGTCCGAAAGTCCTAAAGTCCGAAAGTCAATCAACTACTAACAACAAACCATCAACCAAAGTGGGCCGCAACGACCCCTGTCCCTGCGGAAGCGGCAAGAAGTACAAAAAATGTTGTGGGAGATAGTCTGTAATATGGAATGTGGAATATAGAGAATAGAATATAGAATTTGGAATATTGAATATGAAATATAAAATAATTGCCTTGCGTAGTCCAAGCTTTAGCTTGTTGAATCACTCTAAAGAGTGATCTCAATATTTAGAGCCCAGCCTTTGGGCTGTCTATTCAGCAGGCTTTAAGCCTGTACTCAAAGAGATTTGAGACCACGCTTCAGCGTGTTTCCTCTTGATTCCTTAGTCCCGATCTGCTAAAACAAAACTGCACCTTAAAAATGCTTTTGGGAGGGAACAACTTGTGCTACAGAGAGGAGATGTCCCAATGCTCAAGGTTAGACTTCAGGCCGACCAGACACTCGCCTTAGGTATCCTTGGAGGGGAAGGATACCCGTTCGAGGTTCAGACTGTTCGAGCGACAACCGATGAACCGTGCGGTTGTCAGTCCACGGAGTTTTATCAGGAATACGAGCTGAAGGGCGAGATCTTGAGGCTCGGACATCGCAGATGCGTCAGGTGCGAGGTGGTTACCAGAGCACTCGAGCCGGCCCGCACATGGCAGGCAAGTGCTTTGCGCGGCTTGCTCGCTTTCGACCAGCTGAGGAGCGAGGAGGAGTAGCGCGCTCGTCGGGGGATGGACAGTCGTTCATGCCCTCTCCCAAAAGCATTTTTAGATTGGCAGGTACCTAATATACTTTACACATAGTCTCTAACTTTGGGACAATTGCCACGGAGGCAACCCAATGTTTAAACCAATCCCAAAAGAGATCCGCGATCAAAT
>JAKAMI010000003.1 GCA_021812945.1 bacterium
TGGTTCTTCGACTCCTGCCGAAGAGAGTGAGCTTAAGAGAGAGGACGAGCTTTGGGACAGACGTGCTGGGAGGAGAGAAGTGATTAATAAAAAAGGAGAACCGATGATGGGGACGGATTATGGAACAATGATGGGCTCAAACGGCAGCGCCATGATGATTTTTGGCTGGCTGGCTTACATTCTGATTGTCGTATTGACGATTTTCGGTATTGCGGCGCTTTGGAAATACCTGCAGAAATAAGCGGCAGCCGGACAGTGTGCCGCCGGCCGTTATTTCACGATCTCGGTGATGAAGTAAAATATTGCGCTCAGGACGACTAATGGCGCGATAGGCATCAGGACTTTTTGGAACGGAAACCATGGTTTTCCACCATTCCGTTTTTTGATTTCAAGATAACCGATATGACCAAAATAGAAAAAAATACTCCCCAGTCCAATTCCTACCAATGTTTTGTCTACACCCCAGAACAGCCTGTCGGACGCTCCGATAATATTTTTAGCATATAGCGGCAAGATAAGGGAACCGTAAAAGAAGATTAGAACTAAAGGTACGAATCCTTTAAATTCATATTTTTTCTTCCTAATCCAATTTATCGCCCAGAGCGATGAAGAGAGTAGAAACCCGCCGATCCAAAGGCCGGAGATAGTATTATCCACCCCGAATCTTTCAAGTAGGACTAGCGCGCCGCCAACTGCCAGAGTGCAGACGGGGCAGGCCGCAAATGCTTTACGAGTAGAAAAAACTGCCATCAGCACGAAAATCGAGACAGCGGTCTTTGTTTTGATTTTAGTTATCGACATTGGAATATTTCCTAGAGCGCTTTATCGATTTTGATTTTCAGGTCGTCGAAGGAAAGCGCACCCTGGAGCGTTTCGACATTTCCGTTTTTATCGACAAGGTAGCTCGAAGGAGTACCCTGAATCTTTAATAATTCGCCGTCTTTAAGATCGGATTCGATTTTAGAAATATATTTTTGATTGGTTAAATCTATTTTGAATTGCTCCGTATTTAAACCGATCACGGAAGCGTACCGGATCAAATCAGCTTCAGCGAGGCCTTGGCCGTCGGGCTGGGAATTTTCTACGAGCTTGTCGTGAAATTCCCAGTATTTGCCTTGCGCACCAGCTGCCTCGGCGGCTATGGCAGCTTCTTTGGCGGCCTTATGGAAGGGGAGTGGAAAATGTCGATAAACCCATCTGACCTGATTGGGATATGCAGAAATGATTTTATTCAAAGTCTTGTCGTATTTAATGCAATAAGGGCACTGGTAGTCGGAGTAATCCACTATAGTGATTGCGGCGTCTTTGTTCCCTCTGACGGTGTCACTGTCTCTGAAACGCAATATTTCACTTTGTGAAACGGTTTGACCGGCATCCGGCTGAGTCGCGTTATTGGAATTTTTCTTTGCGGCGGTATAAATAGCGAACAAAACCAGCAAAGAGACACCTGCGATTAAAATAATTTTTATTGTGTTTTTCATCATAAAATACGACTAATTATATATTTTAAGACCCCATGCCCGCGCTGATGCGGGCAAATTCCAAGAAGAGCAAAGTGAAGCCGGCAATCATGGCCACGGGAGCAATCAGCGACAGCCAGTTCTTCCGACCGGGTTTAAAGTTTCGAAGCAGTATCGAATTTGAAACCACTGAAATCGAGCTTAGGGCCATAGCCAGACCTGCCAATTCCGGTTTTAGGACCAGGCCTAAGCCGATAAAGACTCTGGCGGCAATTGGAATTCCGATGACATTATAAAACAGGGCGAAGAACATATTTTGCCGGATTTTGCCCATTGTTTCTTTGGAAAGCTCAATGGCCGAGACGACGTCGCGAAGGTCATTTTTTATTATGACAACGCCGCCGGTCTCCATGGCCACATCGGTGCCCGAACCCATAGCGATGCCTAAGTTGGCCTGGGCTAGAGCCGGAGCATCGTTTATGCCGTCGCCGACCATAGCTACCACCCGCTGTGAGCGGGAATTACTAATATCTAAATCCGAATTCCTAATCAAATCCCAGTGTCCTAAGTTCAAATCCTTCAAAAGTCCCGTTTGCAAAGCTTTGACGGCTAGAGCCTTATTTTCCGGTAAGACTTCAGCCAAGACATTGCTGATACCAACCTGCTTGGCAATAGCTTCGGCGGTTTTTTGGTTGTCACCGGTAATCATCCAAACATCAATTCCCAGATTCACCAGCTTGACAATCGCTTCTTTGGAGGTCTGTTTGACGGTATCCGCCACAGCGATGAAGCCAAGCACCGTTTTCTGGTCTGTGAGGATCATAACCGTCTTTCCTTCCGACTCGAGGCGAGATATGTCGTTGTTGACTAGTCCGGCATCAAGTTTAGCGATATCGGTGACCAGCTTTCTATTGCCAAAAAAATATTTTTTCTGATTGATTAGTCCTTCGACACCGTGGCCGGGGATAGCTTTAAAACCGGTCACTTCGTCTAAGTCTACTTTTTCTTCCTCTGCTTTTTTAACAATGGCTTCCGCCAGCGGGTGCTCGGAACCGTGTTCAAGCGAGGCGGCAATCCGCAATAGCTCTTTTTGATTTTTGATTTTTGATTTTTGATTTAATGTGACATCAGTCACAACCGGCGTGCCGTTGGTCAAAGTGCCGGTTTTGTCAAAGACAATCACCCTGATTTTCTCAGCCGCTTCGAGCGGCTCGCCGCCTTTAATGAGTATTCCGTACTCGGCCCCCTTACCCGTTCCGACCATAATAGCCGTAGGAGTGGCCAGGCCCAAAGCGCAAGGGCAAGCGATGACAATAACGGCGGTAAAAGCCATCAGAGCAAAGGTGAGACCAGCTCCGAGTACAACAAACCAGATCAGAAACGTCAAAACCGCCACCCCGATGACTATTGGCACAAAAACGGAAGAAATACGATCGGCAAAGGCTTGTATCGGAGCTTTTGAACCTTGGGCGTCTTCGATTAGTCGGATAATTTGGGAAAGGGTTGTTTCGGCACCGATCTTGGTCGCCTTGAACTCGAAGCTGCCGGTCTTATTCATTGTCGCGCCGATGACCGGGTCTCCGACTTGTTTTTCGACCGGCAGACTCTCACCGGTCACCATTGATTCGTCGAGTGCTGACGAACCCTTGGTGATAACACCGTCAACCGGAACTTTTTCACCCGGTCGAACCAGAATAATATCATCATGTAATACTTCTTCAATCGCGATGTCGAGCGTTTTACCGTCTCTTATCACCCTGGCAGTTTTGGCTTGAAGGCCCATCAATTTCTTGATAGCGTCCGAAGTTTTACCTTTTGCCTTGGCCTCCAGCCATTTGCCGAGAATCACAAAAGTGATTAAGAAGGCGGCAGTTTCGAAGTAAAGCTCGGGAATTTTCATTCCGTCGAGTCCAAAAATAGTATGATTACGTAATACAAACAGTAAATAGTTAATCAAACTATAAAAATAGGCGGTTGAAGTACCGATGGCGATGAGCGAATCCATATTGAAAGTTTTCATCTTGAAACTTGACCAGGTGCCTTTGTAAAAACCGGCGCCGATAATGAACTGAACCGGAGTGGCTAAAATTAAGGATACGAGACCAAAATAAGGGGGAAGAGAAGCTGCCCCGGGCAAAAACTTAAAAAAATCGAGAAACATAAAATACAGCATCGGGAACGAGAAGACCAAGCCGTAAATAAACTTTTTCTTAACAGCGTTTGTCTCCCGCTCCCGTTTTTTACGGTCGAATTCACTGTCGCTTTGGTCGATCTTGGTAGCGCTGTAACCGGCTTCTTTGACCGCATTTATCAGATTCTCGGTGTTTGTGCTATTTGAATCATAATCTACCAAGGCTTTTTCCGAGCCAAAGTTAACGCTGGCTTGTATGACGCCGGGGACTTTTTTGATTGATCGTTCAATAATACCGGCGCAAGAAGCGCAGTGCATACCGGAAAGTGAAAGCGAAACGCGTTCCTTAATCTCCTTCGAGGTCGAAACTGACGATTTCGGTTCCGCTTTCGCCGGCTGGGAAGCCTCGTTTGATTCGATTTCGTTTGAGCTGGTAATCTTGGCAGTATAGCCGGCTTTTTTAACAGCCTCAAGAATCTGTTCATCGCTGACTGATGAGCGGGCAATTAGCCGGCCCGTACCTTTTTTAAAGTTGATGGCAATATTGCTCGCGCCGATATCTTCCAACTCGGCTTCAATAATTTTTTCGCAGGAGGAGCAATGCATACCGCTAATTTTGAGTTCGATTTGTCTTTTCATGGTGTTTTTAAGCTAACTGATAATCGGTACCGGCCAATGCGGCCTTGACCTGTTCTTTGTTGATTGTCTCGTTGCCTTTGATCGAAATGTGGCCGTTAAGCTCAACTTCAACACTTTCCACTCCGGCAAGTTTCTTGAGTTTAAGAGAGATCAGTTTTGTACAGGCCTCGCAGTTGATACCGGAAACCTGAAAATGACTTGTTTCCATAGTGTTCTCCTTTGTTAGTAAGTTATTGTAACCTATACCTAGGGTATAGGTATATGAATAAATTGTCAAGATATTCCAAAACAGAGTTTCGACATAACTATTTTAAAGAGATGAAAAACTATTGGGCAATTATCAGGCCGCGGCGCGAGCCCATAGCGCAGGTAATATAGTACTTACCCGGTTTGGTAATGTTGAGTTCGAAAACAGAAGTTTTGCCTTTGGTTAGAACGTCATAGTCTTCTGTAAGTTCCGGAACGGTGATTGAGCTCATGCAGCCGCTACCGTCTTCTTGGGCTAGGACCTCAAGGCGGACATTCCCAACCTTGACATTAAACTGATTCGGTTGGATATCGGTTTTGATCGCGTAGGTTGCCCTGATAACTTGTGCACTGGAGGTGGAAGCGGCAGGAGGGGGAGCTGAGGGGGACGGTGAGGGCTGAGGTAAGGCCGAATTTTGACCGGTATTTTGACTGGGTGTTTGATCTTTTGGTCCGCCGGAGTCGTTATCGACCACTGTGAACGAGCCGCGGTACATACCCATAGAACAGGAAAAGGGGATGAGGCCGACTTTGTCGGGGGTAAACTCGAAAGTATTTTCGCCGGGCTTAAGGAATTTGCGAATATTTAAGTCTTGAGAAAAAAGACTGGCGGCACAGGAGTTCGGATCTTTGGAATCGACAATCCATTTGACCGGAATGCCTTTTTTAACGATGAAACTGTTGGGTTGATAGCCGGATCCGGTTTGAGTCATCCGGACAATTTGGACGCCGTTTTCAGTCGTCACATTAGTATCGGCACCAAGATTTTTGGCGCTACTGAAATTTCCAAAAGATAATTTTGAGCCAAGACCGGTAAGGTTAAGGCCATTGGAAATATTCAGAATAGCCAAGATGGTGACGATGATTCCGGCAAATTTAAAGAAGCGACGGGCGAATGCGCCCTTGATGACTGAAGTCAGTCCTCCGACACCCAAAAGTCCGGGCGCGGTGCCAAGAGCGAAAGCACCCATCACAAGAGCGCCTTGCCAAAAATTACCGGTGCTCATGGCGTAAAGCTGCATCGCTTGGGTGAAGCCGCACGGCAGGAAAAATGTCAGAGCGCCGACCATCATCGAATTAGTATGGCTATACTCTTTTTCGTGATGTTTTTTTATGCCTATAAATTTGCTGATTGAGCCGGGCAGACTAAAACTGACATTGGCCAAACGAGGCGAAAGCTCGGTTAGCTGGAGTCCGACTATCAGCATAACGATGCCGACGACGATGGTTAAAACGCCAAGCGTCGGGCCGGAAAGTTGGAAAGCCTTGCCTATCAGTCCGATCATTCCGCCAAGTAAAAAGTAAGAGGAGATCCGGCCGATGTTGAAAAACAAGTGGGGGCGAAACTTTTGAATCGGTGTGGCTTCAGGGTGTTTCTCGCTGTGACGGGCCGAAATTCCAAGTATTAAGCCGCCGACCAGGGCCATGCAACTTGAAAAACCGGCGGTTATGCCTATCAGCACTACTACTATCAAACTGGAAGGGTTGCTAAGCGAGCCGGCGGAGAGATTGAAAACTCCGAGTCGGCTCAAAAGAAAGTAGAGTACTGCCAGGATGATGACGCATTTAGTTAGGTCTTTGTAGATTTCGGGGTTAGTAGTTATCCAGGATTTGGGCTTATCTTCCCCGACTTCATAGCCGGCTTCCAATATTTTTGAATTTACGGCACTTAAATCAAGCCGTTTTTTAGAATAAATATCGGCCAAGCGCTTCTTGTAACTTATTTGCACGCTTTTTATCTCGGGGATCTCCTTGAGCTTGTCCTCAATCAGAATCTCACAGGACCGGCAATGCATACCTTTTATTGGGACAGTCGTTTTGTTCATCAGCGCTCGCCCTCTTATGCCAGCCTAAAGGCTGGTCTCAAAAAAAATGAGTCTAAGATTATTTATTCGCCAGTTTGCCAACCTTCAGAATCTCGACAATCATCTCCTGTTTCCGAGCTTCGTTGCTGGAAGATATAGCTTTTTTGAAACAACTGTTGAGGTGGCCCTCCATGAGCATCTGATGGGCAGATTTTAGGAGGCCGATCACCGCCAAGTTTTGTTGCATGATGTCGATGCAGTAGTCATCGTTTTCGACCATTTTCACGATCCTGTCAATGTGGCTACGAGCTTTTTTGAAATTGACCAGAGTGTTCTTTTTTTTCGATTCCATAGTTTTGCGACTAAAAATTAATACACACCCCTACCCCCACCTCCGGTGGGTGTAACTCTATCTTAACCGATAACAGAACATTGTCAACATCCAAGCTTCGGTAGACAATGGCCTGAATTTTGGTTACATACTTAAGCCATTTGCTAGTTTGACGTAATGGCTTAATATTGATCGTTGGGATTTATGAGTCCCAGATAGACTTCTTCGTAGTATTTGCCGTCCTTGAGGATTTGGTCTCGGAGGCGGCCCTCTTCAACGAAACCGAGAGTTTTGTAGAGTCCGATGGCTTTAAGATTGTAACCGTTGGCCACCAGTAGAATCTTGTGAAGTTTAAGCTTGTCAAAACCGTAATCAATAATAAACTTGCAGGCGGCTCTGCCGATACCTTGGCCTCGATACCCGTTCTCACCAATGACGACGTAAAGCTCGGCATTTTTATCGACAGGATCGCCCTCGGTCAGACCGACTATGCCGATTGGTTTGCCGTCGGCCTCGATAATAAAACGCCGATCGTTTTTGTTCCTTTGATATTTCTCGAACCATTTCAGTTGGTCTTTTAGATTTGTCCCTTGCCGGATTTGCCAACCCAAATTCGAACGAACGGCGGGGTTTCGCATCCACTTGGTTTTGTTCTCTACATCGGCCCGCTCAAATAGCCGAAAGGTTAGCTTGTATCTAATTTCTTTAGTCATTTATACTCGTCATATGATTATACCAGAATACACTCCTCTAGACTAGTGAATACAATATTACTCTCTCGGATCATTCTTGACTTAGTAGTATATTCCGTGGGGATTTTTCACGCTGACTCGTTCAAGATGATGGTGAGCGGTTTCTGTGGCACTATTTGCCAAAGCTGATGAAATTTGCGAAAATGTATTCAAGATCAACATTAAATTGTGGGAGGGAATGTGGCAGAAGAAACAAAGTCAGTACCAGCACCGGCTCCGGAACAACCAAAGGAATCCCCGGCTCCGGCTACGCCGGCGCCAACGAGCGGCGGTTCCAGTAAAACCGGCACCAAGGTTCTGATCATAATCATCGTGATCGTAGTCGTTCTCGGCGTCATCGGTTATTTCGTAAGCCGGTATTTGGCTCGAAAAGTCGGAGAAAGTGCGGCTGAAAGCATACTTTCAAGCGCAACCGGCGGCAAAGTCGATGTCTCTTCCAGCGGCAACGGCGCTTCGGTGACTACCAAAGATGGCACCGTTTCAACCGGCGACAAGGCCAGCTGGCCGGCCGATATGCCCGGTTCGATACCGAAAGTTTCATCCGGCGCCATCACTTACTCGTCTAAAAATGCCAGCGGAGTCTATACTTACTGGTCGGTGGTTTATGACAAAGGTAGCACCGATATTATTACCAAGTACAAAGCCGATCTGGTGGCTAAAGGTTGGACGGTAACCGGAGAGGTCAATTCCAGCTATATCGACTCGGTCACCGCGACACTTGGGAAACTTGAAGTAAGTTTGTCCTACGATCCTTCCAGCGGCGGGATGACCCTGGCTGTGACGCAGACCAATAATTAATTATCTCTGTCCATGCCCAAAAACCACCGGCCGGTTTTGCTAAATGAAGTGGTCAAAGTTTTCGATTATCTCGCAAGGATCAAGAATCCTGTTTTTGTGGATGGCACAATCGGTTTGGCTGGGCACAGCTCTGCAGTAGCCGAGCAAATATCAATAACCAAGAAACAAGAAACAAACAAATCTCAAATTCCAAACTCCAAACTCCAAATAATTGGAATTGATAAGGACAAGGAGGCGCTAGACGTAGCAAAATCAAAAATCAAAACTCAACAATCAAAATTATTAAATGATTTCATTTTAGTCAATGATGCGTTAGTCAATGATGCGTTTGAAAACATCAAGTCGATATTATCCTCATTGAAAATCGAAAAAGTTGACGGAATTCTTCTGGACCTCGGGGTATCATCCATGCAACTGGACGAAGGGGAGAGGGGATTTAGTTTTCAAACTGATGCCCCGTTAGATATGCGCATGGACCGGAAACAGAAATTAACTGCCGCCGGTATTGTAAATAAATATCGGGAGGAAGATCTAGTCAGGATATTTTTCGAATACGGCGAAGAAAAGTTCGCTCGAAGGATCGCTAGCCTGATAATTAAATACCGAAAAGTCGAGTTGATAGAAACAACTTTTGAATTAGTTGAAATAATAAAGCAGGCGATTCCCAAAAAACTTCAGTTCAGCAAAACCCACCCGGCAACCAACGTTTTTCGGGCTTTACGCATGGAAGTGAACTCTGAAGTTGTAAAATTAGAGCAGGGGATCAGGGATTGCGTTGATGTTTTAAGTATTGGAGGCCGGCTTGCTATCATCACTTTTCACTCTATCGAAGACCGGATTGTCAAACAAACACTCAAAGAATTAGCTGATCCATGTAAATGCCCAAAAGAGATTCCCGAGTGTATATGCGGCCTTAAACCGATTATAAAATTGATAAATAAAAAACCGATTACCGCCTCAGAATCGGAGATCGACTCCAATCCTCGCTCCCGCTCCGCCAAACTCCGAATCGCCCAAAAAATCTGAGTCTCGATCACGCCTAAAGACAGTCTTACTAGGCGTGCGAAGACTGTCTTTAGGCGTACAAGTCAGCAATGACAGTCTTCGAGGCCGGTGAAGACTGTCATTATCTAGAATCTATATTCCACATTCTATATTCAACATTCAGTACTCTAATTTCTCAAACTGCCGGCCCGTTCTTGTTCTCGGTTCAAATCTTTTCGTTTGATTGATTCCCGCTTGTCCCAGAGTTTTTTGCCTTTTCCAAGAGAGATGATGACTTTGGCGCGGCCTTTTTTGAGAAATATTTTGAGCGGAATGACACTTAATCCCTTTTCTTGCGACTGACCCATCAATCTTTTGATCTGCTCCTTATGAAGCAAAAGTTTTCGAGTTCTTGTCGGGTCGCCCTCGCTTACCTCGATTTTTGCGCCCAAAAGCCAGGCTTCCTCGTTAATTATTTTCACATGGCTGCCGGTTAGATTAACCTTGCCGATACGGATTGACTTTATTTCCAGCCCTGTTAAAACCAGACCGGCTTCAAGATCTTCGGATAGTTCATAGTTGAAACCGGCTTTTTTATTTAAAGCTTTAGTGTTTGGGGATTTTTTTCGTTTCTTAGGCATGATTATTTTTAAAGATCCGCTTGACCAGACTCCAGTCTTGAGCAAGCACCGAAATAACCGCAGCCACGGGAATAGCCAAGAGCGCACCGGCCACGCCCAGAAGCTTGGCCCCGGTCACGACCGCGATGATGATGATGACAGGTGAGAGACCGACGGCTTTCTTCATTATCTGTGGCACCAAAATGTGATTTTCAAGTTGTTGGACCACCACATAGAGAATGACCACAAACAGCGCCTTGAGCGGAGAGACGGTTAATCCGACAATCACGGCTATTGCTCCCGAGATGATCGGTCCGAGAACGGGAACGATTTCAAGCATTGCCGAAATCAGTCCTAGGGTCAGGGCGTAAGGAATCCCGATGATAAGCAGGCCGACAAAATCTACAACACCGACCACCAGACCCAAGACCAGTTGCCCGCGCAACCAATCGCCGACCTTGCTGACAATTTTACGGGCAATATCGGTAATATCATCTTGTTTTTCGGAGGGCACCAGGGCGAAAAACGAAGTTTTAAAGGCTTTCTCGTCAAGCAGAAAATAAATACTTAGGACAATGACGGTGATCAGGGAAACAATACCGCCAAAGATGCCGGCAGTCGCTGAAAAGATATTGCCGGAAGCTGAAGCTAAGCTGGAGGAAATTTTATCGAAAGAACTTTGCAAGCTTGGCAGATAATCTCGGGCGGCCTGATAGTAAGGGGTCAATCGGTTGATATAGCTCGGCACGTTTTGGGTAAACTGTTTGGATTGAACCACTAGAGGCGGAATGATAGCGTAGAGTACGCCAGCCACGGCCGCGATCACTATCAAAAATACGATACTGACTGCTAATCCCCTTTTCATATATTTACCGAGATAATCGATGATCGGCGAGACGGCGGCCACGATGATAACGGTGATAAAAAGAAGCGCCAGGACGTCGCGGACGAGGTAGATTAGGTAGATCGCCAAAAGAGCGGCGGCAATCTTAAAAATTGTTACCAGCGAGACGTCGATTTTAATTTTTTGTTCCATAATAAATCCCGTTAGTTAATAATATTCGCGTAGGTAAAGGACCAATTCGGGACTTGTTTTAAAGTCAACGAATCGTTTTCGCTGATAGCGTAGCTGGTTCCGGAAGGGAATAAAATATCCAGGTAACCGCTTTTTCTGGTGAGCGCAGACTTAACCAGTGTGGGATTACCTATTATCGCGACTTCATAACTGGGGGAAGAAGCTTCGAAATGGCTGTTTGCGATAATGCGCTGGCCGTTAATGGAGAAGCCATCTACCCCGATATTCCTGATGGTGTTGGCCAGATCAACCAGTTGCGGCTGAGTCAAGGTTTGGTTGATTTTCAGCACCAGACCGCGGCCGGTTACGGGAAGAAAACCGTTGATAGTTTGATACCTATTTAGGTCGTTATTCAGGGTCTGGTTGGCCGTGGTTTGGTTGGTTAGGGATTGGCTGTAATTATTCACCTGAGCGTCGAGCGACAACACCTCTTGTCTCAGTTCGGTATTACTTTTGGTGAGTTTCGCAACTTCAAGGGCTAGAATCTGATTATTTTCAGGCTGTATCAGGATCCGGACCTCACGACCGGCGTAAAATTGCCGGACGATAAAAAAGCCAAAAACTAGCCCCAGAACGGCGAAAATAACCAAGTCGCGTTTTTTAAATTTATTTATCATTGGTTGCCGCCTTTCAGATCAAAGCTGCCCGTATAAGCGCCGATCGCCAAGTTGTTTTCCGGCAAGACGCTGAAAACAAGCCCGTTGCCGGATTTGCGACGGTACAAATCGCTGAGATTCGACTGGTTTTTGATCTGAGCCGACATCAGTCTTTGATCGCCTATGGCTTCTATCTTGAAAGGATTGGACAAACGCGAATTATTCACCAGAATCGTATTGACAATACAATCTATCGACGAATTGTAAACGATCCTTTCGCCGTTGAGACTGATAGCCTCGGCGCCCGAACTCCAGAGCAGATTGACAACATCGCGAAGATCGGCGGCGTGGATGATTGAGTCTTCGGTGACGGTACTTTGATCGGAATCGTTTAAAATGATGACAACGCCGGGGCCGGAAAGCTTGGTCAAGCCGGCGAGGGCTTTTTGCGTCTCCATTAAATCTACCTTGGTTTTATCGGCGCTTAGATCTTTTAAGTTTCTCTGATAATCGGCGATTTTGCTTTGGTTGCTTCGGATTTCGGCTTTAAGCTCTTGCTGCTCGGTTTGCAACATATCGCGTGTCTCTTTCAGGCTCAAGACGGGCGTGACCGGATTGGTCACTCTAGTGGGGAGTGATTTCCATTGAGCGGAAACCAGCAGGCCGAAAACTATGCCCATCGCTAAAAGAAGCGCTTGGTAACTTTTGAAGCGATGGATTCCGATCTTCTTGATGTCGCCGATTTTCATCCATCTGATAATAACATTTTTGTTTACAAATGGAAAGAAAACAGCTACGATATAAGCTGATCCGCCCTCGTAGCTCAGTGGATAGAGCGCCTCCGTCCTAAGGAGGGCGTCGCAGGTTCGATTCCTGCCGAGGGTACCAGTACGACTCTCCGCCAGCCGGCAGATCGCTTATGGCAAGCCAGTCATTAGTTAAGGGGTTTGGCTGGGGTTTTCGGGTTGGGTTCGATTATTGTTGTTTGTTTGGTGATTGTTTTTTGGTCATTGGAATTTTGATCGGGGATTAGCTTAACCACCACAGATCTTATTCACAGATTTTGCACAGATAATTAACACAAATACCGTCGGAGTGTGGCCTAATTGGTAAGGCACACGATTCGGGTTCGTGAGACTCCGGGTTCGAGTCCCGGCACTCCGACCAAGTGTTACAATATAAGGATTCGGCCGGTACGTCGAAATAGACAATGGACACTTTATTACTTCCATCTACGCTCACTTAGACACTATTGATCCCAAAATTCATGTTGGCGATACAATTACCGCTGGGACAATTATCGGCACCAGAGAGGTAGCACCGGCTGGTCAACCGGCCCGCACCTTCACTTCCAGATCAACATTTTTGGGATACCTGTCAACCCGAGAACGTTTTTGACGGGAGACCCATAATTATTTTTTTCTTTTTCGATATTTATTTTCTGCAAGGCTAAGGTGATATTTGTGAAAATCATCGCTGTCTTTCTCGTTATCGAGCTGCAACATTTCGAAAGCTCGGCCACGGCGATATGGGCCGAATAGTTTAGCGAATTCACCCTTAAAACGATAAAGAGTCTGGAATTCGTCATGTTTGCCATCTTCTTTGTTGTATTCTTGCTGCCAAGGACGACGGCCATAAGCATCAAATCCAATTGCTGGCCCATTTTTGCTACCAATTAATATTTCGGCCGTATAATTTACGCCTCTTGGATCAGGCATCAGCAAATAACCGTTACCATAATCATGCCAATCACTTTTCGAGATATATTTTTCGGGGAAAAGCCATTCTTCTTTGCCTGCAGCAATATATCTGTATGCTCGATTCTTGATGATAAAATTAATTTCTCTAACTTCCTGCTCGGACAGATGGCGTAGAACTTGCAGCTCGGTAAATTTGAAGATTGCTCCGCGGAAGAAGTCGGGATTTGGCCGCAGATCAGTTTCTTTTTGATAAGGATTTCTGACCCATGAGAGGTTTGTCAAGATCAAGATCTTATCCATTGCTAGAGGGAATATCGTATGAGTGGCGTGAAATCTAATATCAGGATCATTGGTCCCTCGGCACCAACCTGAACGCGGACCGCATCGGCGGTTATAAACCGTAACAGGGTGATCTGAAATTATAAACTTTGTGTCGGACTGAGAAGCGTCAGCAATTTGCCAAATACATTCCGTCCAGATCGCACAATAAATTTGTCTAATACGGACCATAGAACCAAGTATTTTGTTCTGGTCAGTTGTATCAACTTGATCTGCCAACCATTTCAATCCCTTAGGCGTTCGAAGCTTTTGCGTGCTCATATACAGTAATAAGTTGTTAAAAGCTTCTCCATTGGCTGACGGATGCTGGAAGCTGGTAAAATAATCTACTGCTTTTCGACCATTTGAATCAATCTGACCAAAAAAGAGTTGCTCGATCTTGGTTGACTCTTCCTGGCCGAAAGTCGTCGTATAGAGGTCATCTTCGGCAAAACACTGTTTGGTTCCAGTTTTCTTGAGTGCTCGTTTTGTATGAGAGACTCCTCTCGGGTCAATAAATGTTTCAGGTTTTAAATCCAGATAATATAAAATTTGATCCCGCTCAGGTGGATCGATAAAGCGTTTTTGATACCATTCCGGAACATAGTGGTTGTGATGGTATTCGTTAGCCATTTTCAGCCCTCATCAACTTCAAAAGTTTATTCGATAGATCTGATTTTGTTTTGACATCTATAAACGCGAACGCACCTCGCTTTGAGATACGCTTAATTTTTCTAAGGCTGAACCAACAGATCGAAAAGATTTTTCTTTTTGCAAAGCTAGCTAATTCTGGTTTATCCCGCAGCCAAATTTGGCTTAGAAATATTGAGAGTGAATCGTAAGCAGCCCAAACGGCAATTAAATAAATGAATGGCAAACAGCATAATGTAAAAACGATTGGTAAAAGAAATACCTCCAAATTGTGCAGTGTCCAAAAGCTTTGAAAGTTATGACTGATGTTCCAGGAGACAAAGAATAATAAATACAACCCGATAAGGCCGATTATTCTATCAGAGAACCTTTTAACCGGTAAAGTTTCCTTTTTGGCACCAGCAATAATACTAAATGCGGAAAGTAGAAACATTGCAGGAATTAGGATAATTTCACCCCAAACACTAAAGGCATAAAGACCGACAAGAAACTCGAGTACAACAACCCATTTTATGCTTTCAATAAATTGCTTTTTAAAATCCTCGCTAACTTTTTCGAAGTTGAGCAACATAATAAAAGCAGCACCGAGCCAATAAATCGTATCCTTCAGTAATGAAATATCCCAGAGTTGAAAATGGCTAAATATTAAAACGATCAGAAGATTGTAAGTAAGCATCAAAATTACAGGAAGATCTATTTTTGGTTGCAGAGCTACTTCAAACAACGAAAAAAGTGACGCTCGAAATTCCTTCTTGGGCATAGCCCATAAGAGCACCAAAACAATAAAAACTAAAGAGACAAAGTCTCGATTGTTGAAATCCAAAAAATTCATGACTAATTCCTGAATAAATCATAACATCCAAAAGTACGATGTTAAATTGACTTAAACTTTTTCGGCCTAGTTTTTCCTTATTTACAGAAAATACACACGGGTTTAATCTCGGAAGCTTCTTCTGTTGCGATATAGTAAACCGTGTGAGGATGAATTACTGCGCCACATTTAGAACACGACTGGTCAATTTCAGATGACATATCCAAATATTCCGTCTGATGCTTGAATGATTTTTCTGTCTCTTCTTCAACTGCAGGTCTGTCAAATCGAAAAGACAATTCGGCCCTGAGCCGCTTAGATTTTGAGTCTTTAAAAGTGATGAAGAATTGTACTATTGGAATTGTTTTCTTTTTGTTCGGATTGTCTTTGTACCATTTATACAGGTTTTTCAATATATCGTAGATATAGTTTGATACGACACCGGTTAAAATTCCGCTAATATATTGATGACTATGAAGCCAAAGAACAATTTGTTCAGTACCCGGGCCCGCGCCGAGTTCGGTGCATCGTTCATAACGAAATCCTTGGCTTTCTAATTCTTTGGAAAGTTCTTTAATGCCGTTTTGTGAAAAACCACTAGAGTCATAAAAAAAGTACCAGTTTTTCATAGTTATTTTGCTTGTAAGTCTCTAATTTTCTCAATCACTTGCTTATAACTCACTAATTTGCCGTCGATCATTACACCACCAGCCCACAGCGACATCCAGTCACCATTTTTCGCAACAAGACGAGCTCCTGGATATTCACGATATTCCTTGACGAGCCGGTCTGGTCCTTGATTTAATAGCTCTAAAATTTTCTTCGAGAAATTATTATCCTGTTTTTCGAGGGCTTCGGTTAAATCGCTAACCAATTCATCAAGATTTTTGTAGTTTTTCATAATAAAAATATCAAGGATTGTTATTTTATGATTTTATTTTTCATTCTGGCTTCTTTGAACGAATCATCAAAAATTTCGTAATAATCGGCATAAATATATTTCTGGGCATAATCAGAACTGCCTAGTGGTTCTAGGATTTTTAGATCTCGCAAACGATTGATCACTTTATAAGCACCTGGTTTGGTAAAACCGGTCCATTTCATTATTTCTGCAACACCTACAATAGGCTGTCCATATAGTTTGCGAACGATTTCCAGTGTTGAGTCTGCTGATTTTTTGCCAAGTTTTTGCATTTTGATAAAGTCGCAATCTCGAAGTGCAGTGATTTTGGCGCAGGCCTCGATAGATGATTCGGCAATCTCTGCGACTCCTTCGAGGAAAAACTTGAGCCATTGGTCAATTTGTGTATCTTCGTCGTGGTAACCCTGCAGTTTTTCGTAATACAGCTTCTGAAATTTTTTAAAATAACTAGACAGATATAGAACGGGCAACTCCAAAAGCTTCGCATGGTGGATGTAGAGCGCAATTAACATTCGTCCGGTCCTGCCATTTCCATCAGAAAATGGGTGGATTGTTTCAAATTGTGCGTGAATCAATCCGGCTTTAATAAGTGACGGGTAGTTGTCCTCAATGTGGATGAATTTTTCCAGATCATTGAGAGAATTTTGCATATCATGGGGCGCAGGCGGAACAAAGGAGGCATCGGCTGGCGTTTTACCGCCAATCCAGTTTTGGGAAACACGAAATTCGCCCGGGTAAGGGTGTTGAGTTGACCTGGCTTCGGTCATTAGCTTTTGGTGAATCTCCTTGATCATCCGAAGCGAGATTGGTAGAGTTTTGGTTCTTTCAATACCATAATTAACCGCATCGACATAATGGACGATGTCGTCGACGTCAGGACTCAAACGGAGTTTGTCTTCGGTAACCGGTGCGGCTACAACATCTTGGAGTGTCGCTTTGGTTCCTTCAATTTGGCTGGAATAAGCGGCATCTTTTTTGACGAACATCAACAGAAAGAAATTCTTATCCGGGAGGAGTCTGGTAATTCCGTCAAGTTTACCGACCAAACGAATTGCTTTCTCGTGTATTTTGTATAGTTCAGGGCTAATCTCAAAACCACCCTTTGGCGGAAATTCAAAAGGCGTGAAGGCGCGATATCTCTTCGGTTGCATCACATATTTACCGATTTGTACTTTGTTTACTTCTTTCATGGTAATGGTAACATATTATCATATTATGTTTACCTTTGTCAAATGAGGTAAACTGTTTGAACATGTCCCACACCATATATTTTATCACTTTGCCCTGCCCGAGAGAATAACAAAATCCAGTGTGACAAACTCGCTATATTGTCCAATCTTAGCTAAACAATGCTGCAAGTATGTTGATACATCGCAGAATAAAAACGATCATCTTCGGAATAACAGATAGCAGCCGATCGAGAAGTACCAGTCGAAACTTGAACGGTTTCACGATTTCCGTTAGGACTATGTATTTTTACAACAAACTGTATTAATATACTTCAAAGAAATGCAAACTATAATCATATTTTTCAAACCGTAAATATCTGTGCCCTATCTAAATTTGCCTTTCTACTTCACCAATCCTTATGTTTTTGGATTAATCAATTGATGACCCGATTAACAATCAAATTCTTCATATCTACAAAAGTAGAAATCTTATGAAGGTATTAGATGTGAAGTTATTGACGACCCGAAGTACGGATCTACAAAAGTAGAAATCTTATGAAGGTATTAGATCTAGTAAAATATTGGTGTCTTCATTTAAATCTACAAAAGTAGAAATCTTATGAAGGTATTAGATTCTTTGGCTTTGTATTTCTCTCCGATATCTACAAAAGTAGAAATCTTATGAAGGTATTAGATAGTCTGTTGAGTACGCCGATGGTTACGATCTACAAAAGTAGAAATCTTATGAAGGTATTAGATTGGTTTTGTGATTGTAAAGATTAATTAAAAAATTAGCATTTCCAACCGCTTTGTTGTAGACTTCAATCCCTTTTTGAGTTAAATACTCATTAAAGTTTGAAATTACAAATAAGTCTTTCTCGATTGGGTATAACTCATTGTTTTTTTTATCTTCCAGCACAATTTTTTTACTTTTTAAATATTTATATATTCCCATATATTCGTCCATTTTGTCTGTAAACACCAATATATTGTCACAAAATCTCGGTAAATTATCATTGACAATCCTAGTAGCAACAGCAGTAGATTTTTCCTGTTTAGTGGTGTAATAGTTCTCGCGATTTTGACTAAAGCCACTAAAATAAGTAAAGAAACCTTTAAATCTTTTAATGGCATTCAAAATATCATCTTTGGACAACACCTTGTTATCTCGGGTTTCTACCCCGATAAACTCATTGACATTTCTTCTAATATATTCCAAAATTCCAACTTCGGTTAAAACTTTAAACCCGCTTTTCTTTAAAATGTTTTTTTTCTTACTATCGAATCCAACTTTATTTTTGAACACTTCACCCACTTCACTGTAAGCCTTTTCGAATTGCATTCGTAGCTTCTTTTCTTCAATCTCTATTTGTTTATTAAGATGCTGTTTTTTATTTTTGTCTTGTTCGCTTCTCCGCTTTTCTACTAAGCTAAAATATTTGGAAAATGTAATAATCTTTGCAGTTTTCGATTCCAGTGCACCCGTAATAAATTCCCCATGTATTTTATCAAAAATTGGTTTCAATACTTGATATGCATTTTCAATATCTTGATCAACAAGAAAAGTCTGCAACTTTTCATCGAATTGCAAATTTTTATTAATATTTTCACGAGTTTTTCCAATCGGCCTTAACTCAAACCTAAGTGTCTTTGTCAGTGCAAACTTCTTTGTAAAAGAATGCCAAATTAATTTATTCATTACTTCCTTTCACTATGTGATTAAGATGTTTTTTTGATTCATCTTGATTCTGCGCTTTGTTGGGGGATTTTCAAGAGGGATGACAATCGCCCCGCCGCTGGTTGTGTAATTGCGGGCTTGTATTTGAGCTCGGTCATCGAATTGCCGCAACCGCCATAAGTCCCGGGTCTCAAGCCCTGAGGCGGTGATAAGGCGGTTGATGGTCAACCGACACCGGAGTGTTTAGTTAGAATATACGCTTAGTGAAAAGTAAATTCAACCAATGAATACGTATGAAAAAATCACACAAGAAAACCATCTCGTGTGATTTTTCATATGTATTGGTCGAAATTATTTGATCTTGCTGCGGAAAGTCTTGGAAGGATGAAAGCGCGGCATCTTGACCGCTTTGATTTTGATCTTTTCCCCGGTTCTGGGATTGACGCCGACTCGGTCTTTGCGATGGCCGATATCGAACGTTCCAAAGCCGGTCAAGGTGACTTTTTTGCCTTTGGCAATTTCATCGACGACCAGATTGAGCATCGAAGTGACACCGCTTTTGGACTCTTTTCTGGAAAGTCCGGTTTTTTTGGCGACTAAGTTGATCAGTTCGTTCTTATTCATGTCTCTCACCTCCTCTCGTTTTCAAATTTCAAAACTCTAAATCCTAAACTCTAAGACGTAATTCAATATTCTACATTCTATATTCCAGGTTCGATATTCTAACCAACTCTTTCGTTTACCAGCTTAACGGATTTTACCGTATTGTCAAGACCAGTCTCAATAATCACGGCATTAAAAATCACCTCGCCTCGGGGCACCTCGACGCGTATGGGCATCTGGGTCAAAAATCCTTCGACGATTAAGTTTTTATCAGCGCCGATGACCGAGTCCGATACCCCCACCATCCCGACATCGGAGATAAAAGCAGTTTTCTTGTCTGAGATTTGCAAATCGTTGGTCTGGACATGGGTGTGGGTACCGATAATAGCGGCAACTCGGCCGTCGAAATGCTTAAAGAGGGCGCATTTTTCACTGGTGGCTTCAGCGTGAAAATCGACGATAATGGTTTGATCCGGATGATCTTTGATAATATTTTCAAGCGTTTCAAAAGGACTTTTAAGGTTGGGTCCGATAAAAACCTGACCGAGCAGATTAACCAAAACGATTTTTCTGCCCAAGACCTCAATCTCGGCCAGGCCGCGGCCGGGTACGGCATCCGGGTAGTTGGCCGGCCGGAGCACCTTGGTCTTCTTATCGGCTAGGACAGGGACAAAGTCCCGCTTATCCCAGATGTGGTTTCCGGAAGTGAAATAGTCGATGCCGCCTTTGATCATCTCCAGATAATTTTTCTCAGTCATCCCGATTCCGGCGGACAGATTTTCGCCATTGGCCACAACTAGATCGATTTTTTCCTTCCTCACCAAATCGGGCAACAGTTTTTTAACTGCGTTCCTAGCCGGTCTGCCAAAAATGTCACCGATGAAAAGTAAGTTCATAATTTAGTTGAAAGTCTAAAGTTAAAAGTCGAAAGTCTGAGGCCGAATGCTTTTAATAAAACCAGACAAAATCTTTGATATCTCAATTGCTAATAACTGGATCTGATTAAAATTTTCTCGATCAATATATCCAAGCCTAAGAGCCAAAAAACTCATCGATCTAACCTCGCCACATGATCCTTTGGATATGTAGAGGAATTTTTTTAGTTCTTTGTCGGTTTGTCGCTCAAAACCCTCGGCAATGTTATTCATTATCGAGACACATGCGCGTTGCACTTGGTCCCTGAAACTGAAGTCTCTATTGTGCTTAAGCAGGGTGTATATGAGAATCGTAAGCTCTTGGGCTTTTTGCCAGGCGATAATATCTTCAAATTTTCGCATCGTCATTATTCCCCCAGTTGGACTTTCAGCTTTAAGCTTTCAACTTTAGACTCACTTGGCGTATTCGATTGCCCGGGTTTCGCGGATCACGTTGACCTTGATCTGGCCCGGGTACTGCATCTCATCCTCAATCCGTTTGGCGATCTCCTTGGACATCTTGGTCGCGGAGAGATCATCCACGTCTTCCGGTTTCACGATGATACGGATTTCCCGACCGGCCTGGATGGCGTAAGATTTTTCAACTCCGGGAAAAGCGTTAGCGATTGTTTCGAGATCCTTGAGTCGCTTGATGTACGATTCCAATGTCTCGCGTCTGGCTCCCGGGCGAGCGCCGGAGATAGCGTCGGCTGTCTGAACGATGGCCGCCTCGGTAGTCTTGATCTCAACATCTTCGTGGTGGGCTTCAATAGCGTGGATTAGATCGGCTGGCAGACCGAACTTTCGAGCAATGTCACCGGAAATGATAGCGTGGCTACCGGGCACATCTTGATCAATAGCTTTGCCCAAGTCGTGCAAAAGTCCGGCCTTTTTGGCTAGCGCCACGTCTGCGTGAAGCTCTTCGGCCAGCATCCCGGCGATAAATGAGGCTTCGATAGAGTGCTGAAGTTGGTTCTGGCCGTAGGAAGTTCGATATTTTAAGCGTCCCAAAACCCGAAGGATCTCCGGAGGCAGGCCGGCAACGCCGACCTCGAAAGCGGCCATCTCGCCAGCTTTTTTGACCTCGACGGCCACCTCTTCCTTGGCCTTTTCGACCACTTCCTCGATTCGAGTCGGGTGAATCCGGCCATCGGCGACCAATTTGTCCATGGCAACTTTGGCGATCTGGCGCCTGACCGGGTCGAAGGAGGAGAGGACAATAACGTCGGGAGTGTCGTCGATGATCACATCCACGCCGGTGGCTTTTTCAAAGGCCTGAATATTTCGGCCCTCGCGACCGATGATTCGGCCTTTCATCTCGTCCGAAGGGATAGAGACTGAGGAAACGGTGTTTTCGACGGTGAAGTCTGGAGCCAAGCGCATCATAGCTGTGGCGATAGTTTTGCTGGCGTGAGATTGAAGCTCGTCCTTAATGTTCTCCTCTTGCACCTTGATTTTCTTGACCAGCTCGTCTTTACTTTCCTTTTCCACCAAGTCCAAAAGAACCTTTTTGGCGTCGTCTTTGGACATTTTGGCGATACGCTCCAGGCTTTCTTCCTGTTTCTTGCGGATTTCTCTGAGACTGTTCTTGACCTCGGCAATAGAATCTTTTTCTTTGGCGATACCGATGCGGGATTTCTCAATGTCGTCCAAGCGGCGCTCAAGAGAATCCTCGCGCCGGCGCAGATTTTTTTCGAGCTCTACCAGATACTTTTGTCTCTCGGCTTCTTCTTTTTTGGCCGATTCCTTAATCCTTAGAGCCTCGTCTTTGGCTGAGAGGACGATCTCTTTTTCCTGCTTCTTGGCGCTCTCGACAATGTTTGAAGCTTTGTCTTGGGCGGCTTTAGCTTCCTTGCCGTCTATCAGGCGTTTGATAAATAAACCCAAAACACCACCGGCTAAGAGGCCGGCGACCGTCAGAATTAGATAAAGCAACATTTTCAATTCCTTTCAAAGTGTTCATTTCGCCCCAGTTATTGTCTCGAATTGGTTTCATCTCGGGCATAAATAACTTGGTAAATATTGGTAAATAATTGATAATCTACATCACATAGTAACTAATAATCCGGTTCTCGTCAAGAAAAGTCGGCTAAAAAATGACGAAATGCGGAGGACTGCACCATAAGAATCACATCATCAGAATTGGACAAATGGGATGAAAAATGTTATGGTCACTGTATTATGCAAAAAAGAACAGCCACGGTAGCCATTGTCGGGCGGCCAAATGTCGGCAAATCATCACTTTTTAATCGCTTGGTGGGGAAAAGAAGCGCCATTGAAGCCGACATCGCCGGAACGACCCGCGATCGAGTTTGCGACTCGGTTTTTTGGAATAAGAAAAGTTTTGATCTAATAGACACGGCGGGCTTAGCGGATTTGAAAAATACCGGCAAAGACGAACTGGTCGACCTAATTAAGGATGATGTGTTCGAAGCGATGGAATTGGCCGATCTGGTGCTGTTTATGACCGACTATACCGAATCTGCCACAGACTTGGACAGACAAATTGCCGGACTTTTTAGGCGGGCCAAAAAACCGGTAATCATCGTTGTGAACAAGTGTGATAATCTCAAGCGACTTGAGGATATTGATAATCATAAAAGGCTCGGTAACTGGCCGGTTGTTGGAGTTTCGGCCACGCTCAAAAAAAATCTGGGAGATCTACTGGATATAATTCTAAAAGAACTTAAAAAAATCGGCAACTTCGATTATACCGGCCAGAATCTAAATCGAGAGATCCCTAAAATGGCTATAGTCGGTCGTCCCAACGCCGGCAAATCGACACTATTCAATGCCTTATTCGGTGGTCAAAAAGCCATCGTTTCTAGCGTTCCGGGTACAACCAGAGACGCCAAACAGACGACTATCGGCCGGGGAAGTGAGCAGATGATCATCACCGATACCGCCGGCGTGCAGAGGTCGAAAAAATCCGGACGCGGGGTCGAAAAATTCTCGCTTATCCGAACCGTCAAGGCGATTTTGGATTCGGATATTGTAGCTTTGATAGTAGATGCCACCGAAGGCATTACCGCGTTGGACAAGAAGCTGGCCGGGTATGCCAGCGATAACTGTCGCAGTCTACTCTTGGTCTTCAATAAGATTGATCTTTTAAAAACCGAGAACGAAAAAAACAATTTAATCAACCAAGCTCAAGTTGAATTTAATTATTTACCATACGTTCCTCTGATTTTCGTGTCTGCCGTGTCCGGCGAAAGTGTCAAAGTCACCATCAAACAAGCCTTTGAAGTACTAAATTCTCGAAAAACTCTTGTTTCCGAAGCCGAACTGGTCGAACTTCGAGACCTTTTGAATAAAAACTTGGGACAAATGCCTGAACTTAGGAGCATTTTACAGACCGGCTCAAACCCGCCTGAGTTCTCCCTGACCTTCAAGGGACCAAAAAAGTGGCATTTCAGCCACACTCGCTTCATTGAAAATCGGCTACGAGACAACTTCGATTTCCGCGGCACTCCGATAGCTATTAAAATCAAAGATTGATTTTAATAGTTATCCCCTCGCGAAAATACAAACCAAACAAAAATACAAATAAAACGCCGCGCCTATTTACACTTTTGCTTAATTTGTAGATTTGCGAAGGGACAGGCTATTGTCCAAATGTCCAGTGTTTTACCAGACCGAATTGACTGAAAGGGTAGATATCCAGCCAGGCTCGCCCGATGATGTTATCGAGGGGCAAATTGCCCCATTCTCGGGAGTCGGAAGAATGTTCTCTGTTGTCTCCCAAAACAAATAATTCATTTGCCCCGACTTCGAATTTATTGTTATCCCCGCTAACGGTCGTTTTAACATTGCCGGAAATGTAGGGTTCCTGCAAAAATATTCCGTCAGGGTGGGTGGTATTGATGATTTTTACTTTGTTATCCAGCATCTCGACGGTCTCGCCGGGAAGACCGATGACTCTTTTAATATAGTTTTCGTTAGCTTGTCCCGGAGGATGGAAAATGATTACGTCTCCGCGCCGCGGCAAGTGAAAATGGTAACCGATTTTCTCCACCAATAAATACTCGTTGTTGTGGAAATTGGCCTCCATGCTGCTACCGTCGACAATAAAAGGTTGGACTATAAAATATTTGATCCCGAAAGCGATTACCACCACCACGATGGCGGTTTTCAAAAGATCCCAGATAAATTCGAGAAAAGAAAAATGATCGTCGGATTTCTCCTCGATCTTGTTCAAATTATCACTCCAGTCACGGTTGTCTTTGTCGTTCATTTAAACCTCGTATCAACCTATGCACGCTTGCAACCTAATCTTATATAGTCATCCCGTATAGTCTGGCACATAAAAGCCAAGATACTGAAACAAGTTCAGCATGACAGACTTGGAGAAATCATCACCATTTAAATTTTACCAAGGTTGACAGTTAGCGTCAACCTCAGCTAAACTTTAATTATGCATCCGATATTATTTCATCTCGGCGATGTCAGTGTTTACTCGCACGGTTTTATGATTTTATCGGGAATCGTTTTGGCCGGGGTTACGGCTTATTTTCTAGCTAAGAGATCAGGTCTCCGGACGTCGAATCTCATCGACAATTTTACCTCCGCGGTTTTAGTCGGGATCATTTTTGCTCGAATCACCTTTGACCTGGTTTACATTCGCCAGCTCAAAAGTTTTTGGGAGGCGTTTTACATCTGGCAAGGCGGCCTGATCTCCTGGGGCGGTTTTCTGGCCGGTTTTGTTGTGCTGGTGATTCTGATCAAGAAACAAAAAGAACCGCTTTGGCAATGGCTGGACGTTTTAGGGGTCTCGGCGCTCTTGGGCATTGGCGTCGGCCGGATCGGCTGTGTTTGGACCGGCGATATTGCCGGAAGATTAACCTCGAACTATCCCCATGGCTTTCCGGTGGCATTTTACGAATCGGTCTTCACTTCGCTCCTGTTTGTGGCCATTCTGGCCACCATATTTTTTCTGAAGAAAATTCCGGTCGGCTTTCGTTTTGTCTATGCCCTTCTCGGTTACTCGCTGATACGATTGGTTATCGACGGCTACCGCGACCTTCCATTACTATTTATAGGCTTAAATAGCAGTCAAATCGCCGCCTTATCCGTGGTGGTTCTGGTTTCGGTAGTATTTTTGTTGAGAATTATTAATCGAACCAAGAAATGATTTCGCAACAAAGAAATTATCTCATTTCGATAATTATTATTCTTGGGCTACTGCTGGCAGATCAGTTTATTAAGGTGAAGTCTATCTTGTCTTTTAACTATTTTCTAAATCAGAATACCTTCTTGGGCCTTTTCAAAAACAACTCGCTCGGGATAGTTTTGCTGGTGATTTTGATTCTCTTGGTGATATATCTGGCTCTAAAGCAACAAGATAAAATAATCATCTACTCGGTCATATTCGCCGGATTGGGCTCAAACTTGGTTGATCGCGCTATCCATCACGGGGTCATAGACTACTGGATATTATTTCGATCTCTTTGGTTCAACTTGGCCGATCTGGCCATTGTTGTCGGCTTAGCTTTTCTGGTAAACAGTATTATCCAAACTAAAAAATCCGGCGGATGACCGGAATGATTTAGAATGAAGCCGGGAGATCAAGACCTCGTCTTCGTTTGTCATTCCCGCCTCTCGGTTTTACTCGAGATAAACTCCGGCGGGAATCTACTCTATCAATTATTAGTGGATTCGCACGCCTCAAGCGGGGATGACATATTGTTTTGATTCTATTTGACTTTCTCAACCACAGCCTTGAAGACTTCGGGCTCGTTTTGAGCTAGGCTGGCTAGAACTTTACGATCTATCTCAACTTTGGCAACTTTGAGTTTGTTGATCAGCAGGCTGTATTTTAAGCCCAAAAGACCTGCGCCGTTGTTGACGGTGGTGATAAAACCGGCTCGCATGACTCGTTTTTTGGCTCTTCGGTCGCGATAACTGTAAACCCCGGCTTTAAGTGTAGCCTGCCTAGCCAGCTTGACGCTGGTTTTGCGGGTACCGCGATAACCCTTGGCGCGAGCCAAGAGTTTTTTATGGCGATTTTTAGACGGGACTGAAGTTTTTACTCTCATATTCTATTTCTTATTACTTACTGCTTAATACTTACTTCTTGTTGCCTAGATTCCCGGGACCAATCTCTTAATCTTTTTGGCATCCCGACTCGAAACGGTAAATCTTTTGCCGTCTCGATCGGATTTGTTAGTCAAAAGATGCCGGCTGGCGGCATGCTGTCCTTGAATCTTGCCGGTTCCGGTGACTTTGATCCTTTTGACGGTCGCTTTATGTGTTTTTAGTTTCGGCATTTTCTTTTACTTTCGGTTTGATAAGATTGGCTTCGATGCGATTACCTTGTTTTCTCGGGCTCGATTCGTATGCCATATGTGTTTTTTCGGCGAATTCTCTAAAAACTCCCAGAGCTCGATCGACAAAGATGTTTTCTCTGCCGACCAATCGCATATTGACCCGAACCAGATGACCTTTTTCGATGAATTCGATAGCTCTTTTAGCTTTGAAATCAAGATCGTGCTGGTCTATGTTGGCAGATAACCGAATCTCTTTGAGTTCGGAAACCTTACTATTTTGATTGTTTTTCTTGGCCTGTTTGGCTTGATCGTATTTGAACTTGCCATAATCCATAATCCGGCAGACCGGCGGATTGTTATGCGGGGAAATCTCGACCAGATCCAAAGCCGCATTTTGAGCCAATTTCAACGCCTCAAAGGTCGCAATCTCTCCGATGCGGTCGCCGTTTTGATCGATAACCATTACCCTTGGGGCCCTGATTCGTTCATTGACCCGATAAAATTTTTCTATAATTTCTCCTACTTGACATCAATGATGGGTATTTTTTCTTTATCGTCATTCCGGACCCCGTATCTAGTACGGGGCAGGCCAGATCGGGAATCCAGACGGATAACTCATGGATCCTTCGCAAGCTCAGGATGACAATCACGCAACATCATATTTAACTTAAATCAGTATTAAAAATAGCAGATTTCCGAGTCCAAGTCAACTTTTACGGTCAAACCGGGTATCGCGGTGGACGATGAGGCGCAGAATCTCGGGGCTGCTTTCGATAAGCTGGGGAGTCGTGGCGACGTCTTCTTTGTTGATAATGAAATTAAGATTTTTATGACTGAACACCCGAAGTCTCGGCGCCTTAAAACGGCTGGTGTTTAGGACGTCGTTGCTCTGAGCTGAGATCTCCAAGTATTTCAGCAGACGGGAAATAGGACGCGCTTCGCGCTCGCTTTCCGAGATCAGCAGGATATCCAGCAGATTGTTTCGGTTATCCTTGGCAGTTGGGTTAATATTGCGAATTAGCAGCTTTTTAGCTCTGGCCTGAGCTATAAATCCGTCAAATTCCAGAGTGATGTTTACCGGATGTGTGATCTTGAGCTCGGTTGAGATTAGAAAATGCTGGCCGTTTTCAAAACGGCCAAGTCTAACCTCGTCGATTTTGCGGAAACGCAGATTCTTGGCGGCGCTGTGCCAATCACTACCATTGACCAGGTTGTTAATCTCCGTGGAAGCGTTGAGCGGGATCATCCCAAAGGCGGTTTTGGCGCCGACCAGTTCGGACGCTACCGTGTTGATCAAAGCGTCGTTGCCAATAGCAACCACCGTAGAAAAATTCCTTTGAATGGCATCTCTCACCAGCTCTTTGGAAGTTCGGACTTGGCTCGGGAAAACGTATTCTCCGCTTATTCCAAGCTCGGCCAGATAATCTTTTATCCGCTCGCTATGAGCCTTATTCTTACATTGTCGAATGTCAAAAATATAGTAGTACACGATAGAAATATCAAAAATCAAATATCAAATATCAAAAATTCTAGGCAAAATCAGTTGATTCGATATTATTTTTTCTCTACCGGTTCTTCTTCGACAACCTGTCCGGCACCTTCGGTCATCTGGCTTTTACCGTTGAAAATAGCACCCTGCTTAATAATCAGAATCTTGGTGATGATATCACCGGTGACCTGGGCCTTTGGATTGAGGTCGACCTTTTCGCTGGCATTTATCACGCCTTTTACCAGACCCGAGATCTCCACGGTCTTGGCTTGGATCGGACCGGAGACGACGGCAGTTTCTCCGATAGTAACCAGTTGCTCGCTTTTAATCTCGCCCTCAACCGTTCCGTTGATCTGAATCGAGCCCGGGTTCTTGACGCTGCCTTTGATTTTGACATTGGCGCCGATGATGGTATCAACGTTCTCCATACTCCGTCCTTTCCTTTTTTAAGAGATTTATTATTTATTGCTTCTTTAAGGATAACAAATAATATTGGCGAGTAAAAGACGCCAGAGCACTAACGCGCTCTTTCCCTCACGAAAGTACAAAATGATACAAAAGTACAAAAAATATCCCAGCCAACGCACCGACTGACTCTTGCGGAGGCTTGACGAATCTGGTATACTTTGTCCGCTTGTTACAGATTTTTTAATATGAGGTAGCGACCGCCACAGATTAGTCCCAGGGTCAATGGATAATCAGTGGAATTGATCAATGAATGTCGCGGTTTCAATCAAAGAGAATGGAATCAATAAAAATAGTCGGTGCCAGAGAGCACAATCTAAAAAATATCAGTCTCGATATTCCCCGAGACAAGCTGGTGGTAATCACCGGACTTTCAGGTTCCGGCAAGTCGTCGCTGGTTTTTGATACTATTTTCGCCGAAGGCCAGCGGCGCTATATCGAATCTCTGTCTTCTTACGCCAGACAGTTTTTGGGCATGATGGAAAAACCGGATGTCGACTACATCGAAGGTTTATCTCCGGCTATCTCCATAGACCAGAAATCGGCTAGCCGAAACCCGCGTTCAACAGTCGGAACGGTAACCGAGATTTACGATTATCTCCGGCTTCTCTTTGCCCGAGTCGGCCATCCCCACTGTCCGATCTGCGGGGACGAGATAAAAAAGCAGTCTCCGAACCAGATTGTCGAGATTATCGAGAATTCCTGCGACAAAGCCTGCCGCATGATGATTCTTTCGCCGATCGTCAGTGATAAAAAAGGCGAGCACAAAGACGTTTTTTTAAGAATCCGCAAAGCCGGATTTGTCCGGGTCAGAGTCGACAAGGCCGTCATGGATTTAGATGAGGCCGAAGAAAAAGAACTCGATAAAAACCTCAAGCATTACATCGAGATAGTCGTAGATCGACTGATTATCGAACCCAAGAACCTTAAAGACAAAGCATCTTCGGAGAAAGAGGCCGATCATAAACGCCTGTTTGATTCGGTGGAAAAAGCCTTGGAATACGGCCAAGGCCGGCTTATCTTGGCGGATGTTGACAGCGGCAATGAAAAATTCTACTCTGAAAATTTCGCTTGCGCCAAAGATGATTTTTCGTTGGCCGAGCTTTCTCCGCGCGTTTTTTCTTTTAATTCGCCGCACGGCGCCTGTCCCGTGTGCCAAGGTTTGGGTAGCAGACTGGAGATCGACCCGAAAATGGTTTTGCCAAATAAAAATCTGACCTTAGCTGAAGGTGCCATCAGGCCGTGGAGCCGTAGCGCCAGTTCCGGTTACTGGTACTTGGCCATTTTAGAGAAAGTCGGCTTGAACTCCGGTTTTGATTTGAGTACTCCGATCAGGGATATTTCAGAAGGAAATATCGACTTGATACTGTATGGCACGGGAGAAAAACTTTATTCTATAAACGGAATATTGAAAAAGTATGAAGGTGTAATACCTAACCTTTATCGCCGTTATAAAGAGTCGGAATCCGAATACATCAGGCATGAAATTGAGCGATACATGGTCAACAAAACCTGTCCGAGTTGCCGCGGCGGGAAACTCAAAGCAGAAGTCCTGGGAGTAACTGTCGGCAAATCCAATATCGTCGAAGTCTCAAAACTCACGGTTGATAAATCCATAGCTTGGTTTGAGAAGATAGAAACGCAAATGACAGTTTCGGAAAAAGAAATTTCCAAGCAAATCGTCAAAGAAATAATTTTAAGATTAAAATTTTTAAGCAATGTTGGTCTGCCTTATCTTACCATTGACCGCAACGCCTCGACTTTGGCCGGCGGCGAAGCGCAAAGAATCCGGCTGGCGACTCAGATCGGCTCGGGGCTTATGGGCGTCTTATACATTTTGGACGAACCGTCCATAGGTCTCCACCAAAGAGATAACGCCAGACTCTTGGGGACACTAAAACGTCTCCGAGACCTCGGTAACACCGTTTTGGTGGTGGAGCACGACGAAGAAACCATGAGACTGGCGGATTGGCTTATAGATATCGGTCCGGGCGCCGGGGAGCATGGCGGCAGAGTTGTAGCCGCAGGTTTGCCTCAAGACATTGAAAATGATCCCGAGTCCATCACCGGCCAGTATCTTTCAGGTAAAAAAGAGATCGCTATTCCCAAAGTCCGGCATTTCGGCAGCGGTCAATTTTTAAAAATAATCGGCGCCAAAGAAAATAATTTGAAAAATATCGAGGCTCAGATCCCATTAAATACCTTGACCTGTATCAGCGGGGTATCGGGATCGGGGAAATCGACTCTG
This sequence comes from bacterium, assembly GCA_021812945.1. GTDB lineage: Bacteria > Patescibacteriota > UBA1384 > XYA2-FULL-43-10 > JAKAMI01 > JAKAMI01. Next base: position 30,672 of record JAKAMI010000003.1, read on the forward strand.
ATTAACGACATTCTAGCCAAAGTCCTCTCTAATAAGTTTCATCACACCAGATTCGTTCCCGGCGAACATGAAGAGATTTTGGGAATGGAACATCTGGACAAAGTTATCGACATTGATCAATCTCCGATCGGACGCACCCCCAGAAGCAATCCAGCTACATATACCGGCTCTTTTACCCACATCCGCGATCTGTTTTCACAGACTCGTGACGCCAAACTGCGCGGCTTCAGGGCGGGACGGTTCTCCTTTAACGTCAAAGGCGGCAGATGCGAAACCTGCCACGGCGACGGGGTCATCAAGATCGAAATGCACTTTCTGCCGGACGTTTACATTACCTGCGAAGATTGCCGTGGCAAAAGGTACAACCAGGAAGTTCTGGAAATATTATACAAAGATAAAAACATCGCCGATGTCTTGAATATGACGGTGGAAGAGGCTTCTAAGTTTTTTGAGCACATTCCGTCTATCTACTCAAAACTAAAAGTACTATTTGACGTCGGCTTAGGTTACATCAAGCTTGGCCAGTCGGCAACCACTCTCTCCGGAGGTGAAGCTCAGAGAATCAAGCTGGCGACTGAGTTGGCGCGCAAATCTACCGGTCAAACTCTCTATATTTTGGATGAGCCGACTACCGGTCTGCATTTTGAAGACATCAAAAGACTTCTGCAGGTTCTCTTCGCTCTGGTTGAAAAGGGCAATACCGTGGTGGTTATAGAACACAATCTCGATGTCATTAAATCGGCTGATTACATCATAGATCTGGGTCCGGAGGGAGGAGACGGAGGCGGCGAAGTCATAGCCATCGGTTCTCCGGAGGAGATCGCCAAGAACGCCAAATCGTACACCGGCCAGTATCTGAAAAAGATCCTCAGCCGTATGAAATAGCATTGTTAACGCTTCAGATCTTAACTATAGACCGATTAATAGATCAGTACTATCTTTTTTGTACTTTTGTAAAATTTGTAGATTTGCGAAGGGAAGTTGTTATTCCTCGAACGATTCGACTTTATAACTCATCACCTTCGGAAGCTCTTTCTCGAAAATATTTTCCGGTAAGCTTGCTTTTCTGAGCAGACTTTCTAAAAATAGCGCCTTATCCTTTATCTCCTGCCAAACTTGAGGCAGGTAGGTTGCACTCTTATTGTTGAATTCGATAGTCAATCCTTCTTCTTTATTGATCTTGGCGATCAAATCTTGTTCATCGCTGTATTCGATTTCGGACGTTGGACTAAGAACAGAGATCTCTATCCGAATATTTTCGAATTCATTCTCGATGACCGGCGGAAAACGAAAATCGGAAAAAGCCGCGGCGCGGGCGTTATGCTTGACATTTTCGACAATATTTTCAAACGGCTCAAGACAGCCGATACATCCGCGCAGTTCGTTGTTTTTGGTTAGCGTCACAAAAGTCGCCGCTTTAAAATCCAACCCCTCAGGTTGATTACCGGACGATTTATTTCGATCGGATAACTCCGACTCGATAGAGCCTCGTGCCAGTTTGAGCAAATACCTTTTTTGGGTCCCATTTAGCATAGATTAAATATTTCCCAAATAAATATACTTTAAGCCGGCTTTTTTACCGATCTCTTCGGTTTTTTTGAGGGAGGACAAGGCGGTAGGCAGACGATCCAGCATTTGATAACTCGGGAAGAATCGGGAAAGGTGCCAGGGTATTTTTGGACTCAGAGACTTGATAAAATCCGCCATCTGCTTCAACTCCGTTTCCGAATCATTCAATCCGGGGATCAAAAGAGTGGTCAACTCCAGATGAACCCCGGCCTCAAAAAGCGATTCAATATTGTTTAGAACCGGTTTCAACCGGCCGCCACAGATTTTAAGATAGAACCGATCGGAAAATGATTTTAGATCAAGGTTGACGGCATCGAGATACGGGAGAATGAGTCTTAGGGTTTCTTTGGACATAAATCCATTGCTAACCCAGACGTTTTTTAGATGGGCTTTTCGGGCCAATTTCATTGTTCTGAGCGCAAATTCACAAAAAACAGTCGGTTCGTTGTAAGTATAGGCAATGCTTGGGAGTTTATTTTTAAGGGTCAGATCGACAATCTCCTCTGAAGTGATTTTTTGGCCATAATCAATTATTTTATCTTGATCATTTTGCTTTTCAGCATCTTTGACACTTTGAGAAATATCAAAATTTTGACAAAAACTGCAACGGAAGTTGCAACCGTAAGTGCCGAACGACATGATTTTTGTCCCCGGAAGAAAATGATAAAGCGGCTTTTTTTCTATGGGGTCGATATTTAGTGAAGCAACTTTGTTGTCAACCAGTAGTCTTAATTCTCCCATCCTATTTTGGCGTACCCCGCAAATGCCGGTTTTGCCTTGGCTTATTCGGCAATAGTGATTGCAAGCCAGGCATCTGATGGATTCGCCATTTAATTTTTGGAAGAGATCATCTTTAGACATTTGTCGGTCGAATTATTAGAAAACAGACCGTAAACACTCCCGCAAAAATCTCAGCCGAGATGAGACCGATAGTTTTTAAATCAGAGATAATCGTGCCCACCAAGAAGAAGGCGATCGAGGCTATGACCAAACTTATAACCGCACAAATTGCTACCAATCGTCCCAACATAATTTAATTCTATCACTCAACCAATATATTTTCTACTGTCCACCCGGCGGGTGGACAGTAGAAAATCATTCATGTAAAATACAACTATGGTGACGGCAAGAAAGCTAGTCTTTAAGGATGGGTATTATTACCACGTTTTCAATCGCGGAGTTGATAAGCGTGATATTTGCACCTGCAATGCCGATTACAATCGAGTGATAGAGACCTTCATGTTGTACAAATATAAAGATCCCGAGGTAAAGTATTCTCGGTTCAAGGATTATTCTGATATTAAAAAGAATGAAGTGTTTGATAAACTCAAGCAAAGGGGAGATGTTTTAGTAGATATAATCGGATTTTGTTTGATGCCTACTCATTTTCATTTTCTCTTGAGACAGACACAATCCGGTGGCATATCCGAGTTCCTTTCAAATATTACAAATAGTTACACCAAATATTTTAATACAAAATACAAGCGTTCGGGTTATTTATTCCAGGGAAGTTTTAAGGCAGTGTTGATCGAGGATGACCAACAATTGATGCACATATCTCGATATATCCATCTTAATCCAGTTGCGTCCAAGATCTCAACTATCGAAGATCTTTCAAAATATCCATGGTCGTCGTATTGGGAGTATGTCGGTAAGAATCGGAGCGTTTGCAATCCAGAACCAATTCTTGAACTGTTCGGTTCAGAGAAGCGGTATGTCGAATTTGTTGCTAATTATGCCGATACGGCAATACGCTTACACGATCACAAAGATCTAGATTTGGACTGATAATTCTACTGTCCACCCGCCGGGTGGACAGTAGAATTCCGGCCTAGGGAGGGAAGTTGACACAAATCGGCCGGCTTGGTATAAAGGAGAAGATTTATTAACAATTATTTGTTGTGCGAAACGTCTCTTTGGAGAGACGGGGAAGTGCGGTGAGATTCCGTCACAGTCAGGCTACTGTAATATTTTTCACAAGTGGAAAATATTACCCTGAGCGATCCTGAGCTTGTCAAAGGAGAGTTGAAGGGTAATGTAATTACATAGTGAAGAATGAGTCAGAAAACCAGCACAGTCCGCGATGCCCGAGAGGGCGGAGTCGGATAATCCCCATGGAGGAAACATGTTTAGGTGTTTGGTTTCAGGTTCCAGAGCTATCGTTACAGCTCTTTTTTTGATGATCGGACTGGTTTACGGCATCCAGGCGACTCAGGCCAAGATGACTGATCCGGAAATTTCAGCCTCGCTTGCTTATTTGAAATCTTATCAGAACCAGAGCGACGGGGGGTTAAAAGAGAAAGGGCAAGCGGAGTCGCAGCTAATGCAGTCGTCTTGGGCCGCCGTGGGCATCTCGGCCTCGGGGTATGATCCCGCTTCTTTCAAAACAGACGATCAAAGCCAAGACCTATTAAATTACATCAAGGTCAACTCATGCGCTCTAACCTCGATAACCGATATCGAAAGGTCTATCTTGGCCGTGAAATCAGCCAATCAAGATCCCAAAATCTTCTTCGGCTGCGATTTGCTGGACAAGGTTACCACCGACGGGACGACGGGGAAAATAGGGCCGGATTTAATGAGCACTATCTTTGGTAGCTATGTTTACAAGGCGACCAAGCAGCCGATCAGCAACGCAACCGTCGAATATTTAAAAAGCCAACAAAAATCCGATGGCGGATTTGATCCTTCCGGTTGGGGGACAGATAGTAATACGTCATCACAAGTTGTCATATCATTGCTCGATGCCGGGCTGGACAAGGCCGATCCGGTCATACTCAAGACTGTTTCTTACCTGAAAAATTTGCAAACTGAAAACGGCGGTATCAAATATGATACCAATACCTGGACGGTAAACACCGACTCATTTTCCGATTCTTTTGTTTTGCAAATGATTTCTGCGCTTGGCCAGGATCCAAAGTCGGTCGAGTGGCAAGCGGACAGTGGTAAATCAATTCTGGACGATCTGGATTCTCTACGCAAGCCGGATGGTTCGTATCTATACTCGGTCGATTCCTGGGGTGACGGCACGCCGGTCTGGACCACCTCGATAGTCTTATCCGGTTTGAGCGGACTGTGGTATCCGGTAACAGACCAGACGCTCGCAACTTTTCAGCCGCAAAGCAGCACGTCCGTTAGTGGCAGTTCCGTCCAAACAGTTCAACCGGTCACTCCAAAACCCAATCCGCAGCCTGTGGCTACAACCACGATCGAACCATCTCCGCCGCAAATCCAGCCGGCGATAATTCCGAAAGTATCAGCGGCTAAAAAGATTGTCGTCGTAAACAACATTTCGCCCAAGGGGGCGGCGGTAGCTCCAACCCAACCCCCAACTGTTACGGTTAACCAGACCCCGGATTCAATTCCCCAACCTCAAGTACTGGGTCAAAGCGACCAGCGGCCGGTCGGCATCAACTACCTGTGGCTGGCGATTCTTGGAACGATTGCATTTATCATCGGCGTGGTATTGTCGCTGGTTCTTCGAAGGCCTAAAAAATTGCCATAATTATTTTTGATAAAAATCAATACGGAACTATGAAAACCTTTCTGCTGATTTTACTTATCGTGCTTCTCCCCGGCAGTTGCTTGGCGAACCGAGCGGCCGTCGCCATACTTCACAGCACCGGAAATATCGCCTCCAAATGCGTGCCGTTTGACGAGGATAAAATGACCGGCCTGGAACTTCTGACCAGAGCCGGCCTAAACCCTGTCGCCGACCGAGGATTTATAACTGAAATAGACGGCGAAAAAGCCCAGGACAGCACGGCAATCAGCAGTTCAAATGATTACTGGTTTTATTACATCAATCCGTCAGGCGGGAACTGGGAATTTTCTCAGTCCGGAGCAGCCAATTCGACGGTTGTAAACGGACAAACCGACGGTTGGCAAATAGGCGGCAAGGCGATCTATGACGGCTTGAAAAATTTGCATTTTTCCGACATTTGCAAAGCTATAAGTAACCCGACGGGTCCAACCCCAGCGATCGTTCCGGTTGTCCAAAACCAAGCCGCTAAACCGGCTGAAAATTCAAAAACGCAAAGTTCTAACCAAAACACGCCGGCCGCCGTATCAAAATCTTCAACCGATCCGGCTTCCGAAGCTGCAGGCGCCCAAAAAATTTCTCCGACTCAAACTCAACCCAAGGTCTTGGGCGCTGAGCAAGACAATAAATTTAACAAGTACACGACTATATTTTACATTCTCGCCGCATCTATTGCTCTAGCTCTGGGCTTGATTGTTCCCGTTGTACTAAGAAGAATATTGGGTAAGTTGAAGCGATTTCGCTAGATTCTTCGCAGAGGCTCAGAATGACCTGGCGGAGGTTTTCAGATTGAGGTGAGAGGTAGTTGATTCATCGTCTCTGGGTTGGTAAAATACAAGAAGATAAGAAACGGAGGGAGACGACCTTGGGACAACTATTGGGGATTTCGCATCGCCTGCTCCATAAAGCGACCGACAGTTTTCACGATCGGCTGGTTTTGCGGTCTCAAATTTATGCCAAATGGCACGAACAACCCCACCACCGCAAAGTCCACTTGTCGATCCTCGGTATTTATTGTTTGATTATCGCGGCTATTATAACCCAGCAATTCGCTCCGGCTTACCAACCACACTCTTTGGCCTCGTCGGGGAGCTGGAACTTTGCCAATACCACTGACTACACCTACGACAATACAAAGGTCAACATCGCCGGCAACCAGGCGACGCTGAAAGGGACCGACGTGCAGGGAGTTAACTGGATTGCAAACGATAGTTCCGGAAATAGCTGGCCGTATCGAAAAGCAGTTACTATCTCCCATCTCAACGTCGGCTCGACACTGACGAATTTTCCGGCCAAGGTGGAGATCGCCGCCGATACAGATATTGGTGCCCACGCCAAAAGTGATTTGACCGATCTGAGATTTACCTTGTCTGATTACAAAACCATTCTCCCTGCCGAACGCGAGACCGGAGCAATCGCTACCGGCTCGGCGTCCGGTATCTTTTGGGTGCAGGTTCCAAGTATTTTATCCACCGCCGACACTGTTATATATGTATATTATGGCAACACCTCTGCCTCGGCTCAAACCAGCCCGAGTAGTGTTTGGGATAGTAATTATAAAGGGGTTTGGCATCTGGGAGAAAGTGCTAATCCGTACAATGATTCCACAACCAATAACAACGTTAGCACCTCTGGCACGTATCCGTCGCAGTCAGATGCAATTATTGGAAAAGGGCAATCGTATGCTAAAGCGAGTAGCCAGTATATATCGATCCCTAATTCTGCCAGTCTTAATCCGACCGCGGCAATTACAGCACAAATTTGGTTCAAACCAGTCGCTTCGACAGCACCCTACATGCTGTTTGCAAAGGGAGACCAGCCTAGAATTTATGTAAATGATAATAGTGGAAATGTCTATTGTAATATTACAATTAACGGTATCTCGCTTGGTCTGGGGCCATTTACGGCGACAATGGGGTCTTGGAATTCAATAGGTATTCGCTACGATGGCGCGAATGTTCAAGTATATGTGAATGGTCTAGCATCGGGCAGCCCAACCGCAGCAACAGGTTCTATAACAACAAATGCCAACCCACTCACAATAGGTTCACAAGGCGCGGTATATTACTATAACGGTTTATTAGACGAATTTAAGATTTCCGACTCCGCCCGTTCGGCCGATTGGATTAAGTTTGAGTACTATAATCAAAAAGACACCGCTGGGCAGTTGACCTTCGGGGCTCAAACAACTGTTAATCTAGTACCTGTTACCCACGCCCCGGGAACCGACTGGATCGCAACGGATACCGGTCATGATTGGCCGTATCGAAAAGCAATTACAATCTCTAAAACCAACGTCGGCTCGACACTGACGAATTTTCCGGCCAAGGTGGAGATCGCCGGTGATACAGACATTGGCGCCCACGCCAAAAGCGACCTTACAGACCTAAGATTTACGTCGTCCGGAGGTGCGACTATTCTGCCCGCCGAACGCGAGACCGGAGCAATCGCCGCCGGCTCGGCCAGTGGTATCTTTTGGGTACAGGTGCCGTCGATTTCTTCAACTGCCGACACTATTATATATGTATACTACGGCAATGCTTTCGCCGCGGCCCAAGCCAATCCGAATGGAGTATGGGACACAAACTACAAAGCGATTTACCACCTGTCTGATCCGACCAATCCAACGGATTCGACCGGAGTAAATAACGGGACCAATTACGGATCGACTGCGACCGCAGGAAATAACGACGGCGGGGCGGCATTTGTCGCTTCAAGTTCTCAGTATATAAGCATTCCCAACAACGCATCATTGCAAAACACATCTTTTTCAATTGATATGTGGATGCAAACATCAGACGCTAACAGTTTGCAAGTTTTCGCTGGTAAAGCTGACGGCTCAAACGGTTACGCCATAGCATACCACGGAAATAATGCTCCGGGTAATTTTGGAATGTACGCGATGGTACAAACCGGCGGAGTTGAAAAAGATGCCTTTTCAACTTTAGGCGCTTTGTCTATAAATACCTGGTATCATATTGTGGGAACGTATGATGGCACAACAATAAAACTTTATAGAAATGGGGTCCTAGACAGCAGCACTTCGGTTTCGAACGCTTTGGGGACAAGCGCTTCAATCCTAACCATTGGCAGACATGCTCCGACTCCATATTATGTGAGCGGAAAAATTGACGAAGTTCGTATTTCCAACTCTGCCCGCTCGGCCGATTGGATCAAGTTTGAGTACTACAACCAAAAAGATGCGGCTGGCCAGTTGAGTTACGGAAGCCAATCGACGCTTGGAGGATATTTTGACTACACCGCCGCCAATGTCACTGCCCAAAGCTACAATACTGTTTCGGCTTTTTCGGCCACGACCTCCGGCACCGGCTTGGTTAAGTTTCAGGTCTCGCCAAATAGCGGGACAACCTGGTACTGGTGGAACGGTTCGGCCTGGGCAGCCACAACCAATGGTTCTTGGGAGGCGAATACGGCCGCTGACGTTAACACTCATTTTGCCGACGGGTCGTTTAATTCCCTCGGCACCGCCCCCAAAACTTTCAAGTGGCGGAGCTTCTTTACCTCGGACGGCTCACAGCAGCCGATTCTCTCCGGTATCTCGCTGACCTATCTCTGGGACACTTTGGCCCCGTCGAACCCGACGCTTGTTCCAACGAGCCAAAAGGTCGGAGGAACTGCTATCGCTACGGGCAATTTTTACAATTATGCCAACCCCTACTACGGCTGGACGGCTGTGACCGATGTGGCCAACGTAGGCGAGACACCCTCGGGCACGGCCGGCTACTATATATATTATGGAACAGATAATACGGCTTTGCCGACTTCTGCCCGAGGTATGGCAAATGAACTTGGCGGCACCGGTATTCATTATCAAACTACCACCGGATTTGAAGTCGGAGTCGATTCGACGGTTATGACGACCGGTAATACATATTACTTAAGAGCTCAAACCAAGGATAATGCCGGTAACATATCCGCCGCCGCAACTTTATTTACCTACAAGTACGATAGTACCGCTCCCAGCTCTCCCGCCTACGTGTCGGTTTCGCCTTCGGGCTACTCGCGCACCAACTCTTTCACTTTCTCCTGGCCGGTCAGTGGCGCCGACGGCCCGTCGGATCCGGGGGTAAACCCGTCCGGACTTCTAAAATATCAATACCAGCTCGGCACGGCCGGCTGGGTTGATGTGCCGGGGAACGCGACAACGGCTAGCATCGCTCCGACCAATCCGGCCTACAGAACCGGCGCCAATGTTTTTGCTTTGCGCTCCGTTGATGTCGCCGGCAATTTGGCCACCCCGGCCCAGGTTACTTTCTATTTCAATAGTTCCACGCCGACAGCACCGACAAACCTAGCCGTCGCGCCTTCGACGCCGTCCAGTAGCAACTCCTTCGCTTTTTCCTGGGGGTTGCCGCAAACCTATACCGGCTCAATCGCCGGTTACTATTATTCGATCAACGCCTTGCCGACGCTTGTAAATGCCACTTTTACAGCTTCGACTTCGCTCGCCGCCGCTCCGTTTGCGACCCAGCAAGGACAAAACACTTTTTATATCGTGGCCAAAGACGATGCCGGAAATGTTGATTTTGATTCCTGCAACGCCATTTCCGGTAATCCGACCACCGACGGTTGCGCCAAGGTCAACTTTACCGCCAACACTTCGGCGCCCGGGATACCGACCGGACTGCAGGCAGTTGATACCAGTAACCGCGACGCTGCGCTTTATTCCGATGTTCTAAAATGGATTGCACCGGTTAGCCAAGGCACCGGTTTTGCCGGCTATTCGATTGAACGATCAATTGACAACATCAATTTTGCTCAAGTTGCGACAACCTCGGGGACTTCCTACGTTGATGATAATTTGCAGTCTCAGCTTTACTATTATCGTCTGCGTTCAAAGGACAACGCCAGCCAATACAGCGCCTATTCGGCCGTTGTCTCTATCACCCCCACCGGCCGGTATACCACACCGCCGGCGTTAACAGACGGCCCGACGGCCGCACCCAAGGCATTTTCGATCAGCGTCTCTTGGCAAACTGATCGGGAATCTTCGAGTTTTGTCGAGTACGGGCTGACCGCCAACACGGTCGGCAAAGAAAGCGGCGGCAAAACCATTGGCGCGCTGGAGCAATCCAAAAAGCACGCCGTCACCGTCGACGGCCTGCAGCCGGACACCTTGTATTATTACCGTTCGGTCTGGCTGGACTCTGACGGCAACCGCGGCCAGAGCGATGTCTTTAATCTTCGCACCAGCCCCGCTCCCTCGATAGCCGAAGTCAAGCAATCGAATGTCACGCTTAATTCGATGCTGATCACCTGGCAGACAAATGTTGTGGCTAACTGCGCCATAATCTACGGGCCATCAACCGCTTACGGCGGCAGCACTTCAGAAATTTCCGGCGTGCTTGCAGCCAGCCATTCTTTGAATCTGACCGGTTTGAACGACAGCACGACTTATCACTTCAAAGCATCTTGTACCGATGCCGATTCAAACCAGTTTATCTCCGACGATTATTCGCAGCCAACCTTGGTCCGGCCGATTATTTCAAACCTCAAATCGGAGCCGGTCAAAGACGCCCCGACCACCACCATCCGATTCACTTTTTCCACCAACATCCCGACTACAACTATCGTTTCTTACCAAAACGGTACCGGTTCAACTTTGACCCAGTCAAATGCCGAGCCTAAAACCGACCACGACATCCAAGTCAAAGATCTGGCCGATAAAACCACCTATACCTTTCAGGCCAGCGGAGTAGACCAGCACGGCAACACCGTAGCCTCAGACAAAGTTTCTTTTGCCACCCCCAACGATACCCGTCCCCCCAAGGTCTCCAACCTCTCCATCGAAGTCAAAGCTCAAGGTTTCTCCTCGGCTCAGAAAGCTCAAGTAGTTGCCTCTTGGACTACCGATGAACCCTCAACCAGCTGGTTGGAGTACGGCCAAGGTATCACTTCAAACGATTATCCCAGCAAGACCTCGGAAGATCAGACTCTAACCAACAGCCATGTCATCATTGTTGGAGAACTTGAACCAAGCAAGATCTACCATCTAAGAGTCGGTTCCCGTGATGCTGCCGGCAATGCCGGTTACTCCTCCGATACCACTACCATTACCGGTAAGATTCAAAGATCAGTCATCGATATCATCATCACCTCCCTCCAGAAGAGTCTGGGCTGGCTGTTCGGGCTGAGTTTCGGGAGGTAGGTTAGCGGCTGATTTTGAACGAAGATGGATCAAACTACGCGGTTTTTTCGGAAATGATGCAATTGAAGTTATCCAATACAGCTTGAGCGAAGCGTTCAATATTACAAAAAAGACCAAAATTCTCTATGGTCGGGGTGGGCAGACTCGAACTGCCGACCCCCGCGTCCCAAACGCGGTGCTCTAGCCAACTGAGCCACACCCCGACGTGTAAATAATTTTCAAGTATCAATATTCAATTAAGTATCAATTATCAAGTATCGAGTGCAACAGCGAGTACATTTTACCAGGTCTGAGGCTATTTGTATAGTCCCTTGAGGACGTTCTTGCGGATTTGCCAAGATGCCGCGATCATTTTAAGACCATCTTTAATGGGATTGACAGTGCTGTGGGGGTCGTCATTCCAGATTATCGGGACTTCGGCGATCTTGTACCCCAACGTTCGGGCTATTGCCAGCATCTCAATGTCGAAACTCCAGCGGTCAACTGTGAGCCGCGAGAAGATTTTTTTAGCGGCATCGGCCGACAGAAGCTTGAAACCACATTGCGTGTCCTTGATCCCGCGGACGGCAAGGGTTTGAATTATCAAATTCAGGACATCGCTGCCTACTCGGCGGAACAACGACTGTTTCCGTTTCTGGCCTCCTCCGGCTACCCGTCTGGAGCCTATGACAACATCATACTTATCAGTAAAATCAAACAAACGGTCTACCTGCTGAAATGGTGTCGAGTTATCGGCGTCAGCGAACAAGCGGAAATCTCCGGAAGCCTCAAGTATACCTTGTTTTACCGAATACCCCTTACCCTTATTTTCTTTGCGATTGATAACTTTCAGCCCTTTTACCTTATTCTGGAACTGAAGCGCAGCTGTGAGCGTGTCATCGGGAGATCCGTCAATCACGACAATAACTTCCATCCCAAAATCATGAGATTTCTGGTAATCGGTAATCGCTTCAAGGATTTTGTGGATTCGTTCCTGCTCTTTGTATGCGGGAACGATGACGGATAAATGGGGATTTGAAGTCATAAATATTTCCTAATTATTAGCGGAAGGGGTAGTTATATCCGGTTCTGGTCTGTCATACTTCGTAATCGGATAAGGCGACTTGGGCGGGTTCTTTTGCATATCTGCCGGCGTAACCTGAAATACCAGAATCGAGTTTCCGATAACTGCAACCGGTTGGTAATCTCTAAGCCAATCGTAGGACCATTTACCTTCTTGCTGCCCATACATTCTGGAGAATTGATAAAAAGTAGCAGAGATGGCGATGTAGCCGGTAACCGGACCGTAGCCGGAGCGCCAGCTGGCGGAGTGGGGGATAAAATAACTCGGAACGCTTCCTCCGAAGTAATCGATGTAGATCCCCTGAACGTGGTTGTCGTCTACCCACTTGGCCAACCTTTTCAAATCTTGTCCCCAATCCAGCGAGGAGTCGACCAACAGATCGTATTTGTTCCGGCCGTAAGTCAGTTCGTTGAAATACGAGATATAGTTCGGATAGGCGATCAAGCTGCCGACGATCATCCAGACCGCCAGCAAGCCAACCATGACTTTTGGCCAGGTTATTCCAGCGGCATTTAGAATATTTTTCAACTGGAAACCGATGAAGATTAAAACGAAAGGAATCGTCGGCATAAGATGACGAATGCCGATATTGAGCGAACCTTTGAGCGTCACAGCCCAGTAGATCGCCACAGGAGTTAGAAGCAGGACGTAAATCCAGGTGTTGGCTCTAAATTTCTTGATCATCGCCAGAAGCCCGCCCCAAAAGAGTAAAATTACGGGCAATGGAGTCTTGATTAACCAGGCTACGGGAAAGTACCAGCTGATACCTTTATCCGAAAAATGTCCCAGGATAAAGGTTGAATTGCCGCCGCCGACTCGGCCGAAAACCAGAAACAGGCCGAGAATATAATGGCCGATAGCCCTGGTGATCGGGTTGCCTTCGAGAAGGTGCAAAAAGTTTCTAAAAACCAGAGTTCTGGCGTCGTTGGTTAAATTCGCCTCGATAAGTTTATGTTCTATACCCGCGGGAGTATTCCAGACAAAGGGAATGTATACCAGCCAAACCGCGGCTAAGCCGATAAGACCTATGTAGATGCCCCGAACCAGCAGCGGCCGGAAGTTATGCCAAAATCCCTTGAGTCGAGATTTTCTGGAAAAAGCGAGAAACACGAGATAAAGAATTAACACCGGAATCAGCAGTACGGCCGAAAATTTCAAAAGCTGAGCTATCCCGAAAGCCAGACCGGCATAAACCAGATTCTTTTTAGTCGGACTGTTTGTCCAGTGCCAAAAATAATAAATTGACAAAACAAAACCGAGCGCCGCGGCCACATCGGTGGTAACCAGGTGTCCGTGGGCCAGAAGATCCGGATAAAAAGCAAAAAGTGTTAGGACGATAACCGCCACCTTCCGGCCGGCAAGCTCGCGGGTAAAACGATAAACAAATACTCCTAAAATAAGAAGCAAAATAATTATCGGGATTCGGGAGAGGTTTATTACCGCATCCGGATTATTACCCAGACGATAAATAAAATCCCAACCAGATTCCCATTGGTTAATATCGTTCCAAGCCGGGCTATTGGTAAGTTCATTGACCTTGATAAATTGAAGAGGAATGCCGGCTATAGCCTTGGTTAGGGGTGGATGTTCCGGATTGAGCCGATAATCGTGATATTTTAAATAACTGTAACCGGAAGGTATGTGAGCGACTTCATCAACGGTTCCGGAGTCGCCAAACATCACGAGGACCGAAATGGCGGCCATAATCCCGAGCAATAAAACACCGATCAGATTGAACCAGAGACGTTTTCGACGTTCCGGCGCTGTCGCTTCGGCAATATCAACTTTTTTGTAAGTCCAGAACTTGTTAGCGAAAAAGTTCCAAATAATTCCGGCGCCGCTGGCGCAGGTCAGCGCCGCCAATTTGATAACGGTAGCTGAAAAAGAGGAGGGGACTATCGACAGAACTATCGAATAGACGAGAGTATTGATTATGAGGCCGACAACGCTGACCGCGAAAAACCGGCCGAAGTAGACTGAGCCTTTTGAAATTTTTTGGGAATCATTTTTAGAAAATCCGGACTTAAATTCATTTGAAAAGGTCCAGGCGGAGTTCATGACAAAGCTATTGATAGCGGCCAGCACAAAGGAAATTGCTTTTGCCAGAGGGCTAAACTCGGCGAAAAAGGGCACCAGCCGGATCAAAAGGAAGAACACCAACCAATCGACGCCGGTGTTGATAATCCCGACGAAGGCAAATTTAACAAACTGGACTACCGATGGTTTAAGCTTCATTACCCCTCCAAATTAAACTATTTTACCCCGCTTCTACTCACCGACTTGACGGTCACTCTAAATTCTAGATACTTTCCCAGCATAAGTCTAGTTTGAGATTCGAGAGCGGGAATGGCGCTGAATATAATATTAGTAAAGGCCAAGATGATGGGGGTGATAACCCATTCGCGCGCCAAGTACCAACCATGCCGGTATTTTTTGCGGCAAGGGGGAAGAATTAGTGTCGATAGCACCAGCGTGGTGATCATGCCGACCCAGGCTACCATAGCCAATCTGGAGTAAACCAGAGGAAAACTGTAGGCATAAATTGAATTAAAAAAAGTATGGCTAAAGATGAAAGGATACCAAGCCACCACAGCAAGGATCAGAGAAGCGGTAGACCAATTAAAATACGAATCAAAAAGCAATATTGCCTTGTAAAGCTTGTCCCAGAAAGAGATTTCGTGATCCTTCAGCATATTTGTATAAACGTAAGGCAGATCGGAGATACCCCATGACCAGCGGCGTTGTTGTAAGTATTGTTCTTTGAAAGTTAGCCAGAGACTATCGGCCAGCACCGCATCCATATAGATCGGCGTAAACATCGGCACAACTTTGTGGCGGCCTTTGAGGGCAAAGTAAGATCTCCAGAACTGGTGGCCGTCTTCGACAATCGTTGTTTTAGACCAAAAATCCACCTTGATCAGTCCCTCGAGGCTTTGGGCGTGGGCGGAAAAATTGCGCAATAGATGGGGTTGGGTAGCCACGATCATTTGCCAAAAAGCGCTGCTCATGGCCATAATCCTCATCGGCGGCGGAACGTCCCAGATGTTGTTGAAATACATTGGCAGCGGCTGAAAAGACTTGTCGGCCGGATTGCTGTCGGTGATAAATTTGTAGGTTAAGCAGGGCAGGTATTTCGGATCCATGCGGTTATCGGCGTCCATAGTCGTTACGATGACATCTTTGTATGGAATATCTTTTGAGTCGATAAATTTCAAAATCTCCTTGGCACTGTAGTAAATATTGGCCCCCTTGCCTTTAATCTCATTCGGCAAGTCTTTCGGGTGCAGAGTGGAAGCAAAGTGGAAAAACTTGCTTCCATACTCTCTTTTCAGGCTGGAGGCTATCTCTTCGGCATTGGCACGATCTCTTTCTTCCGTGGCCAGCACGTAGATAATACGGTCGTTTGGATAATCGGAATTGATCACCGACTCGATCGAATGTTCCAAAATTATTTTTTTCTCTTTGTAGGTGGGAACTATCACCAGATGGTAGATGTCGCGCCAATCCCGATCGATTTTTAGAGCCATCAGATCTTTTAACCAATCAATTTTGCGGTCTCGGTTATAAAGGCGGTAAGCGCCGAGTGTTCTTGCGGCAATCAGGATAGTTCTAAAAAGCCAGTAAACCATATAAGCGATCATTGCCGCGGCGAAAACCCGGGGGAAGTAATAAGCCATAGGTATGGTCAGAAGCAAAGTCGACCAGGCCAGCACGCCGGGGACGATTTCGAAAAACCGATAAAGAGAGGTCTTGTTCTTAATCATTGAACCATAAAAAAACGATAGGAATAGACGACCATAATGATATTTAAAAGGTTGATAAAAACAGCGACAAATAAAAGCAGGTGGGCGATGGAGGCGGACTTGCGAATTATGGAAACAGCCAGTACAAGATTGACAAACATCACAATTAGGGTGTACTGAAAAGGGAAGACGCTGATCGGGGTATAGATCGGCAGTTGGTTATTTTGAATCAGAAAACGCCACAGAAAAAACAGCAGAGCCGCGGATAAAATCCAGATAGCAGACAGCGTTACAAAGAGTTTGTCAACGCCCAATTTGTCAAGATAGGATGATTTCTTTTTTGCCGTCATATTATAAAATTATTTGGAGCCGCCTCCGAGAGTCGGACTCGGGACCTTTGCTTTACGAAAGCACTGCTCTGCCAACTGAGCTAAGGCGGCTGGAGCGGGAGACGAGACTCGAACTCGCGATCTCTTCCTTGGGAAGGAAGCATTCTACCACTGAACTACTCCCGCAAATTCAAAAGGTTTGGATTCGTACAATCTTAGATTATCAAAAAGATCCGACAACAGCAACCTAAACAGCCTTGTATTTGCTTCATAGATTAGATATATTATGGGCAATGGATAAACTGACCAAAATTTGGAGCTATAAAGACCTCAGAAACAAGATCCTTTTGACTCTGGGTCTGCTGCTTATAACCAGAATATTCGCTCATATCCCGCTACCCGGTGTAAATTTGGAAGCCTTAAAATCATTTTTCGATAAAAACCAAATCTTCGGGCTTTTGAACATGTTCTCCGGAGGTTCGATGTCCAACTTCTCCATCATAATGATGGGAGTCGGCCCCTATATCACCTCTTCCATTATCTTTCAGCTCCTCGGTATGGTAATTCCGAAACTCGAAGAACTGCAAAAGGAAGGCGAATCAGGCCAACAAACCATCACTCAATACACGCGGCTATTGACCGTGCCTCTGGCTTTCATGCAGGGTTATGCCATGCTGGTGCTCCTAAAAAACCAGAATATCATTCCCGCCTGGAATGTCGGACAGTTGTTGGTGACTTTACTGGTGATAACCGCCGGTACGATCCTTTTGATGTGGATTGGCGAGATCATCACCGAAAAAGGCGTTGGCAACGGTTTGTCTCTGATTATTACCATCGGGATACTGGCAGGGTTGCCTACTCAGTTTAGAAATACCTTGTCCCTGCTCAATACCGGAAGCACGACTCAAATCATCGCGCTTTTGGGTTTTGCCGCTCTGGCTTTGGCGGTGATTGTGGCAATCATATATATAAATGAAGGCCAGAGAAATCTACCGGTGACTTATGCTAGGAAGGCTCGAATGGGGGAGACTATGATGTCCGGCGTGGACACGGTTCTACCCATACGTGTCAATGCTGCCGGCGTCATCCCGATAATCTTTGGCATGAGCATTATGATTTTTCCCGGGGTAATCGCCAAGTTTTTTCAAAGCGCCAAATCCGTCGTTATTGCCAATGCCGCAACCTCAGTCGAGCGGTTTTTTAACAATCAATTGTATTACGGTATCATATACTTTATTCTCATCTTTGCTTTTACCTATTTCTATACTTCGGTAGTTTTCCACCCGGATCGAGTGGCCGAGAATCTTCAAAAACAGGGTGGATTCATACCTGGCCTAAGGCCCGGTAACGAGACGGCAAATTATCTGCAAAAGATTATTTCCAGACTGACATTTGTCGGCGGGCTGTTTCTAGCCGTCATAGCTATTTTGCCCTTCATCTTGCAGTCCTCGACCAAAGTCAAAACGATTTCCATCGGGGGAACCGGTATTCTGATCATCATATCGGTAATCTTGGAGACTTATCGTCAAATCAATTCTCAACTTTCGGTTCATACATACGATCATTATTAGCTTTTCTGAAAATGAAGAAAAGAAAGACAAGATTGGGTGTGTGGTCATTGCTAATCATAGTGCTGACTTTTGCCGCGGTCTATTTTTATGTTACCAAAAGCAATAACGGGGATTCCGGAAGCAACGGCAACGGCAAAAAAGAACCGGTTTTGATTTATCTAAAACAAAATTCAAGCCGACAGTCTCTTATCCGTTATTCGCTATCCACCCAATCCGAAAGTACGATTGTCGGCACGGACAAAGTCGGCGCGTTTGTCAATCTGGTCCCCAGCGGACAAGAGAATAAGTCCTTTTTCCTGCATACGATCAACAATAAAAGTTTAGTCGATCTTTTAGACGTTAAAACGGGAGAAATCGATCCTCTTGGAGATGTTACCGAGTTTAAACCCGCAGCCCTGTATCCGCTCAAGAATGGAAATTTTGCCCTTTTCAGAGTCTCCGACAAACACATTATTGTGCTGGACGACCAGTTTAGGAAGTTGTCCGAGCATCCGGCCGAGGCCGATGTTACCTGCATCTGTTCGACCTCCGACGGGGCGCTAAAGTATTCGAGTTTTGACGGATCCGCCTCGACATTGGTTACGCTCAGTCCGAACAAACCGGCGGCAAACGGCAGTAAAATAGAGGGCAAGATTTACAGTTTTAGTTGCGAAGCCGATGATCAAAATGTCCTTTATGCCAAAAAGATTGTCTCAAAAGACCAAGTTCCCGACAGCACCAGTAGCAACACCTTTTGGAAGATTGCCATAATCGACTTGGCAACTGGAAAAGAGTCGATCCTTTCCGATGGAAATTTTGACCAAAATCCCATCGCAAACAATGACTACAGCTTGTTCGCCTATCAAAAAAAGTATGACACTGCGGATCAAGAAGACGGCAGAATCTTTATTTTAGACACCAAAAACAAAAAGGATCGCCTCGGGGCCGGAGTACCGCTGCAATTTATTTATTAACTCTAGAAGAATGATCAAGGTAATTATTATCAACGGGTTGCCCGGGTCGGGTAAGGGCACGCAGGCGTCCCTCTTGGCCAAGGAACTGGACTACGCGCACGTTTCGAGCGGACAACTGATTCGTGAGGCCATCAGTTCCGGCAAAGAAGACAAGTTCACCGCAGGACTGGTTGAGCGGTATGAAAAGGGGATTGTTCAGCCGGACGATGTGGCCAACCGGCTGGTCTTCGAGCGTTTGCTTGGGCTTAGGGACGCCAAGGGCATCATTTTCGATTCATTCCCGATATCTCTCGGACAAAGCAAATTTCTTGAGGAGAGGTCGAGAGAGCTTAACTTGGCCAAGCCGGTGTTTATACACCTCAAAGTCGATCCGGAATCCGTAGTGCAGAGACTTAAAACCCGAAAAATATGCTCAAGCTGCGGCCAGCCGGTGATTGATAAAAATGATAGTTTGCAAATCTGCCAAAAATGCGGCGGGAAGCTGACCAGAAGAAGCGACGATGATCCCGCAACGGTCCGGACGCGAATAGACAACTACAGACCGTTACTTCTCCGACAGATCGAGTATTACCGGAACAAGGGCAAGATCGTCGAAATAAATGGTAATGGCAGTATCGAGGAAGTCTTCAGGAGAATTAAAAGAGGTCTTGCGTGATCGAAATCCTAAACCAAGACCAAATACGGAATCTTCGAGCCGGCGGTAAAATACTAGCCGGAGTTTTGGATCTGGTGGTAAAAGCGGTCAAACCCGGAATGCCGACACTGGGCTTGGACCAGATTGCCGAGACCGAGCTGAGGCGTCTTGGCGCCACGCCTTCATTCAAAATGTATAGCGAGTCGGGCGAAAAACCTTTTCCGGCCACCCTTTGTGTTTCGATAAATAACGAGGTAGTTCACGGCTGCCCCACGGCGCAGAAGATTGTCAAAGCGGGCGATCTGGTCAGCCTCGATATCGGCTGCCTCTATAAAGGTCTCTATACCGACATGGCCGTAACGGTTCCGGTAGGTAAAGTTGAGCCTGCTGCCCGGAAACTTCTGGAGATTACCAAAAAATCCTTGTCGATAGGCATTGCTAAGGCTCGCAACAACAATTTTATCGGTGATATCGGGGCCGCCATAGAAGCTTATGTGCTGCAGCACGGATTCAGCGTTGTCAAGGATCTGGTGGGGCATGGCATAGGCTCTAAGCTTCATCAGGATCCCGCAATACCGAATTTCGGCCGAGTCAAAACCGGAGAAAAGATTCAAACGGGTATGGCTTTGGCCATCGAACCGATGGTGAACTTGGGCGGCGAAGGAGTCACAACCTCGAAAGACGGTTGGACCATCAAAACTTCAGACAGCAATCTCTCAGCGCATTTTGAGCACACTATCGTAGTCACCGACTCTGCGCCGGTTATAGTCACGAAAATATAGCGCTTAAAATATTTACCAGTTGTATCCACGGTCTAAAATCGTTTGACTTTTCCCGATTTGTCTGGTATCCTTAAGCCAAATATGGGAAAAGATGTTATCGAAACTGAAGCTGTGGTGGAGGAAGCATACCCCAATGCGAGTTTTAGTGTTCTTCTAAGCTCTGGACACAAGATTTTGGCGCATCTTTCCGGTAAAATGAGAAAAAATTTCATCAAGGTAATGCCGGGCGATAAAGTTATTGTCGAGGTAACTCCCTACGATTTGAGCAAGGGAAGAATTACCCGACGCCTGAAGGTGTAAGTAAACAATCAAGGGGCGGTTATTTTATTGGAATTATTTATGAAAGTCAGAGCATCCGTAAAGCCAATGTGCAGTAAATGCACTGTTGTCAGACGAAGTAAAAAGGGCAAGGAAAAACGACTGTCGGCCAAGCCACGGCTTTTCATAATTTGCGAGAACGCAAAACATAATCAACGTCAAGGATAAGAATGGCAAGGATCGCCGGGGTTAATATTCCAACCGAGAAAAGAATCGAGATCGCCTTGACCTATATTTTCGGCATATCTCTGGCTACCAGCAGGAAGATACTGGCAGCCACTAAAATCGACGGAAATATTAGAGTAAAAAACCTGACCGAATCCCAGGTCGAAAGCATCCGCAGTTATTTGGATAAGAATTTCAAGGTGGAAAACGACCTAAGGATTGAAGTTTCACAAAATATCAAACGCTTGAAAGAGATAAACTCCTACCGCGGTATAAGACATATTAAGAATCTCCCCGTCCGAGGGCAAAGAACAAAAACCAACGCCAGGACAAAACGCGGTAAGAAAGTAACGGTCGGAAGCGGTAGAAAATTAGCCGCCCAAAAAACTTAGATATGTAAGGTGACCGCCACAGATTAATTCCACAGATCGGGACAGGATCCCTGCCTGCCGGCAGGCAGGAGTGGATAATCAGTGGGATCAATCTGTGGAGGTCCTCAACATTTTATTATGCCTAAGCCAAACACAAAACCCAACAAAAAGAAGAACTTGACCCAAATCACCAAGGGTAATATTTTTGTGAAATCAACATTTAACAATACCCTAATCAGCGTGACCGATGAAAACGGGAACATTATCAACTGGGCCAGCTCTGGATCCAGCGGTTTTAAGGGTGCCAGAAAATCAACCCCGTATGCGGCTCAAACCGCGATGACTCAGCTGATGGAAAAGATTAAAAATAGGGGTTTGAGCCAAGTAAAAGTTTTCGTCTCCGGTGTCGGAAACGGCCGCGACGCCGCCATTCGAGTTCTCTCAAATTATCATATTGACGTTTCGATGATCAAAGATATTACTCCGGTGCCTCACAACGGTTGCCGCCCTAAGAAAACGAGGAGAGTCTAAATGCTGGTTACTGCTTGCAAACAATGCCGAAGAGAAGGAGAGAAGCTTTTTTTGAAGGGTGATCGATGCATCGGCCAGAAATGCGCCGTGATCAGGAAACCTTATGTTCCGGGATTTTTAGGTGCCAAAGCCAACGCTCGTATCAGCGACTATGGCAAGCAATTAAGAGAGAAGCAAAAAGCTCGAAGATATTATCAGATCGCTGAAAAACAGTTTTCAAATTATTATAACGCCTCCTCAAAAAAAGAGGGAAATACTTCGGAAATTTTATGGCAAACACTTGAGCTGAGACTGGATAACACTATCAGGAAACTGGTCGGTGGTATCTCGGTCCGTTCGGCCCGCCAGATCATCAGCCACGGTTGGACCAAAGTCAACGGTAAAAAAGTCAGTATTCCCTCGTACGTTTTGAAAACCGGCGACGAGATCACTATTTCTCAAAAAAATCTTAAAATGGCGGCGAAACAATCATTGCCGAAATGGTTGACCGCGGACGCCAAGATGGAAAAGATTAAAGTTACCGCTATCCCCGATATGAAAGATGTAGAAGTCCCGTTCAATATTAGCCTCGTGATTGAATATTATTCTAAATAGCTTAAAGGAGTTTTTATGGAAGCTGAGACTCTGCCAAAAATTATGGTAACAGATAAAGACCAAAATCAGGCTTTGATTGAGATAGAGCCTTTGGAACCGGGTTTTGGATATACCATCGGAAACAGCTTGCGCCGCGTGATGCTTTCCTCGCTTCACGGTTCAGCTGTTACCGAAGTCAATATCGAGGGCGTAACTCATGAATTCACTTCGATTCCGCACGTCAAGGAAGACGCTTTGGAGATAGTGCTAAATATCAAAGAACTGAAAATTAAAAATCTATCCAGCGAACCTCAGAAGATTGAACTGGATGTTAAAACCGCCGGAAAAGTCACCGCCAATGACATTAAAACCAATCCAAACGTCGAGGTTATCAACACGGACGCATACCTGGCCACTCTGGATAAGGGCGGGAAGCTGAAAATGGTAATGACAGTTGAAAACGGCCGAGGTTTTTTGCCGACTGAGAATCGCGAGAAAACTGAAAATTTCGGCGCTATCGCCATAGATGCCGCTTTCACCCCGATCGAACTGGTCAACTATCGGGTTGAAAATACTCGTGTCGGGCAAATGACCGATTACGATAAGCTGATTCTGAACGTTAAAACCAACGGTCTCAAGTCTCCCAAGGAGGCTATCGACGAGTCTATCAACATTTTAATAAACCAGTTCGAAATGCTCGCGGGCAAGAAAGTGGAAGCCAAAGAGGCGGAAACTGAAGAAGTCGGAGAAGAAATTGCCGAGGAACCAAAAAAGGCGATTGCCGGTTCCCCTGAGGTTAATTCAAAAACAAAAGTTACCGAGCTGGATCTGACTTCACGGACAGTCAACGCCCTGCTCAATTCCGGGATTAAAACATTCGGGGGTCTTAGACGCCTAAGCGATCTTAAGCTGTCCGAAGTTAAAGGACTCGGCAGCAAGGGATTTGACGAGATTAAAGCTATTTTGAGCTAATGCTAAACCAAACCAAAAAATTTCATCGCAAGAAAAACCATCGCGAAATGCTGTTCCGCAATTTAGCGACGTCGCTTTTTTTGTATGAAAAAATCATCACCAACAAAACCAAAGCGCGCGCTTTGGTCTCGACAGCCGAGAAAGTTATCAACAAAGCTAAAAGCGATAGGCTTATTAATACGCGTTTTGTTTACGACTATCTTCTGGACAAAAACGCGGCAAAAAAGTTGTTTAGGGTTATTTTGCCCCGGCTTAAAGATAAAACCAGCGGATATTTCAACCGGTACGACGTCGGGACGTTTCTCGGTGACGGCTCGCCCAAAACAATCGTTCAGTTTTACGATTATAAACCGGTAGAAAAACCCAAAGAGATTGCATCCGAGGAGGCTACTGAACCCCAAAAACCCGTGACCAAGAAAGATTTAAACCGTGCCAAAAAACTGGAGAAACTGACCAAAGACCAGACAAGAGGCGAAGTTAAAACCATTGTTAGGAAAAAGGGCGAGAGAAGGATTTCAAATGAAAAATAAAGAGCCCAAGTGGTTTATTTTTGATGCGGAGGATAAGGTTTTGGGACGTATCGCCACCGGTATCTCTGACGCGCTCAGAGG
>JAKAMI010000026.1 GCA_021812945.1 bacterium
ACAAGCTCCATTTCGCTACAAACCAATAATATAATATCAGCAAGGATCGCTCACTGATATTATATCAAATTAACTAAAATGTACTATGTATAATCCTTGGCTCGATCGTGTTAATGTGTCATTCCCGCCTCTCTCTGTCATTCCTGCCCCGTATCCAGGTACGGGATAAACTACAGCAGGAATCCAGATTCGAGATAAACTTCGGCGGGAACCTACCCGATAATAACCAGACTATTACCAGTGGATTCCCGCCTACGCGGGAATGACGGAAGTAGGGGTACTATTTCTCCTCGTTTTTGTCTTCTTTTTTATCTTCAGGCTCAGTCTGGGTTTTCTCCTCGGTTTTCGGTTCCTCTTTTGAGGCATTTTCGTACATAGTTGCACCGACTTTTTGGATCTCGGTAGAAAGCTCGTCGTAGGCTTTCTTAATTGCCTCGGCGTCGTCTTTGTCTTTGACTTCTACTAGGGCTTTAATCTTTTCCTCGACGGTTTTCTTGTCTTCTTCTTTGACTTTATCGCCGGCATCTTTGAGAGTCTTTTCCGAAGAGTAAATGAGTTGATCGGCCAGATTTCTGGCATCGATCAATTCTCTCTTTTTCTTATCTTCGTCGGCGTGCGTCTCGGCGTCTTTTTTCATCTGCTCAATCTCTTCTTTGGACAGTCCGGAGGAAGAGGTGATGGTGATTTTCTGTTCTTTACCGGAAGCTTTATCTTTGGCGGAAACATGGACAATGCCGTTGGCGTCGATGTCGAACGTGACTTCAATCTGGGGAATGCCGCGCGGAGCCGGAGGAATACCGTCAAGGCTGAATCGACCAAGCGATTTGTTGTCGGCTGACATTTCTCTCTCTCCTTGCAAGACATTTACCTCGACCGAAGGCTGGTTGTCGGCTGCGGTTGAGAAAATCTGCGATTTACTGGTCGGGATAGTCGTATTTCTCTCTATGAGTCGAGTCATGACTCCACCCAGAGTCTCGATACCCAGCGACAGCGGGGTGACGTCAAGCAGCAGCAAGTCTTTGACCTCGCCGCCCAGGATCCCGCCTTGGATGGCGGCACCCAGAGCCACGGCTTCGTCGGGATTGACGCTCTGGTTCGGCTCTTTGCCGAAAAACTTTTTGACCGCTTCTTTGACTTTGGGCATACGGGTCTGGCCGCCGACCAAGATGACTTCTTTGATATCTTTAGCTTCAAGTTTGGCGTCTTTCAGAGCCTTTTTGCACGGTTCAATGGTTTTTTCCACCAGATCATCGACCAAACTTTCCAGCTTGGCTCTGGTGATTTTCATGACCAGATGTTTGGGTCCGGAGGCGTCGGCGGTCACAAACGGCAAATTGATCTCCGTTTCGTTGGTCGAAGAGAGTTCAATCTTGGCTTTTTCGGCCGCTTCTTTGACTCTTTGCACCGCGCTTTTATCGGAAGTAAGATCGACCCCTTGGTCTTTTTTGAATTCGCCAATGATATAGTCAATCAGTTTTTGGTCGAAATCGTCGCCTCCGAGGTGGGTATCGCCGTTGGTTGAGAGGACTTCAAAGACCCCATCGCCGATTTCTAAAATCGTAACGTCAAAAGTACCGCCACCGAGGTCGTAAACAGCGATTTTTTCATCTTTTTTCTTGTCTAGGCCGTAAGCCAGAGACGAGGCTGTCGGTTCGTTGATGATTCTTTTTACATCAAGCCCGGCGATCTGTCCGGCGTCCTTGGTCGCTTGTCTTTGCGAGTCGTTGAAATAAGCCGGCACGGTGATAACCGCGTCGGTGACTTTTTCGCCCAAATAACTCTCGGCATCAGCTTTGAGTTTTTGTAGGATGAAAGCCGATATTTCTTGGGGCGAGTATTCATTGCCGTTCATGACCACCCGAACCGAACCGTCCGAGGCTTTGATCATTTTATAGGGCATGGCCTTGATATCCTTTTGGGTTTCGGGATCCTCGAAAGTTCGGCCGATAAATCTTTTGACCGAATAAATAGTGTTCTCAGGATTGGTCACAGCCTGGCGTTTGGCCAGCTGGCCGACTAGGCGTTCGCCGTTTTTGCTCTCGGCAACTACGGAAGGCAGTAGTCTGTTACCTTCGGCTGTGGCGATGATCTTAGCCTCGCCGCCTTCCATCACGGCCGCAGCCGAATTGGTGGTTCCGAGGTCGATTCCGATAATTTTTCCCATTTTTTTCTCCTAGCGTGTCATTCCCGCGAAGGCGGGAATCTACTAATAATTATTGGATTCCCGCCTTCGCGGGAATGAGGTTTAAATAAGTCGGAAGACAGTTTGGATGTGGTGACCCTGTCCCGTCTTCCACTTATAAAGTGTAAAGTAAACTTTACATCTTGTCAATACCCCGCTTGTGGCGGGGTATTTCCTACGAATATACGAATTTAACGAAATTACGAATATACCAATAAAATGCGATAAACATCTACGAGGTGGGCTTTGACTCCTCAGGGGTGGGGCTAATCTCGTTCTTACTAACCGATGACAGTCTTTACTTGTTCTAAAAAGACTGTCATCACTATCTTAACTATCTTAAAAAACGAACACGGCCACTGCTTACTAGCAGTGGCCGCTACAGCAACGAGGCTAGCGGGCCTCGGGAAAGGTCAAGGAGAAGTCCCGGATCAGGCGCTACCCGATCTTACCAGACGAGGATCTGGGGACAGGACTCCTCCCAAACGGGCTGGCTGGCAGGGTGGGCGGGTACACCGCTACCAGTCACCTCCATTCTGGTGCCTTCGGCGGGATTTGAACCCGCGACAAGCCGTTTTCTGAGCGGCTGCTCTTTCACTGAGCTACGCAGGCGGTTGGCGATGGTGATGCGGGGCCCTTATCACCACCCTCGCGCGGGCACGCTACCAAACTACCCGACAACAACCGGGCCCATCCTGGTCTGTTAGTAGTTTGGAAACGTGAGTATACTATTTTTATCAAAAAAACCGTTTGCCGTCAACGGTTTTTTTAAAGTCCTTAATGTGTGTCATTCCCGCCTCTTTCTGTCATCCCGGGCTTGACCCGGGATCCAGAGCCGAGATAAACTCCGGCGGGAATCTACTCGATAATTATCGATTTATAGGTAAATATATCTATATTCTTGCCCTTAAAACGCATTTGGACCCGTCCTAAAGGGAACGGGTCCGTGTGCAATGATCAAGGGCTCAGCGTTGGAAGCGCTGTCCCGAGTGAGCGTCGGGCGGTGCAGGGGTAAGCGCAAGGGGGGTTACACTTACCGTGGGGGGCACCGCCTTCAGGCGCAAGATGTCACCCTGCCTCGGGATACCGATTGGGCTCTGGAGAAGACCCGCTAGATATCCCAAGCTTTGTAAGGGGTGAACAAGCTTGAGCATTAGTATATATATCATATTAAAATAACCCCGTCAACAGTCTGCGGGGTTATTTATTGTGAAGTTTGGGTATTGGTAACGGACAACTGACAACTGACTACCGACTACTGACCTTGGACTTTGCACGCCACCTTGACCCGACTTGGGCGGATGACGGTTTCGCCAAGTTTGTAGCCGATAGTTATCTCGGCGACAACTTGGCCTTCGGGACAGTCTGAGGGAACCGACTCGACCGCTTCGTGAAGGTTGGGATCGAAAGCTTGTCCGGTGGCCTCGATCTTGGTCACGCCTTCATCAGCCAATAACTGTTCGATCTGGCGTTCTATGTGCTGGATCCCGAGAGCCCAGTTGTTGTTCTTCAAATCCTCCGGCAGGTGTTGGGTGGAGAGGCGGAAGTTGTCCAGAACCGGTAATATTTTTAAGATGAAATTTACTTTGGCATTTTTGGCGGTCTGAGCTCTTTCGTCCTCCACTCGCTTGCGGAAGTTGACAAAATCGGCCTGAGTCCGCTGCCAGCCGGCGGTCAGCTCAGCAACTTTAGCTTCAAGTTCTTTAACCTGAGAACTAGAAACGGGCACTTTGGAATGTTTTTTAGGAGTTGTCATACTCTTATTATTAGCATAAAGCGATAAATTGTCAAAGTCGATAAAAATTCTTTATTGTGACCGTGTTTTTCCTGTGTTAGAATCAGAATAAAGAAAGGATTTACAAATGGAAAACAAATACGACGAGCCACATATTGCAGAAATATATGATCAGATTGAAAAAAAGACGGATGATATTCCTTTGCTTTTAAAGTTAATTCGGCAAAATCATTTACACAAAATACTTGAGCCATTTTGTGGTACCGGGAGAATTCTGCTGCCGCTGGTCGAAGCAGGATTTGATCTTGTTGGAATCGATCAATCCAAAAGCATGCTTCAAAGGTTGGAATCTCGATTGCAAGAACAAAACTTGAAAGCTAAGCTTATTCACGCAGATGTATTAAAAACAGATTGGCCGAGAGAATTTGACTTAGTAATTTTAGGTGGCAACTCTTTTTACGAGTTCGGTAGCGGTAGTGAACAGGAACTTTGTATCAAAAAAGCCGCCGAGTCTTTAAAAAGCGACGGTTTTGTGTACGTTGAAAACGACAACATGGAGGGGAAACTTGATAAATCCTGGCAGGTAATTGAGACCAAAGAGCATTGGTTCCCGAGCGGCGTTTGTAAGGATGGCACAAGGCTCGAGACCGCAGTTACCACGAAATCTTTCGATGAAAATGAGCGAATTTGGCAGGCCGAGCGGGTTACAGAAATTACCTACCCTGACGGAACAAAAAAGACAATTATACAAGAAACTCAAACCCATCCTTCAAGTGCAGTTGATATTCAAAAGTGGCTTGAGAAATATGGATTTGAAGTGCTTGGAAAATATAGTGGTACTAAACAAGAGCCTTACTTTTCCGGATGTAAACGAGCGATATTTTGGACTCAAAAAAAATTGTCCTAGACCAACTACTCACCACTCTTTCTGGATAAGAAGTTCGTTTTTGTTACCACTGATCGACCAATTTCGCTTTCCAATTCTTTTCTAGCATTACCCGCGACTCGGCCGCCACGGTTGGCGTCGTGTTTAAGCTTCGGTACACCGTGAGATTTTTATATTCGGTGAATTTCGGTGGTAGAGCGCTCGCCGAGCATATTGAAAATTAGTTCAAAATCGTCCATGTGGTCGCGCAAGTTTTCTCTTTTTAATCCTTTGAGTTTTTTGTACTCGCTTGGAGTGACGCCGAAGGCCGCTTTAGAAATCTCAGCGGTTAAAATTGTATAGTCTTCTTGTTGCTTAGCCCCGCGTTTGTCCCATTCGTCGGTTAACTCTTCACGAATAACAATGCCACGCATGCGGTTTTCGATCCAACCCTCGGAATAACCCTTGGCGCGGTAAAGTGCTCTAGTCCGCTTTGTGCCCAGTTCCGGATCGTCAATTTCCTGCACCCGCTCGTAGCCAATTCTGGCTAGCCAGTGTTTAAATGGCTCGGCTTTGGGGGAGGGGATCGATTGGATTATACGAAAAACTGTTTTTGCACTAGCACAATCAGTGAAATATTTTTTGCCGTCTGCTGCTTCTAATTTCAGTTGTCCGATATTTTCGGACACCTCACTTCCTTCCTCTGCAAGTTTCTTTTTAAGATCATTCCAATATTTTCGTGGCCTTTCTGATCCAGTTAGTGCTTCTACAATATCAATAATCGCAAACCACCATTCGTTTTCATAAATAACTCGACGGATTTCTTGTTTCTGAAAAATTGCTATTTTGTGTAAAATTTCTTCAACCATAAATAAATTATATCACCAAACAAAAGACGAAACAAAAGTATTTTTTGAGCCCGTTGAAAATCTTAGCCTCGTTTCTCCTCTTTTTACTCCTCCAATGTGGTAGAATAGCAAAGGAGGCGATTATGATTTTATCAAAGCCAGAATCAGATCAGTTTTTCAAACTGTACAAACCCTTGTTGAGTCATGTCAGTAGCGAAAAGATTTTTGAAAGCTCAAAATTTAATAAAATTGTTGATGCCAGAAATTATTTATTTAGCCATTTGGAGGTATTTGATTATTTTTTGAGAAAGAATCCAATAAAATTTAACAATATTGAATTAGAAATTATCTTGGGTTGGAAAAATAAGTTTGTAAAAGACAATTTTATTTTTCTTAAACAACAGAAAAAGCAGGCAATATTCTTAATAAGCGAAGAAATCAAGCACAAAGGGTTTAAAGTGGTCGGACTAACCGATTCACCTATGGATTTGGTAGGCATCGACGGAGTTTATTTACAAGATGTTATACTATTACCTTTCCATGGCAAAATTATCTGGGACGGTTTATTTTTTATGGGACCGATTCTAGGTGTTAATTATCTTTGGGATTATAATGAACTTTATAAAGAACTAAAGACCGAGTATAAAGTAATTAGTGAACTTTGAAAAAAGATTTATTAACCAATCAATCCAAAATTGATCTATACCAAAGCCTTTTTCGTGGTCGAGAAGACATTTTTGCGGTTCGCTGGCAAAGTGCCGATGGTAAGAAAAGAGGCTACAGCCCGGTTTGTCTAAATGAATGGATATATGGGTTGTGTTTAAAAACAAATCGTGGGCATTGTCGAGAATGTAGTCACAAGAGTTATGCTGTTTGGAATGATCATTTTTTGGCCAGGCATTTATCTGGGCAAAAAGCTTACGGGTTTTACCCGTTGTTGCCTGATGGAACCTCGTATTTTTTAGCGGTTGATTTCGATGGCGAAAACTGGCAGAAAGATGTAGTCAAATTTATCAAATCTTGTCGCAAATACAATCTTGAGCCGCATATCGAAAAATCAAATTCCGGAGATGGTTGTCACACTTGGTTTTTCTTTGAGGAAAAGTATCCGGCCGAAAAAAGTCGTCTGATTTTTCAAACCATATTGGAAAAGGACAATTTAATCGACAAATTTAACAAGGACGCCAGTTTCGATCGGATTTTTCCCTGCCAGGATTCAGTGGACGCGGAAGGGATCGGCAATTTGATTATGTTGCCTCTCCATGGGGCGGCAAAAATATTAGGCAATACAATATTCCTTAATCCAGATGATCTAAAACCGGTTAGTGATCAATGGCAATATTTGCAGCGGATTAGGAAAATCGAGGCCAAATTTCTTGATCATCTTTACGGGGAACTTTTTGGAGTTAAATTTAAATCATCTTCTGGTAAAAAGTCTAAGTTAAACATAGAAATTTCCAATGAAATCATTTTGCATGGCAAAAACTTGCCATATCCATTAACCATGTTTCTAAAAGAAAATCTCAATTTTGTAAATCCGGAGTATCTGATTAAAAAAAGAATGGGCATTGGCACTTACAATTTAGAGAAATATTTTAATCTGATCGAATCAAAACCAAATAAAGTCGCATTACCAAGAGGTTTTTCAAAAGAGTTAATCAGATTTTTAGATGAGCAAAATATTTCATACGAAATTAATGACAATAGAACAAAGCTGAAACAGGTGAAGTTTGATTCAAGCCTAAACCTTTATGATAATCAAAAGTTGGCGGTGGTTGATCTTTTACAAAGCGAACAAGGCATATTAGTTGCTCCACCAGGCTCAGGGAAAACTATTATTGGGCTAGAATTAATTTCAAAACTTGGTCAGCCGGCTTTAATAGTTGTTCATAAAAGACAGATTTATAACCAATGGCTGGAGCGGATTGAGAGTCTTTTGAATATTCCAAAAAAGGAAATTGGTCAAATTTGTTCAACCAAAAAGAAAGTTGGTTCAAAAATTACTGTTGCCATGATACAAACTTTACATCGCATGGACTCAAAAGAATTACACGATAAATTCGGAGTAATTTTTGTGGATGAATGCCATCACTTGCCAGCCAAGATGTTTCGCCAGGTTATCACCAAATTTAATCCGTTTTACCTTTATGGTTTAACGGCTACGCCGGAGAGAAAATACAAGGATGAAAGGTTAATTTTCATTTACCTCGGGGAGATTCTGCATCAGATTAATAATAATTCACGAGCAGACAATCTATTAAAGCTTGAAGATTCCCACCAACCCGGTTTGAAAATTGTCATTAAAGAAACTAATTTCGATCTCCCATTTAAAGTTACAATGAACAATTCTCAGCTGATGCAAAAAGCGCTGATTTTTGACACTGGAAGAAACTCACAGATTACTGCGGATATTTTCAGCGAAGCAAAAACCGGATCAAAATGTTTGGTTTTAACCGAAAGAAGAGAACACGCCGAGGTTTTAGCCGCATATTTAAACAAAGAGCTAGAAACTGTGACCTTGACAGGTGAATTAACGGAGAAAAAGAAAAAAGAGAAGCTAAAACAAATCGAGACGGGTGATTTTCAAGTTATTGTAGCCACCGGTCAGCTTCTTGGTGAGGGTACAGACATTGGCGGGCTCGATTGTTTATTCTTGGTATATCCCTTTTCGTTTCACGGCAAACTGACCCAATACATCGGTCGGATTACTCGCAATTTCAACGACGGAGCGAAGGGTAAAATTTACGATTACAGAGATTCGAAAATAGGATATTTAGATCGTATTTTCAAACGCCGAAAATCATACTACGATAAAAACGGTCTTACGGACTAATATATTTGGTTTTTAAGATAGCCATTAAACAGTGATTGAAAAAAGTCGATTATTATTTTTTTAGAGTACTTTTTGGTTAATAATGGTTTTAGATTGTCAAAATTTTCAAGATTTCGTGTTAGCCGAGCTAAAAGAATTGCCGGGTCGATTTTTTCTTCGAACTTTTTTTCAACTCCGGAAACTAATTTCTCAAGACTAAACTTTTTGTCCTGCAAAATAACAAACAGGTCAAAAGCATCTTTAACCTCATCACGCTGATAAGCTGAAAGTGTTTTCGAAATTGCGATGTCAAGCAATGATTCAACTTTGAAGCCTAAAATTTCTGTATTGTTGTCGATTTTAGGAAACGGGTAGTAAACAAATTCAAGTTTAAGCTGACCATTATTCTCCAAAACAAAGACATACTGAAAACGATTCATTTTTGTGAAGCTAGTTTTGTTTTTAGCTCCAACAGTTTTTGAAATCTTGTTTGATAGTATGGTCAAAGTTTCGTTTGGAGGCAAATCTACAAGAATAATGTCGATATCCTCTGACTTCCGGTGATGCAAATATACTTCAGACAAAGCAGTGCCACCACCCCAAGTTGCAAAATTTGCGATGGGAGATTTAAAAACTTCTTTAAGTGTTAGTTTTTGCTCTTTTGTTAGCATAGTACTTCTCAATCATTGACTTTAAGGTCGGGTCAATGTCTAATTTTGAAATATTTTTCTCCAAAATATCGCTGTCAAGCGATTTAAAATCGCCGAAACTGACTTTGCGGGCCAAATACCAACGCAAAACCGCCGGAATGTCCAAATCCAGCGTTTTTATGTCGTAGTCCCAGATGTATTTTCCATCGACTTTCATACTGGTATTGTAGCAGAAAAGTCGCCAGAATGACAGGAAAATACAAATTTTAAACAAGCTAATTAGATTCCCGCCTTCGCGGGAATGACAAACAAATAATAAGGTATTGCCACGGCCAGAGGCCTCGCAATGACGGCGGGGACTGGAGTATAATGGTAATATGACTCTGAAACCGAAAATAGTCGCTCGCTGTATAATGTTTGCGATATTATTTGGTTTTTTAGTGGCGGATTTATGGCGGTTTAATTTATTGAAAGTCTGGCCGGTGATAATCACGGTCGCAATTATTCTACTGATAATCGCTTGGCTATTTCGGGAGAAATTTCTTTGGCTGACGGTAGTATCGGCTGTTTTCTTTTTAGCATTTCTGACTCTGGCTAACTATCAAATTACCAGGTTTCAACCACCACCGAAGTTTCAAAATCAAACTGAGATCTTCGGCATGGTCTCGGAGCGACCACAGCTGGACGACAAACAAAAAGTAGTTTTAGATGTATCAGACTATAAAATATTGATCAACCTACCTCGATATCCCGAGTACAGTTATGGGCAGCTTCTGACGGTCAAGGGTAAACTGGAGACCCCGACCGTTTTTCCTGACTTCAACTATCAAAACTATCTCAAAGGGAAACAGATTTATTTGGTGATAAATAGGGCGGAATCGGTTAAGGTTACCGGTAACGGTGGCAGTAAAATCAAGTCTTGGCTGTACAAAATCGCGGACAAATTTGAGGCTTCGCTAAACAAATCCCTGCCGGAGCCGGAATCTTCTTTCGCCGCCGGACTCCTCATTGGTTCAAAAAGAGGCCTCTCAGACTCGCTAATCACTGAGATGCAAAACTCAGGTACCAGTCACTTGGTGGCTATCTCCGGTTACAATATTACCATCATTATAGTCGCTCTAATGTCTCTCTTGGTCTTTTTGGGCCGGCGAAACGCTTTTTTGGTAAGTCTTCTGGTAACTATTTTATTCGTGATCCTAACCGGAGCTTCGGCCAGCGTGGTTCGAGGGGCGATCGTCGGACTACTGGCTATCTTCGCCAAACTGATTGATCGTAGAGCGAACAACACGAATTTACTTTTATTAGCCGCAGTCTTGATACTTATAACTAACCCCCTGATGCTTATTTACGATTTTGGATTTCTGTTATCGTTCTCGGCTTTTGCCGGCCTGATCTACTTTTCACCGATCCTGAATTATCTATTCGATAGGGATAAATGGTTAAAACGATTACCGGAATTTTTCTCAAACCCCTTGCGGGAAACACTTTCGGCTCAAGCCATGTCCTTGCCTTTACTGCTTCTGGCTTTCGGCAAATTTTCCGTCATCGCTCCCCTTTCGAATGTCCTGATCTTGCCGTTTATCCCTCTAGCCATGGCCTTTTCGCTCGGCATCGGTCTTTTAGGGATGATTCATAATCTCTTGGGTCTATATGCGGGGAACCTGGGCTGGTTGCTATTAAAATATCCGCTCCTGATCATTCAAATTTTGGGAGATTTCAAACTGGCGGCTTTTGATTTCGGTAAAAATTGGTACTTCTTGACGCTTGGATTATATCTTCTGATCGCGGTAATATTATTTACAAATAGAAAATTAATCCGTTCCCATGCCCAAAAAACTTTATAAATTCTTACTAATATTTCTGGCTGTGGTTCTCTTGTCTATCTGGGCGGCGATTGCCAAGGCGCCGAGCGACAAAAACTTGCATTTGTCGGTTTTAAATGTCGGGCAGGGCGATTCCATATTGATCCAAACACCGGAGCACCAGAATATCCTGATTGACGGAGGGCCGGACAACTCGGTTCTGGACGGCTTGGGTCAGAAAATCCCGTTTTACAGCCGGACCGTCGACGCGGTTGTCCTGACTCATCCGCACGCCGACCATCTTTTCGGGCTGATCGAGGTATTGAAACGTTATCAGATCAAACATATTTACCTGACCGGCGTGGTTCAAACAACCAACGAGTACTTGGAGTTCCTCCAAACAGTCAAGGACAAAAATATCCCGACTTCGAGGGTTAAGTTGGGAGATGAAATGAGTTTCGGAGAGACCAGCTTCAAAGTCCTGTGGCCGGCCGATAACCTTCAAGCCAAGACGGTAGAGAATTTGAACAACTCCTCGATAGTTTTATCGGTAAGCTACCATGCCTTTTCGGCGCTTCTGATGGGTGATTTGGAGAGCGACAGCCAAGACTTGATGATGAATAAAAATAGTTTAGGACATTATAATCTTATTAAAATAGCCCATCACGGTTCGAGTAATGGGTTCAACGCAGCCCTACTGAATCAAATCAAACCGGAAGCGGCCGCCGTCTCGGTTGGAGCCGATAATAAATACGGTCATCCGGCTGCGTCTACCATTTCAGGCCTTGATAAACTCGGCATCAAAATCTACCGCACCGACCGCGACGGTACTCTCGAATTTCTCTCCGACGACTCCACCACGTGGAAAAAATAAGAAATAGTCTGAAGGTGTGAAGCTATTACACATCCGATGTGTAATAGCTTCACACCTTCAGACAAAGAGGTTTTGTTGAGGCGGAATGGTGGTCTACCAGCCGCCGCCGCCACCACCGCCGCCGCCACCACCGGAGAAACCGCCACCGCCGGAACCGGAAGATGAAGGGTGCGAAGCCATAGTTGAGGCCATATTTGAGGTCATGGAATTTAA
Source organism: bacterium (assembly GCA_021812945.1). Lineage (GTDB taxonomy): Bacteria > Patescibacteriota > UBA1384 > XYA2-FULL-43-10 > JAKAMI01 > JAKAMI01. The sequence continues at coordinate 11,982 of JAKAMI010000026.1, forward strand.
TTCAGAGCTAAAACTATCAACATCAAAATTAGTGAAAGCAGCGCCGTAAAACCAGATCGGGTGGTAACGGTTGAAGTATTCTTCGCCGTAAATATCCCTCATTTTTTTAATCCATTCGCCAGTCATGCCGAACACAATGGCGTAGGGTAAAAATTTCTCAAAGTAATTCTCCTTTTCGTTGAAACGCTGGCGATATTTTTCGGCAGTATTCATATAAAGTAGGACTTACGCGTTTGCCAAACTTAAATAATGTTTTGTCGACCACCGAGCAAACTGAGCTTTCTGTTCGTACCAGCTGATCTTGTGTTCGATCTTGCACTTTTCCAATCTGATAAAAGCGATAAAA
>JAKAMI010000027.1 GCA_021812945.1 bacterium
CCTCCTGCTTTAAGTTGGTTTTGTTGTTACAAACCAAGCTTAACCTAAACAGGAGGTTTTTTGTATTTTTGAAATTTTATTTGGACACTAGTGATAGTTGAGAAATGGTGCTATAATCAAGTCAAGATGTCGGATCAAATCCAAGATCAAATCCTAACCTGCCTGGATTGCGGCAGTAAATTTATGTGGACTGTTGGCGAACAACAGTTTTTTCGCGACAAAGGTCTGCAAAACATCCCCAAGCGCTGCAAACCCTGCGCCGCCGCCTACAAAGCCAAGCTGACCGCCAACCACCCGCGTTGGTGGATCAAGTGTTCAGGTTGCAAGAAAAAGGCCGAGGTTCCCTTCGAGCCCAAGGACGAAAAAGCCATTCTTTGCGAAGGCTGCTTTCTGAAAAGAAAAAATGAGCGCGATAGCGCTCTGGCCGAGATGGGCGAGAAAATGCCCGAGTATCCGCCCCGCGAGTTCTAAAGTCCTGGAGTCCATAAGTCCTAAAGAAATCAATCGACTTTTGGACTTTCGGACTCTTGGACTAGGGACTTATTTAACTTCTTTCGCCGCCGTCCTTAGACACCGAGTGCAAACCAAAACCCCCTGAACTTTTTGCAAGTTCGGTTTGAAGAGACGTTTGGTATGGCGCTGCGAGTGAGAAACATTGCTTCCCGAAACCGCGCTTTTTTTACAGATAATGCATCGAGCCATGATAATTAGTTGAAAGTAGAAAGTTATAAAGTTAAAAGTAGAAAGTTATAAAGTGACACTTCAGTGTCATCCTGAGCGAGCCGGCGAGCCGAAAGATCTATAGGATTCTCCACCTGTGATTCAGCATGACACACATACAACAAGCCAATCCTATCATAAAATCCCCGAGACTTCAACCATTTAGCAATTCCCTCGCCCATTAACCGATACCGAAAACTGATAACCGAAAACTATTATCATGCTCATTCTCAACACTCTCAACCAACCCCTGACTCTGATCGGCCTCGTTGTCGGCCTGCTTCTGGGTATCACCGTCCACGAGTTCGCCCACGCTTGGATGGCCGATAGACTTGGCGATGATACCGCCAGACTGATGGGAAGGTTAAGCCTTAACCCGTTAAAACACCTCGACCCTCTAGGTGTTATTTTTCTCCTGATCGTCGGTTTCGGCTGGGGTAAACCCGTACCCTTCAATCCAAACAAGATCAAAGACCCCTCCGGCACAGTCAAAATCGCTCTATCCGGAGTGGTGGCAAATCTGCTCCTAGCTTTGATCCTAGGTCTGGTCCTAAGAGTAGCCACCGCCTACGGCATTGCCATCGATTCCTCGCCGTGGTTGTCGTTTATCTCGATCATAATATTTATCAATCTGGGACTTATCGCTTTCAACATTATCCCCATCCCGCCGCTTGACGGTTCCAAAGTTGTTGAGAGCTATATGTCATTCGAGTCGATAATGAGGTTCGAGCGGCTCGGCCCGATCATTCTTTTCGGGATAATAATCGCCCAGTCGATCTTCAACATTCCAATATTATTCACAGTGCTAGAGCCGATAATCCGTTTCCTCTCTTTCGTGACTACAGGGATGGCCAACCTGTTCGGGTTGTAACTTTGTAGCCCAGCCTTTAGGCTGAAACACGCTAAAGCGTGCTCTCAAATGAACACCTTGAGCCCACCTTTTAGCGTTCTTCTTCGCAAACTATCCGCTTCGCTAGATCTTTCGCTTCGATGACTCGCTCAGGATGACATGCATTTGATTGGTGTTTGACCTTCAGGACTCTCGAACTCCAAGACTTTCAGACTGACTCTCAGACTTCAGGACTACTAGACTTCTTTTTTTGCTGATTTGCTGATTTGCTTACTCACCGACTTGCTTACCCGCTTATTCGCTTACCAGCTACAAGCTGACCTGATAGATCTTTTCTCCCACCAGTACCCAGGCGGTATTTATTTTGGAATTGACAGTCGCGGACTGGATATTCCCGAGATCGGTTAAATACTGTTTTTGGAAATCCCCGGCGCGGTTGACCCGAACAAACCGGTTTAGACTCTTATCAAATAAGAGTAAATCACCTGTCTGACCGTCAATATTTATAATACGAGACGGTTGCCTGATAGCAGTATCCGGCGCCGGCAACAGTTTCAGAACAAAAGTTTCATCGAGCAAACCCTTAGTGAACCGCCTGGCCGAGCCGTCCGGGAGAAGAACGTAAATGTCGCCGTTTATGGCCATATCCACCGCGCCTTTGATCGAGACCTTTGAGGTGTCCAGATAATCTTTGCCCTTGCTGTAACCGCCGGCGACGGGAGTGTGCTTCCAGACTATCCCAGCCTCGCTGTCCAGCAAATAAAGGTTACCGGCAAACTCATCCAAGCTCACGGCGCTCTCCCATTCGCCGGAGTCGCCGGCTATCTTCAGCTCCGAAACTGTGTCATCGGCCGGTTTGAAATCGAAAACTCTCGAACTATCGGTCCTCATATATATATCCAGGCCGTCGCTTGAAGCGGTGGCAGCCTTAAGCGTCCCAGAACCATCAGGCAAAGAGGCCAGCATTCTCTGTTCGCGGGTTTTGATATTGATACCGAGAATCTGTCCTTTGGCGCTCAGGGAGTAAACGAAATTGCTGAGATAAATGATCTCCACCGGCGGCGTGGAGGCCTCGTCGGCGAAAACGTCGGAAGCTTTGATGCGATACGCGACAATCTGAGCGTCAATCTTGGTTTGGATTTGCGACACCAAATCTTCCGCTTTGGCTTTGTTGACCGGGCTTTGAGCAGCCGTTTTGGCTAAAGCTAAGGCCTCGTAAAGCTCCGCTAAACCCTGTTCGGTTCTCTTGAGCCCGATGTCGGTGGCGGCTAGGTCAAACTTTTCCTTGGCATTGTCGAAAGAAGCGGCAATCTCTTGTTGCGCCTTAAGGTCGGCTTGTTTAGAGTTATTCGACCTAATCTTTAAATATGAGAGTCCGAGGATCAAGACGGCGAAACCGATGTACAGATATTTACGATACTCTGGACGCCAAAGGAATTTTAAGGATCTGAAATATGGTGAAACGTATGAAAAGAATCTCTTGCTCCATGAGCTGCCTTTGGTAAAGTATGGTCCGGTAACGGTTTTGACTTTGCGGAACGTCCTGCCGTCACTGAACTCTTTGAGTTTCGGCATTAGTTTCTGGTTGGCGCTTTTGGCTCCGCTTAGCATTATATTTTTCGATTTGTTAGCCAAAACCGCCATTTTGGGCGAGGCCTTTTCGCGGATATATTTGTAGGTCCTACGAAATCCTTTTTTTGAAAGCTCATAACCTTTCTTTGATACCTCGCCTGCCTTCACCAGATACGGCCTAGCCGCCCTTTTGTACTTTTGAATCCGGGAGTCCAACGGTAGATCGAGATAAAAAGTGTCGGGACAATTGGACAGAGTAATCTTGGCAAACTCCTCCGGGGTGTTAATGTCCATGGCTAAAACGTTGACCTCTTTGGCTCGGACCTTTCTGAGGTAGCGGAAAACCTGCTCCAGACCAACTTCGATTTGTTCGATTTCAAAGTCGGAGCGGACTCGGTCGACAGAAGTATGATTGTAGAGTTCGTTGTTGGCGAAAAATATCCGATCTCCAGCTTCGATACCGCCGGAGACCAGTTGCTCAAACACCTTGAGCGGCGAAACTGTTTTTTTTAGACTTAGGTTTTCGGTAATCTGGCTGACTTTGCGGCCTCGGATCAGATTACCGGAGATCGCCCCGACTTGGGAGAAGTGAATCTGGTCGCCCTTGATCACCCCGAGGATGGCGTTTAGGTTGTTGATCCAGTCGGCATTACCCTCCACCGCCATATCGGCGATCTTTTCGTTGACACCCTTCAGGGCATTTTCCAGGTTAATGGTGGTGTCAAGACTTGACTGGGAATAGAAATTTTCAATGAAAGCCTTGACTATACCCTGACTGGCCTGGGTGTTTGGGAACCAAGGCGCGACTATCTCGATAAAATAAAAAAGCTTCCCCAGGACTGCCTTTTTCGGGTCTTCGGGTAAATAAAAACCGGACAACAATGTTCTCTCGGGCAAGCGTTCGCGGCTGATGATCTTGGCGAACTTTACCGTTAGCTTGTCAGCCATACTATATATTTTATACCTTGGCCAGGTTTTTCGCAACAAGGGGTGTTAGTCGGTAGTCAGAAATCTTTGTCCAGAGTATTTCAGTAAGCACGCGTGGACTTAAAGATTAATTTGAGACCAGCCTTTAGGCTGGATGCCCTTGCCACGCCTTCTTGACATTTGTAATCTTTCGTGTTATATTCTTCGGCTAACTGGTAATCGGCTGGGGAGCAACCAAAAACCGCCTTTCAAGGCGGTTTTTGGTTTTTTAAGATTATTTACCAGTCCCTGACTATATATTTATCAGTATTGCCAACTCAAACCTTTAGTGCTAACTTAAGTACATCAATATAATTCTTACACAAATCCACTACGCAAATCGGCACAAATAGTTCCGGCTGAGTGTCTTATTTGTGAAAATCTGTGTAATTGATTTGTGTTTTAATATCATTTTTGATTCATGGAGGAACTATGTGCGGAATTGTCGGATATTTAGGCAAAGAGGACGGGGCTCACGTCATCATCGACGGGCTCAAACGGCTGGAGTACCGCGGTTACGACTCCTGGGGCATCGCCGCGAGTAATGATGGCAAAATAGACATTCACAAACAAGTCGGCAAGATTGGCGGATTCGACCTGAAGCGCGACCTGCCGGCATTTCACGGCAATATCTGTATCGGCCATACTCGCTGGGCAACGCACGGCGGGGTGACCGAAAAGAACTCTCATCCGCACCTTTCCTGCGACAAACGGATCGCCGTGGTTCACAACGGCATCGTTGAAAATTATCAAGAACTAAAGACTGAGCTTGAGAAAAAGGGTCACAAGTTCGTCTCGCAAACCGACACTGAAGTTCTGGCACATTTAATAGAAGAGAAATTAAAAACCAAAAAAGAACTCAAAGACGCGGTACGAGCTTCGCTGAAAGAAGTCGAGGGCAGTTACGCCTTGGGGATTATCGACAGAGAGCAAAAGATCATGATCGGCGCTCGTCTGGGCAGCCCGCTGGTTTTTGGTCTCGGGAAAGACGGCTTCTACCTGGGATCGGACGTTCCGGCCTTTCTGGAGTTTACCAACAAAGTCATCTTTCTGGGCGAGCACGAGATGGTCGAGGTCAAGCCGGAAGGTTACAAGATAATAAATATCGAGAGCGGCCAACAAATCAAATCCAAAATAGTCAAGATCGCCTGGTCGATCGAAGATGCCGAAAAGGGCGGCCAACCTCATTTTATGATCAAGGAAATGCTGGAACAGCCGATGGTGGTTGACAAAACCGTCGGCACCGATCCGACGGAATTAGAAAAAGCCGCAAAACTGATAAGGAAGGCCAAGAAAATCTACGTGGTAGCCTGCGGCACAGCGCTTCACGCCGGGCTTTACGGCGCCTATCTTTTGGCGCAAAATAACGATCTGATGGTTCAGCCCATCTCGGCCGGCGAATTCCCCTATTTCGGACATTTGATCAAAAAAAACGATTTAGTCATTACCGTGTCCCAGTCTGGAGAAACTGCTGACGTCCTCGGTGCGGTTCGCTCGGCCCAAGCTGCCGGAGCCAAGGTTTTAGCTCTAGTCAACGTCCTCGGCTCCAGTTTGATGCGCTTGGCCGATGGTTCGATCCTGACTAAGGCCGGATCTGAGATCTGCGTGCTTTCGACCAAAGCTTATGTCTCACAGCAAGCTATGTTCGCTATGCTCTCGGCTCATTTGAATGGCAAGCCGGAAGAAGGTAAGAAGGCTTTGCGGGCTATTAAAAAAGACATCAAAACCATTCTCGAAAAGGATAATCTGAAAAAGATTCGGAAACTGGCTAAGAAGTTATCCGGTGTCCCCAATATTTACGCGCTGGGACGCGGCATCAACTATCCCAATTCTTTAGAGAGCTGTCTTAAGATCAAGGAAGTTTCCTATATCCACGCCGAGGGTTTCGCCGGCGGGGACCTGAAACACGGACCGATCGCTCTGATTGAAAAGGATGTCCCAGTCTTGGTATTTTCGACCAACGACCAGGTGCAAAAAGAAATTATTTCGAATGCAATGGAAGTCAAAGCCCGCGGCGCTTACGTCATCGGCATCGGCCCGGAGAACAATCAGGTCTTCGAAGAGTATCTGCCGGTTTCCGCTAACGGTTTCTACACCCCGATCGCTTCCATCGTCTACTCTCAGCTTATCGCCTACTATATCGCTCTGGAAAAGCAACTCGACCCCGACAAACCCCGCAACCTGGCCAAATCGGTGACGGTGAAATGACAATTACCATCTTACAATTGTCATCCTGAGCGAGTCATCGAGTCGAAGGATCTTTCAGATGTCATTACGCCTGCCCGCCTCTGGAGGGAGAAATCATCAACATGGCAATCTCTTTTTTGGTGTGATAATCTTTGGAAATTGTCGACTAGGTTTGTGCCTAAAGACAGTCTTCGCACGCTTAGCAAGACTGTCTTTAGGCATTAACTGGATTGCAAGGTAAATTTGTGCTAATTTGGAATTGGCTCGGTATTAATTCATTTTTAACATTTCTTACTTTGGGTTGGCTCAACATTTACCTCGCTCGCGGGCCAGGTGTGCGAGCTCCCACCAGCGTTATTTTGGAAATGATTGATACCGGGCCCTAATAAAATGAGGTTGCTATGAGCGAAATCATCCGCCCGAATGAGGGAGGTAAGCGAATAATTGACCACAATAAGTTAGTTAGAGACAAAATTCCCCAGTGCATTGAAAATGACGGCAAAAATCCAGATACGCGAATCCTAGACAAAGAAGAATATCGTGAAGCGCTTCGTGAGAAGATCGGAGAAGAAGCCCGCGAGTTACAAAATGCCAAAACTCCTGAAGATATTCGGGATGAACTAGCTGATTTATTGGAATTAATAGATGCCACCGCTAGAGCCGAAGGTTTAGACATCGAAGATATTAAAGCTCACAAAGTAGCCAAACTTCAAGAGCGTGGCGGGTTTGAAAAAGGTATCTTCCTAGAATCAGTTACCGAGCATTTAGATTAACAGTATTTTCGGATAGATTTCATTTAATATTTAATGGCTCCATATTTCTGATGTTTGATATTTGATTTTTGATATTTCTTTCAGGGTGTAGCACAGTTGGTAGTGCGTCGGGCTGGGGGTCCGAAGGTCGCGAGTTCGAGTCTCGCCACCCTGACCAAAAGGATTTTATGTCAATAAATTCTAAAAATATCTCAACCTATAACAAAATCGCTGATCAATTCAGTGAAAGCCACTTCGATCCGATTTTTTGGAGAAAAGAATTTGAGATTTTTTGTGACTTAGCCAAGGGTAAAAAAATTTTGGAAATTGGCTGCGGAGCCGGTCGGGACGCCTCACTTTTTCACAAATCCGGTTTTGATTACCTTGGGACCGATGCTTCCAAAGGTATGATAAAGCAAGCTCAAACACGCTTGCCCGAGTGTAATTTTCAGGTTATGGATTTTTACAAATTGGATTTTCCTACAAGTACATTTGACGGTTTCTGGGCTTGCGCCGCGCTACTTCACATTCCCAAGCCTCGACTAAATAAAGTTCTCGTGAGTATAAAGAAAATAATGAAGAAAGGCGCTGTCGGCTTTATCTCCATAAAACAAATCAAGGAAAGATATCGAGTCAGGAATTATCAAACAAGACCGATATGGCGGCATTGAGCGTTTCTTTGCTTTTTATTCCGATGATGAATTTACCTCAAAACTTGAAAATGCCGGATTCGAAGTATTGAAGAAACATAAACACCAAGAAGATGATACGACCTGGCTTTGCTACTTTGTACAAAGCTAATGAATAGCCACCTCTTGACTAGGTCGGGGAGATTTGATAAGTTAAATGATGATATGGGCTGAGCCCATTTTTAGGATACGGAGACCGGCCCTTAGGCCGGAACACCCTGAAGGGTGGGCTCCGTAATAACTAGAGACCAGCCTTTAGGCTGTTACAAACAAGCTAAAGCTTGTGCTCCGACAAAAAATTAATGTGTTTGCTACATAATAACTTTCAACTAAAAAGATGCTTGCAGTAATCCGAACCGGTGGAAAACAATATATTGTCAAAGAAGGACAGGAGCTCAAAGTCGAGAAGCTCCCTTTTGACAAGAAAAATAAAACCGTCGAGTTTGACGAGGTTTTGCTCATCTCAGACGATAACAAAACCCAGATCGGCCAGCCGACATTGAAAGACGCTAAAGTGGCCGCCGAAGTCCTAGAAGAGGTCAAAGAAAAGAAAGTTCTGATAGTCAAACACCACCCCAAAAAACATTATCGACGCACCCAGGGACACAGGCAACAAAAACTCAAAGTTAAAATTACCAAGATAGAGGCTTAAATGTTTGCCAGTATTAGTCAGTACTTTAGCGGCGTTTACTCGGAGCTGAAAAAGACTAGTTGGCCGACCCGGCAACAACTCGTCAGCTACACTATCATTGTCGTCGTCTCTTCGGCCGTCTCCATTGCCATTTTAACTTTAATAGACTTGGGACTGACCAAAGGAATCGAATTTTTAGTCGCAAAAACTTCATAGGGGTATTATGGCTACTAGAAAAGTAAAAACTGAAAATAAAGAAATCGAAAAAGTTGAGGAAAATGTTGAAGTTGCCGAGACTGTAAAACCCGAGCCGGTAGTTGACGGCAAAGCGGTCGAAGCTCTGTCCGCCGATACCGAAAGCGAGATGCACAAAGACCGTATCCTCAAACAGTCCGGCGAGCGTAACTGGTATGTTATCCACACCTACGCCGGTTATGAGGAGCAGGTGGCGGATAATCTAAAGCAGCGCATCGAATCTTTAAATATGAGCGACCGTATTTTCGACGTCATTGTCCCGAAAGAGAAGCAGATCGAGATCAAAAACGGCAAGCGAAAAACCGTCGAGAAACGTATCTTCCCCGGCTATGTCTTGGTCGATATGGTAGTAACGGATGACACTTGGTATGTAGTGCGAAACACCCCCAACGTCACCGGTTTTATCGGTTTCGGGGTTCGACCGACCCCTATGAGCAAGGAAGAGGTCGACCGGATCAAAAAGCGGATGGGTGTCGAGGAGCCTAAATATAAGATCGAGCTCAAAGACGGCGATCTGGTCCGGATCACCGACGGCGCCCTCAAAGGCTTCGAGGGTAAGGTTGAGGATGTCGATCACGATCGCGGCAAAATCAAGGTTTCGGTCAACATGTTTGGCCGCGAAACCCCGGTCAATCTGGACTTTTTGCAGGTTAAAAAAATCTAGAACAAGTCCAGGAGTCCATAAGTCCATAAGTCCAAAAGGAAATACTATAAAGGACTTTCATAAGACTTTAGGACTTTCGGACTTTTAGACTAAGGACTTATTATTATGGCGAAAAAAATTAAAACAATTATCAAAGTACAGGCAGAGGCCGGCAAGGCCAATCCCGCCCCGCCCATCGGTACTGCCCTAGGACCTCAGGGTATTAATATTGTCGAGTTTTGCACCCAGTTCAACGAGCAGACCAAAGACAAGATGGGGATGATTATTCCCGCCGAAGTTACCATTTATGAAGACCGGACTTTTACTTTTATTCTAAAAACTCCTCCGGCCGCTGTTTTAATAAAGAAAGCTCTGGGACTGGAAAAAGCCTCTGCCAATCCCAAAAAAGACAAGGTCGGCAAGCTGACCAACGCTCAACTTGAGGAGATCGCCAAGATTAAAATGCCCGATCTTAATGCCAAAGACCTCGAGGCCGCCAAAAAAGTCGTAGCCGGCGCCGCTCGGAGCATGGGAGTGGAAGTCGAAAAGTGACCATGAACTTGTCGAATAGTCAAGCCGAGTGAGGAACGATAGTGACGAGTCGAAAGATCTTAGCAGTAAAATTCAAAGTTCAAATCTCAAAATAGTTGATACAAAAAATTACCGATAACTTGCCTTAAGCGGTGGTTTTTTGTATTTTATAGTGGTGAATTGTAGACCAGACTTTTAAATAATCCGATAAACACCTTAGAAGCGGCCCTGCCCGTCCGTCTCCGGTGAAACTCCTTGGGGGTGAGAAATCCTAAGTGTTATGGAACGATGACAGTCTTTGCAAATGTCTTTAAAGACTGTCATCGCTTAATTGATTTGGATTTTGAACTTTGACATTCCCTGTGCCGCTTTTTGTTTCGACCAACGAAACAAAAAGCGGCACAGGGAGCTACCTACGGGAAAAACCAAAGGAGGGGCAAAGGTTTTCTTGACGTAGATAGCTCGCTACACCGCGTTAGAAACACGACATCTTGATCCGGCTGTATATTAACAAATTATCAAGGCGATGTCAATGAGGATAGAGACCAATCAAAAACTTTCGCCCCAGAAACTCGCTTCCTGGCTCTTTGACCACGGTTATCATCAGGTTCAGGAGACCAGAACCTCGGGTGATTATTCCAAACACGGCGACAATCTTCGGGTCTTTGCCATCGACCAGATCAGGCCGATTTTAATCGACTTTTTCGGCAATGTTGTTGAATCGATGTATCATTACGATCTGGAATCAGGCAGTAAGATTAGGAAGTTGGATAAGATTAAGATAACCGCCAACGAACTCTTAGCCAACGGTGAGCGTTTCTTGCCCGGCGACTACGTTGTTCATATTGACCACGGTGTGGGAATATTTCACGGCCTGGGACTGAAGAAAGTCGAAAACCAGGAGTCACTATATATTTTTATAAATTATCAAAACGAGGACCGGCTTTACGTCCCGTTGGAATACGCCGAAAAAATCAGCCGTTATATCGGTATTGGCAACCGTCATCCCAAATTATCCAGGCTAGGCTCTTCTGTTTGGCAAAACACCAAAAAACGGGTCTTTGAATCGGTCATCGTTTTAACAAGAGAGCTTTTGGTTGTCGCTGCTCACCGTGAGATCAAATCCGGAATATCGCTAAGCGGTAATCAAGATTGGCAAAATAAATTGTCGAAAAGTTTCCCTTTTATCGAGACCCACGATCAGCAAAAAGCTATTCGAGCGGTTTTGGCCGATATGAAAAGCCCCAAACCGATGGACCGGCTGATCGTCGGCGATGTCGGTTTTGGCAAAACCGAGGTAGCTCTGCGGGCCCTGCTTCAAGCAGTCTCTTCCGGTTTTCAAGTGGCCTTCTTAGCTCCGACCACTCTTTTAGTTGAGCAACATTTTCTAAACTTCTCAGCCAGACTCAGCGAATTTCCGATCCGTCTGGCCAAACTCTCACGACTGACCGAATCGGGGCGCAATAAAGAGATTATCGGCGGACTAAAAACCGGCCAAGTCGACGCCATAGTCGGAACTCATCGCTTGCTTGGCCGTGATGTTAATTTTAATAAACTGGGACTTATTATTATCGATGAGGAGCAAAAGTTTGGCGTCAGTCAAAAAGAAAAACTGAAGAAATTAAAAGAGACTATCGACGTTTTGACCCTCTCCGCCACCCCGATCCCCAGGACTCTTTTCATCTCGCTTTCAGGCCTGCGCAATATTTCCAAGATCGACACTCCCCCGCACGGCCGCTTGCCCATCGATACTAAAGTTGAGAAATATTCGGAAGGATCGGTGGTGAAATATTTGAGTCGTGAAATCGATCGTCACGGACAGGCATTTTACCTTCATAATAATGTCGCGACTATTGGAAATTGCCAAAATAAATTACAAAAACTCCTGCCGGAAGCTCGAATTATTACCGCTCACGGTCAGATGGAAAAAGAACTTTTGTCGCAGCACATGGAAGACTTTGCCGCGGGCAAATACGATATTTTAGTTTGCTCGACGATTATTGAGAACGGTCTGGATTTGCCAAATGTCAATACTCTAATCGTCGAAGGGGCCGACCGGTTCGGTCTGGCCGATCTTTATCAGATTCGCGGCCGAGTCGGCCGAAGCGACCGTCAGGCTTACGCACTAATGACAATATCAAAGCCTGAATTAACTGTTAATGCACTGAAACGATTGCGCAGCCTGGCAGAGAACACCGCGCTGGGACAAGGTTTCCAAATAGCTCTCCACGATCTTGAAATCCGCGGCGGCGGCAACATCCTTGGCCGCGAACAGCACGGCAATATGGAAGCCGTCGGTCTGGTTCTCTATACCCGCCTTCTAGAGCAAGCTGTCACCAAGCTCAAGCAACCCTAGTCTCATTTTATCTTAATTTCTGAAGGTGTGAAGCTATTCCACATCGGATGTGGAATAGCTTCACACCTTCAGCTTATGTGATTATTGAGGCTAAATATTAACAGTCAAATCAATGCGATCAGGGTCT
>JAKAMI010000028.1 GCA_021812945.1 bacterium
AATTCCCAGGCCAACTCAAAGTGTGTTATGCTTCGCATAATGCGGCAACCCTCCTTTTCTCTCTATTAAGATTAACTCCCTAATAGAAAGTATAGCGGTTGTCGCATTTTAAGTGATAATTTTTCGGACATAGTCTCTTCCAATGCAAGTTGCTACCGAAATGAGTGTTATTGACAAGAACTAATAAAGGAGTACTATAAGGGAGATGAAACAAATTATTGCAAAATCTAGTTCATATTATTACTACGGCTTCTAACCGAAGGTTCGTAGTTGTTTTGCGATAAAAAATAAGTTCTAAAATAACAACGAGCCTTCGGCTCTTTTTTTGTATGCAAAAATTAAATTTTGTATGCGAGAAACCGAAGGTTCGCGTCTGGATTTTCCGGACAAATGCTGAACTTGCCCAAAGGAGTCTAAGATGAAAACTCTTGTTGTCGGTGCCAAAGGAGTTCTCGGCAGTGCATTGGTTGAGCTGCTAATATCGCTCAGTCACCAAGTCTCTTGTGTTGATGTTGACACAGTCGAACAGTTGCCAGAAATCGCCGAAAGTCAGAATGTTGCTTTTATTGCTGTCCCGATCAGTCAAATCGGGAAGGTTGCGGCTATCTTGACTAGAGTAATGAAACCTGATTCTCTCATTGTCAGCGGCGGCTCTGTCGCTGAGCCTACTGGATCAAGGGCGATTGACTTTGAATCAATCAGAAAGAACGGTATTACTTTTGCCTTGCTTCACTTGATGTTTCGGCCGATTGCTCCTCTTAGCAAGACGATGTTTGGTGAGAACATAGCCTTAGCGGTGGAAGGTGATCAGGATGGTAGGTGGCAGAAGTGGCTCATGGAGCAATTCAATCGGTTTGGTCCAATCTTTCACCATTTAGATCGAGACGGACATGACCGCATGACAGTGATCAGCCAGATTTTTCACATGATCATAGCGGTAGAAGCAGCAATACTTTGGAATACTACGCAAGAAACGGATGTAGCATCCGGAGTTAAGACCGGTGGTTTCCCATGTCAGTCGATAATCCGAAGTGTGCTTCGCTCCATGCAAAGGCCGGATCTGATCGCTGAGATTCTTTGCAATCACCCTCATGTTGTCAAGACTCTCGCTGCTATGGGAGATGCGCTTGCGGAAATTGAGCAGGCAGTTTCTTCTGGAAAAATGGATGGAATCGAAGAAAGCCTGAAAATAGCACGAGGATGTATTAAATCAGATCTTCGTCGAGAGGTTGATTGGACAGCCGGCAAGCTGATTCGGTTAGAAGCTGATTTTCGCAAGCCTAAGCTAATTTTCGACTTTCCAACAGAAATGAATCAGCCGGGGCTTCTGGCACGAGTAATGGGCGAATTTGATCGTCTGAACATCAATAAAACCTCGACTTTCGCCCATAATCTACCAGATGGTGGTTGCCAGTTCATCATAGGATTCGAATCGATTGATCATCGGGTTCATGAAGCTGAAGAGAGGATTCGGAGTTGGCTAAAATAAACGCAAGGTCGGCAAATACGATTCGCCCTCATTAGCTATTAGCTAGTGAGGGCTTTTTTTGTGCAACAAAAAATAGCTACCAGAGCTACTTTTTTATTGGCGGGATCGACCGGACTCGAACCGGCGACCTCCACAGTGACAGTGTGGCGTTCTAACCAACTGAACTACGACCCCGCGATATCATTGTTCAAAGTATAACAAATCTTTTCAAAATTGTCCAGAGAAAATGATTGACAAAGGACGAAAAAAATGATATGGTGCAGGCGATCAGAATAAGTGTCCACCCGCCGGGTGGACACTAAACGGAGGTGCGCCCATGCGTACTAGGGTTTTGTTTTTGATCGTGGCATTCCTCGTTGTCTTTACCGCCACGGTGGCGGAGGCCCAGAGGCGGGGAAGCCAGCCGTCTCAACCCACAATGCCGCCGCCCGCTTCATACAGTGGCAGCGGTCACGCGTCACCCGCTACCGCGACAACTTCACGAAGCCAATCGACCGCTCCGGGCCACTGGAACTTCGGGGCACCCGCAACGTCATCGCGGTCGACATTTGTAAGTCCCGCGCCGAGGCGGGATGAGCACCGGCAAATGTGGCGATTGGACCACAACTATTCGTCCCAGTCGTGCCAGCGGCCGTTTTTTGGCCGCGATCAAGGTTACGAATACGTCCCGGCCCAACGGCCGCTCCCTCGGAGCAATTGGGGGAGCCGCTACAACTGGTCGAGTCGTTCCTGGGGGTACAACGACTGGCGGCCGGACGGTTTCTGGAACGCCTACGGCGCCAACAGGCAAAGCAGATTGTGGTCGTCAAGCCGCGACTACGATCGGTACGACTATGGCTACTACCCGCGGTACCGGTACCGTGACGGCCATCGGTACCGATGGGATTACGATTGGCTGATATGGTTGTTGGCGGACCCGTATCCGGTATATGTGGTCCCGCAGTACGTTTATCAGCCGCCGGTTGTCGAGCCGGCACCAACCTACACCAGGCAGTTGCCAACATACCGAGCACCTGCCGACACCAAACAAACGCCGGACGGACTGCCGCCGGTGGAGTATAACCCGAACCCGGCCGATGCACCTGCTGATATTTTGCGAGGCCGCGAGCAGGTAACGCGGGACGAGGGTCAGGCGGCCCCGGACGAGGGAGAAGTTGTTCCGATCGAGGAGGCACCACCAACTACGGATGAGCAGCCGACCCAGCCGCCCGAGAAGGGCGACGACCCGGCGCCGGACGGAGACTGGTGAACTAACCGGAGGCCGCACAAGGAAGTGCGTCCCTCCGTATCCCCCTCAGGGGGACTGATGATTTCTCCGAACGAAGTTTCGGCAGAATGAAACGGAAAAGAGCCCAAACAAAAACCCCTTGCTCGAAAGGGGTTTTTGTATTGGAAAACCAATGAATTATGATAAGCGGTCAAGCGTGATCTTGGGTCAAAAATTGTTGACGAGCCAGAAATTCAAACCGGTCGTTCATCGGTTTGAGTTGAACATCCTCGCCATATTTCACTTTTAGAGCTTTCGCAATAAACCAGTCTGCAAGCCGAGGATTTTTAGAAAAAATCGGCCCGTGAAGGTAAGTTCCGATGGTATTTTTGTAATAGACGCCCTCATTGGGATCGATCTCGTTGTTTCCGTGGCCTCGGACAATTTCCCCAAAGGGGCGCATATCTTTGTTTAAGAAAGTCTGTCCGCCGTGGTTTTCAAAACCGATAATCAACTGGTCTTTCAACTCCTCAATCTCGGTCTTTACCACGATATTTCCAACTAATCTTTTTTTGCCCGGATTTTCCGTATAGAGGCCGAGTATTTCAAGTCCCTTGATCGGCACGCCCTCGGCCGTGATATAATAATTTCCGAGAAGCTGATAGGCGCCGCAAATATACAAACCGGGGATTTCCCTTTCCACCGCTTGTTGCAGGAATTTCTTTTTCAGGTGAAGATCCTTATAGACGATTTCTTGCTGTCGATCCTGAGCCCCTCCCATAAATAAAAAGTCCGCCCTAAGAATTTCAGAAGCCTGGCTTCCGAGAGAAATATCAATTACCTCGACTAAGATCCCGCGTTCCAGACAGCGGCTTTTAAGAACAAGAATATTGCCTCGGTCACCGTAGGTATTCATAAAATCCGGATAGAGCCAGCCAATGGTTATTTTGGGGTTTTTCATCGATTTTTAATCTCCATCGAGTCACCGATTAGTCTCTTTCTAAAATCCAACATCTCCGAATAAACCGGAAAAGCATAAATTAGATCGCCCGGTTGACTGGAAGCCAGCACTTCCCTTAAAATATTTTCAACATCCCAGCTAACCGAAAGTTTGCGTTTGATTGATCGGTCATCGACCTTTCCTCCGGAAATTTCCCTGAGGGCGTATTTGATACGTATCCCCATATCGTAGGCCCTGTGCCCGGAAACCCAGATCTTTTCCACCCGCTGGACCAGTTCTTCGAAGTCAACATCCCAAATCCAGGAAACGTCATGACCGTCGGGTGTGGCATCGCTCAAAAGGATTATAACTTTAGTTTTTGGAGCCTTAGCTTTGCCGATCAGCCCGATTGACTGGTTGAAGCCGACCGGATTTTTGGAGAGCTGGATCAATATTTTCCGACCTTGAAAATCGATTGTCTCTTGTCTACCAAAGGCCGGCTCAAAACTTTTCAGGCCTCGATTGATATTTTTAATGCTTAGTCCGAATACCGTTTTCAGTAGCAGGCTGACCGCGCTAACATTGTATCTGTTAAAGACGCCTTGAAGCGGACTCTTGACCTCTTCGCCGAGGTCGGTGCAACTGTTTTCGTTACTGCCGCAATTCTCACATTTGAAAATCCCGATGTGCGAATAGGCGATTTTTGAAAAAGTCAAAGGACGAAGACAAATTGGGCAATAGGTGGCGTCAGCCTCAACGGACAGGATGTGATTGTCGGCGATAGTCTCGTCCTTAAGGCCAAAATAACGAACTTTTTTGTTTATCTTTTTACCAAGAAAGAAAAGATTCGGATCCTGCCCGTTTAAAATTACGGTGGTTTTATTCAACAGGGCCGAGAAACAGTGTTCCCATCTGGCGCGAATCGTGTCGACTTCTCCGTACCGATCAAGCTGGTCGCGGAATAAGTTGAGAGCCAGTATAGCTTTTGGGGCAAACTGCGTGGTCAAAATCGGCAACATATTTTCATCAACTTCAAAGACCGCCACGTCGTACTTGTATCTCCCGAAGATATTTGCATTTTCAATCAAAGCCGAGGCTATACCATTGACCAAATTAGCCCCCGTTTTATTCGAAAAGGTCCTAAGTCCGTTTTCTTCCAGGATGTGGGAAATTAATTTGGTGCAAGTGGTTTTGCCATTCGTGCCGACAACCAAAACCACCTGAAGTTTCGGATTTTTGGCTAGGACTCTTCTGATAAAATCCTTTCTAAGGGTTAGAGCTATCTCGCCGGGCCAGGTAGAGCCGTGGCCGATTCCAAGGAAACGGACTATCAAAAAAAGCGCTTTGGTCAAAAAAACCAAAAAAGTCGCGCTTATTAGATTATTTAGAGAAAAATTTCTATTCACAGTGCCGGTTATTAAAATCAACTACTAGGCAAGACCCAAAAGATGACTACCCCTGAAGCAAAACTTACTTCGGTTGAACGCGATCCTGCCGAGTGGGTTGTTCCTGTCTTATGGAACAACCGGTCGCACCTAAAAGCGCCGCGAAAACAAAGATCACCAAAAAAATTTTACAAATCTTCATAAAAATTACATTTGTTTATCGCGCTATACGCCGGAGAGTAGACTGGAGTTACGCGTGCTTTAGCGGTCGCCTAGTTTAGCGTTAAAAGATTTTTGACGAACGATTTGGTCTTGAGTCCGCTAAGCCAACTATCGAAGCTCATTTTTTCAAATCCTTTTTTATCGGTAACCTTAATAATATGCCAGCCGTAGTCTGTGCGCACCGGTTGAGAAATCTCGTTTAGCTGTAACGAGAAAGCTGCATCCTGAAACTCCTTGACCATATCCCCATAACTAAAGAAACCCAAATCGCCTCCTTGGTCTCGGCTGCCGGTATCGTCCGAAAGCGCTTTAGCCTTTTCGGCAAAATCAGCGCCGCCTTTCAAATCATTGTAGATGCCATCAGCTTTAGCCTTGGCAGCAGCGACGGTAGCCGCATCGGCTGCTTTATCAACTTTAATTAAAATATGACTGGCCTTGACCCGAACCGGAACAGTGTCCTTCATTTTGACCCGCAACAACTGGCTTCTGACCAGGCTGCGGAATTGTTTCAGATCCAGACCATAGTACGATTCAAGGACCTTTTCAACTTCAGCTCGGCCGCCGTTTTGATCGGCCAGCGTGTTGATGGTATCGTCGACTTCTTGGTTGGAGATTTTCACGTTGTAAGCCGAAGCTTTTTGCTCCAGGAGGCGCGATTCGATTAGCTGGTCTACGATCTGAGAATCCATGCCCGCCGGAATCTCTTTTCGCGCCTGATCGTAAAAATGAGTTATATAAGCTTTCTCGAAATTGAAATCATCAATACTAATGGAAGAAAAATTGACCAAGACCGCAGGATAAGGCACTAGTTTAGCGACCATTTTTGTGGCCGGATTGTTAACTTTAGCTGCATAGATCAGCACTGCGAACACTATCTCGACCAGAAACAAAATCGAAGTCGTAGAGACCACCGCGACAACCAAAACTCTCCGAAGCTTTTTGTTGCCAAAAATATTTCCAAAGAATAGGGTATATTTTCGCGACCAGCCTTTCTCCGGTTTCAGTCTCTGCGGGACTTTGACTTTAGGAATCCTGATCTTGGGTCGGAAGTTGATTTTCATATAAGTCTCCTCGTATTTAACCTTTTATTTGGAATTTGGATTTTGATATTGGACTCGAGTGGGGATTCTGTAAGTCAAATTACTTTTCATACAATATCATAATTTATAATCAAAAACAAAGCGAATCAAGGCTTCAAGACAGGGGGAGGCGGTCGCGGATCGAATCCGAATTATTAACGTCCCCAGTGGCTGGTCAGGAGGATGGTTAGAAATGCCACCAAAGCATAGAAATAGTAACCGTTCATTAGCTTATTGTCTTTATTTTCGAGATTTAGCAGCCAGCCGCCGAACAGATAGGCGGTGATGGCCATAATCATACTTCTGGTCATAGGGTTGACCAACCAATAACTTAAAGCGACGAAGACCTCAAAAAGCGTTAGAACAAATAGGAAGAAATAGATACCGTGGTTGATCTTGATGTGGAAAATAGGAAAAATCAGCCAGAGAATGACGAAGAAAAATGTCAAAATCAGATAGATCGGCCAGGAGTGAGCGAAAAATTGTTCGTAGAGAAAGTAGCAGCCGGTGAAAACGAGGAACAAAATCGGTAAGTTAGGGAACGATCGCGTAAAAATTAGATAGATCGAAACTAATCCCAAAACAATTACCAAAACCCGGGTGATCTGATTGATAGCCGAGAGCGAGGCTAAGTT
Source organism: bacterium (assembly GCA_021812945.1). Taxonomy (GTDB): domain Bacteria; phylum Patescibacteriota; class UBA1384; order XYA2-FULL-43-10; family JAKAMI01; genus JAKAMI01. The sequence goes on from JAKAMI010000028.1 coordinate 6,958, forward strand.
TTCCAAGTCCAGCCAAAAAAAACCGGACAGGAACACCACCAGCCCGGTCCCCAGAATGTTAAGTGCCAGATTGCTTGAGAGAGCTTTCTTTAAGAGCGCCACTTATGTCCTTATAATTATTACCTAGGACTATTGAAATATCGTAGTTGATAGAATCGGTTTTGGATTTTTTGATCACCGAGCAATCTAATTTATCCGCCAGGAAATCTAGGGTAGATTTTTGGGCTCCGTCCGTATAATCGTAGATTACGGTTTGACTGACTACGGTTGATTTATCGACACTGACATTGGTAAAACCGTAATTCTTCAAGGCGGCGGCCAGCGAGCTTGCTTGGCCGGAAATCTGGCTACCGTTTAAGATCTCAATCTTGGCGGCGTAGTTGATAGTGTTTTGGCTGTTGAAAATGTTTTTAGCCAAGTTTTGGATCTGCGACCAATTGTTGACTCCGGCTCTGGGTTTTAGGTAATAAATCTCGTCGGAGTTGTTGAAATCAGCCAACAGTCCTTCAGGGCTGTTATCCAGGGTTTTCGAAATGACGTTTGAGGTATCGACACCTTTGAGAAGCGTGGCTAGCGCCTTGATCTCGGTCGGTTGCATATCGGTACGAAGACTGGAGCTTAAAACATCGATCAGAGACAAAACCCTAGCTGGATTATCCAGCATGCCGGAAGATGTCAGTTTGGTTTTGAAAGCGGCTAAGACTTTTTGTTGCCGTAGGGACCTGGCAAAGTCCGAACCCTCGCCTCCGGCCGAGTGGCGGGAACGGGTGTAGATAAGCGCTCTGGCGCCGTCCATGTGTTGAGGCCCTGACTTAAAAGTTTGCGGCGGCAAAAATCCGTCGCCCTTATCGGCAGGGTATTCGTAGTCGGTAAATGTCCGGTCAACCGTCAGATCAATGCCATCGACTTGGTCGATGGCTTTCTTGAAACCGTCGAAGTCTAAGCTAGCGTAATAATGTATGGGCAGTCCGGTGATGGTGGAAACTTCGTCTTCGACTAAAGCGGCGCTGTCGTATTTGGACTTTGGGTCAACCGGTTTGCCTAAGGTGTAGAGAGCGTTGATTTTGCCGGCATAATAAGGATTTTTAGTTTCAACATACAGGTCGCGGGGCAGAGAAATCATGGCGACTTTATTGTTTTTGGTATCTATGGAGACCAGTTGGATGGTGTCGGTCAAGTAGGGGCCGTCATGGCCAGTTCCGCCGTATCCCAGAAGCAAAACATTGACCCGGCCGTCGCTTTGGCCTTTTAAGGGATCGGTTGAATGAGTCAGAAGTTTTAAAAGCTGAGAACCGCCGGAAAAATTGACGGTGAATATCCGTTTGGCTAGGGAATATCCGGTCAACAACCACGAGATAACCCCGATCAGCGCCAAGCCGATCAGGATTGTTAGAATTCTAAACCAAGTTTTTTTCCAATTACGCCTCCAAAAACCGAGACGGAGGCCGTTTTCGCTGTGACTTTTTGTTTTTAATATTTTCATAAGTAAGGACTGTTATTCCTAGTTTGCAGTGTTATATAGGCTGTTCTGTCATCTTAAGCTAATGTTGTCATCCTGAGCTTGCGAAGGATCTCTATCAATAGATTAGATCCTTCGCAAGCTCAGGATGACAAAATAAAACTCACGATGACAGAATAATTACTTCGCAACAGTAGATAAGGGCAGATAAAACATTTCGCCCCAAAACGATAATATTTTGGGGATTGACTATTCCTCAACCATTTTACCAAAGATCGGCCAAGGTTGTCAAAAGTCTGGACATTAAGGATGTTTTTCGATAAGATTTTTTTGTGCCGATAAAAATTCTTGAAAAAACCAAAACCCTGAAAATCAGTGACATCAGCCATGTTGATTTGGGGCATGCCGATATTCATATACATTCAAATTATTCGGATGGTCAGCCCAGTGTCGGGCAGATTCTGGATTATGTCCAGAAAGAGACGGATCTAAATGTCATTGCCATCTGCGACCATAACACTATCGAGGGCGCAAAAGAGGCTGAGAAATTAATAAAACAAAAAAAGTATCGTTTTGAGGCGGTCATCGGTCAAGAGATAAGCACCAGACAAGGTCACATTCTCGGCCTTTTTCTGAAAGAAAAAATCAGGAGCGATCTCTCAACCCGCGAAACACTCAAAGAGATAAAAAAACAGGGGGGAATTGCTATCGCCCCGCATCCTTTTTACCACACCAGGATGAAGGACAAAAATATCATCATGGACGGTGTCGGTTTCGTGACGCTGATTCGCGATATCGGACTTATAGCCGGCATTGAGGTGATCAACGGCACGCCGACTTTAAAAAAAGAAAATCTACGAGCCAGATTTTTAAACGATGCCTTACTTTTCAAGGCCGAGGTCGGGGGCAGCGATGCCCATATACTAAAGGCTATCGGCATGGCCTATACCTTGTTTGAAGGCAAGACAGCCGATGATTTGAGAAACGCTTTGGAATTCGGCCAGACCAGGGCGATGATGAATCGTTGGGGCTTTATGGCTTTGATGCGATATCTTTTCTTTTTTCTGCCGCGGGGGCTTCGGATTATGGTCTACACCTTACTTCACGGCCGCAGAAAGAAACGGCCGCAGATTTCCGGAGTCAAGTAGGACCGGATGACTAAGCCGTTAGATCATTTATTTTTTATCGTTTTATTATATTTGTTATGACGAGCCAAGCGGTAATCAAGGTCAAAAAACTAACCAAACGCTACGGAAATTTAGCGGCAGTCGACGGTATTTCTTTTGAGGTTTTTACGGGTGAGATTTTTGGGCTTTTGGGCGAAAACGGAGCCGGGAAAACCACCACTCTGGAAATGATAGAGGGTTTAAGGCGTCCGACTTCCGGAAATATCAAAGTCTTAGACAAAGACGTCTCCTTGGACCCTTCAGAAATTAAAAAACAAATCGGAGTTCAGCTTCAATCTTCGGCTTATTACAGCTTTTTAAGCTTAAGAGAAATTCTCGAGTTATTTTGTTCGTTTTATAACTCAAGCGTAGACGCGGATGAACTTTTGAAGATGGTCGATCTGGAATCAAAATCAAAATCTTTGGTCAACCAGCTCTCCGGCGGGCAGAAACAGAGGTTTTCGATAGTTGCATCGCTGGTTAACGATCCGGAGATAGTTTTTTTGGATGAACCGACCACCGGTCTTGACCCGATAGCTCGGCGCAATCTCTGGAAATTGATTACCGACATTAAGAAACGCGGCAAGACCATCATTCTAACCACCCATTATATGGAGGAAGCCGAGGCGCTTTGCGATCGGGTGGCCATTATGGATTCGGGTAAGATTTTGGCGCTCGACGAGACCCACAAACTGGTCGACAAGATTAAGGAACCGTATTCTATCACTTTTGTCACCAATAAACTCGACGGCCAGATTAAAAAACTTGAAAAGTTTGCGATTGTCGATCTACTCCACGGCAAAGAAGATCATTATCATCTTAAAATAAAATCCCACAAGGGCTTAATGTCGGCTTTAAAAATTGTCGAAACCATCGATCCGGAAAGCCTGGAAGTCGGGCGGGCGACGTTGGAGGATGTGTTTATAGAACTGACAGGGAAGAGGATCGAGGAATGAGTTCGTAAAGTTTATAAAGTTTGTAAAGTCCATAAAGTTCGTAAAGTTGTTAGGATAACCAAATACTTTATAAACTTTTTAACTTTATAACTTTTAACTTAATACAATGTTGTGGAAACTATTTGTCGCTAACCTAAAAATGATTGTTCGGAACAGGCAATCGCTGTTCTGGGCTTTTATGTTCCCGCTTCTTTTCACGGTAATCTTCGGCTTGTTTTTTGGAAAAAACGCCAATGTCGGAACTATCGGTTTGGTACAAAGCTCTCATAACCAGATAACCGATAACCTAACCGGTGTTCTAAATAATTCCAAAGTTTTTAAGATTACCGAAGAAAGCAGCGTCGATACTGCCAAAGAGGCCATCGGTAAAAACAATATATCGGCGGCGTTGGTGATTCCGGAAGGTTTCGGCGATCTTTCCCGGACATCGGCTAAGTCCGTAACCATAATCTATGATCCGGGCAACGCTCAAGTTTACAGTACTCTTTCCGGTGTTGTTAACGGTTATCTAACCTCGCTTAACTACCAAACGACGAAAACTCAGCCGATATTTTCGATCGAGACTGAAAAGCTAAACAATCGAACGCTGACATATTTTGATTTTGTTCTAGCCGGAATCTTGGGTCTGGCGCTAATGAATTCCTCAATCATGGGCGTGGCCATCGCTATGAGTAAGTATCGTGAGGACAAAATCTTGAAACGAATTACCACAACCCCGCTTAAAAGTTGGGTTTTTATCGCCGCCGAGGGTTTATCGAGACTGGTTTTAAATATTTTCCAGATCTCTCTGATATTATTCATCGGGAAACAGTTCTTTGACGCTCACATTTACGGCAATATCGGCATTATCTATGTTATAGCCCTATTCGGTTCGCTTTTGTTTCAGCTTTTAGGCTTTGCCATCGCCGCAATTTCGAAAACTACCGATGCCGCGGAGGGGATGTCGCAAGCTATAGCGATCCCGATGATGTTTTTGGCCGGCGTTTTCTTTCCCATAGACGCTCTGCCGAAGTGGCTGTTTAGTGTTGTCCAGTTTCTGCCGTTGGCGCCGCTTCTGCGGATGATTCGCGGGGTGACTCTGGAGGCCTCGTCGCCGTTTAACAATCCGATCAACGCCATCATCGTCGTCGGATGGATCGTGATTTTGTTCGTATTCTCCGTCTGGCGCTTCCGTCTGAGCGAGGAGTAAATACCCTTGTACTCATGGTTTAGTGTTTGTGTCGGAGGAAGGGAAAGCTGCCGGAGGGTGCTTTTATCCACTATCTGGTAATCACTTGCTGTCATTTCGAGCGAGTCATCGAGCGAGAAATCCCCTGCGTGATATACAATAGTGGATCAGGAGATTTCTCGCCGCCAAGCGGACTCGAGACCTAGAATCTTGTGTCAAGTAGTTTGCACCTTAACATATGGACTTTTCCTCTTCCACACAGCATATATCCTGTAAATCATCTTTTCAGGTTATGACTGTATAATTATCGGATTCACGGACAGATCGCCGAAAAATTATCACTTAAAATGCGACAACCGCTATACTTTCTATTAGGGAGTTAATCTTAATAGAGAGAAAAGGAGGGTTGCCGCATTATGCGAAGCATAACACACTTTGAGTTGGCCTGGGAATT